>JAJDNJ010000039.1 GCA_022340705.1 Betaproteobacteria bacterium
CCCAAGGGGGCACCGGACTCGCGTCCGCCCAAAACCCCCATCGGCGCCGCCGCGCTTCATTTTCAGCGAATTCGTACCGCTGTCGATCTTCGAGCGACTGCTCGTCGGCGTACTTGCGGTACCACCATGCGAACCCGACGCGGATCTGTCTCAGTCCGACGTCCTGTCCGTCGATGTTGACCGTGCAGACGTCGCTTCCATCGCGATCTACTTTGAAACCCTCGGCACGGGCCGTTTTCCCGTAGGCCAAACGGGCGAGGTTGCGCCGGGCACGGTTCCCGAAGGGCTGGTCTCTTTTCGGCGCATCGATCCCGGCGATTCTGATCTTTCGTCTAGATTCGTGAGCGACCCGAAGCGTAAGCGTGTTGCCGTCCGCAACCGCAACGACAGTCCCTTGAATGACGATCCGATCGAAACCCACCAACCTCGAGGTAGGGGTGAGCCGTTCGACGATGACGAAAACCACAGCGATGAACGCGACCAGCACGGTCACGAACGCGATGCGGAACAGCAGCTCGTCCATCACTGATTTGACCCGGGTCTCTCGCGACGCCACTCCCATGGTGGCACCAGGTCAGGGTGCGCCGAAGGGCGCGTTTGCCGACGAACTGCGCTGCAAGGTCGTCGAGGTCTATGTCGGCGGACAGGACGTAGGGCTAAGACAAATCTACGACAGCCTCGCATAGGGATACCGCAGGTACGCGCACGGGCAATCTGCTAAAGATCGTCAAGACTACGAAAAATCCGAGCGCGAGACACGCTTTAATCGACGGAGCCTATGGCACGACTCAAACGCACTGCCTGCGTGGGAGTGGCGACGCAGTAAGTAGCCGAGGAGCTAGTATGCCTAGACAAATTTCCACCCTAGCTATCAGTGCGCAGGCAGCTGTGCTTGCGCTGTTCCTCTTCGTAGCAGGCTGTGCCGGAACTGGTGACCCACAGCGAGTATGGGATGCAAGTTCCATTTCTGCATCGGGTAGTTATCACGTTCGGCTCCTAGCAAAAAATGCTGATGGCTCTAGCCGAAGAAACGTATGGGGAATAACTTTTAGCGGAGAGGAAGCCGAGCAAGTTCGCGTCGTTGCCATTGGCGCAGGGGTAAACACCTCGCTGCGCGTCGGCGACATTGTTGAATCGTGCGAATCGAGCGGTTCGGGCACCATGTTCATGGTCGTTAGCACGTTGGACGACCTGCAGTACTGCCAGCCGCAGACTCTTGCTAAGAAATGGTCCGCCATGGATTCCTATCGTCTTCGAGCCCGTAGATTAGAAAGTTTTTTGATCGCTACCGTCCAACTGTAGACGCAGGAGAAGGTGGCATCCTTGCCTGCACGTGCGTGTCATGGCGTGCGGAGGAGGGTGGGACGCCAGCGAGTAGCGAGTGGGGGGCAAGCCCACAAAAACAAGACGGCCAGTGCTCGCGGACGCTCAGCCGGTATGGGTTGGTCCGGCGGAGAAACGTTTTCGTACTTTTTTCATCCCGTGCGTGCCGGCGTCACGGTAACTTATTGAAACTATGGTGGGTGGTACTGGGATCGAACCAGTGGCCCCTGCCGTGTGAAGGCAGTGCTCTACCGCTGAGCTAACCACCCGGAAGAGGGGCGGATTTTACGCGGCGCGGCGCGCAAGTGGCAACCGAGGCGCTAGGCGCGCGCGACGATGACGCCGTCGCGCAGCGCGAGTACCTCGCCTTCGGCAAGCGGATGCCAGCCCGATTCGGGGGACAGCGGCACGCTCGCGATCAGCGTCACCTCCTGCTCGCCGTCGCCTTCATGCTCGACCGAGAGCCCGGGAACGTCGAAGCTCGCCGGCTCGCCCGCGCAGCGGCGCGACAGGCGATGCAGCCCGGGCGGGGCCATGCGGCCGTCATTCTGGGTGCGGCGATGGCCATGTACGAACAGCGCGTCGCCGTCGGCGTAGAGGAAATTGGCCGGCCCGAGCGGCTGGAGCGCGAGCGCGAAGGCGTGCACCACTTCGAGCCGCGTTTCGAGCGGCGGGCGCCCGGCGCTCGCACGCCAGGCGACGCGCATGCGTTCGAGCAGCGCGCAGAACGCGATCTCCGAGTCGGTGTCGCCCACCGGCTGGAACGACTCGATCGCCTGCAGGGCGCGCAGGCGCGTGGCGTCGAGATCTCCGTTATGCGCGAAGGCGTGGACGCGGCCACCCAACTCGCGCTGGAAGGGCTGGCAGTTCGCGAGCCGCGGGCGGCCTTGCGTCGCCCTGCGGATGTGGCTCAGCACCGTGCGGCTTTGCGGTGGAGTGGCCTGGATAAAGCGCAGGCAGGCACTGTGGCTCGCCGAGACGTTCTCCTTCACCAGCCTGAGGTCGCCGTCCTCGTACCAGGCGATTCCCCAGCCATCCTTGTGCGGACCGGACAGCCCGCCATGGGCGGAAAACGCTTCGAGCGACAGGCGCACGGTGGCCGGTCGCCGCGCAGACATGGCGAACAGCTCGCACATCGCGGCGCGCTCAGCCGAACTTGGCGAGCAGCGCGGCGGCCTGCTTGACGCGGTCGTTCACCGCTGCCTTGCCCGCGGGGCCGCCGGCGACCTCGGACTGCAACGCGCAGGCGAGCACGTTGTAGAACGCCTTGTCGAGCGCGCGGCGCGCGGCCGAGAGCTGCTGGGTCACGCGCTCGCACTCGGCGTCCGATTCGATCATCGACTGGATGCCGCGCAACTGGCCCTCGATGCGCTTCAGGCGCATGATGAGGTCCTGCTTGTGTTTGGGTTCGCGGATGACCGACATGGGCTGTGCTCCGGCGCGACCGGCGCGCGAATGGGCTGCGGTCTTTATACCCTACGGGGTATAGGAAGGCAAGGGGACGGGGCTTGACATACCATACCCCCCAGGGTATATTGCGCCGGCCTGTTCCCAAACCCCTCAGGAGACCGCAATGACCATTGAACGCACCCTTCGCATCATCGCCGGCGCCTTCGTCCTGCTTTCGCTCGCGCTCGGCGTCGAGGGCAGCCCGATCTTCCTCAGCAAGCATGTCCTGTGGTTCACCGCCTTCGTCGGCCTGAACCTGTTCCAGAGCGGCTTCACCAACTGGTGCCCGATGATCACCTTCCTGCGCAAGCTCGGCATGAAGAGTGGCGACGTCGCGCACGCCTGATGCCATGACCACGGCCACGCAGGACACGGTGCAGCTCGCCTGTCCGAACTGCCTCACGCCGAATCGCGTGCCGGCGGAACGGCTGGGCGACGGCCCCAAGTGCGGCAAGTGCGCAACCGCGCTCGCCGACGCGGCGCCGGTGGCGCTCGACGAGGCGTCTTTCGACGCCTACGTCGGACGCACGCAGCTCCCGGTGCTGGTCGATTTCTGGGCGTCCTGGTGTGGCCCCTGCCGCGCCATGGCGCCGGCGTTTGCGCGCGTCGCGGGCGAACTCGCGACGCAGCTGCGCTTCGCGAAGGTCGATACCGATGCCGCGCAGGGGCTCGCCGCGCGCATGGGGATCCGCAGCATCCCGACCCTGATCCTGTTCAAGGACGGGCGCGAGACCGACCGTGTTTCCGGGGCGCTGGACGCCGCCGGCTTGCGGCGCTGGATCGCGCAGCATCCCTGAGGTCCGCGTGCGAGCCATCGTCCTGACCGCCGCGTTGTTCCTCGCCTCCGGTGCCGCCGGCGCGGCGGACCTGAAGAGCGCACCGGTCGAGCTGCGCGAGGTCGAGCTGACCTATTCCTCGGATGCGGTGATCGAGGCGGTGCGCCAGTCGACGGTGGCCGCACAGATCCAGGGTCGCATCGTCGATATCCGTTTCGACGTCGGCGATTACGTCAAGAAGGGCGACGTGATCGTGCGCATCGACGAGCGCCAGGTCGGCCAAGCGGCGGCGGCAAGCGCCGCACAGGTGAGCGAAGCGCAGGCCGCATTGGCCAACGCGCGTGCCACCTACGAGCGCACCAAGCAGCTGCTCGCGCAGAAATTCGTCAGCCGCTCGGCCCTCGACCGCGCCGAGTCCGAATACCGCGCCGCGCAGGCGCGGGTGAGCGCGCTGCTCGCCGGCGCCGCAGCCGCGGCGACCGAAAAGAGCTTCGCCACGGTCGTCGCGCCCTATAGCGGGGTCGTCTCCGCGCGTCATGTCGAGCTGGGCGAGATGGCCACCCCGGGCAAGCCGCTGATGACCGGTTTCGATCCCTCGACCCTGCGTGCGGTGGCCGACGTGCCCGCGACGCAGATCGGCGCGGTACGCGCGATCGGGCGTGCACGCATCGAGGTTCCGTCGCTCGGCCGGTGGTTCGACGTGAAGAGCATCACGGTACTGCCGACCACCGACCCACGCACGCAGACCACGCGCGTGCGTCTCGACCTGCCGGAAGACGTGCGCGGGATCTACCCCGGCGTCTATGCGGTGGCGCATTTCGTCACCGGCAAGGCGCCGCGTCTGCTGGTGCCGCGCGCGGCGGTGTTCCGCCGCAGCGAGCTTACCGCGGTGTACGTGATCGGCGCGGACGGCCGGCCGCAGCTGCGTCAGATCCGGGTGGGCAGCGCGGGCGATGAGAATGCGGTGGAAGTGCTCGCCGGCCTGCGCGCGGGCGAGCGCGTCGCGCTCGAGCCGATCAAGGCCGGCATGCAGACCGGCGCCGCCGCCGAGCGCGGCGCGCGCTAGGCACGAAGGACGTTCGCCGTGGGTGTCTCGGGCCGCATCGCGCACTTTTTCCAGACCTCGCAGCTCACCCCGCTGATCGCGCTGGTCGCGTTCCTGCTCGGCCTGTTCGCGGTCGGCGTCACGCCGCGCGAGGAGGAGCCGCAGATCAATGTGACGATGGCCAACGTGCTGGTGCCGTTTCCGGGCGCATCGGCACGCGACGTGGAGGCGCTAGTCGCCACGCCCGCCGAGCAGGTGCTCGCGGAGATGCGCGGGGTCGAGCACGTCTTTTCGGTCTCCCGGCCGGGGCTCGCGGTGCTGACGGTGCAGTTCGAGGTCGGCGTGCCGCGCACCGAGGCCCTCGTGCGCCTGTACAACACGATCCAGTCGCACCGCGACTGGATCTCGCCCGACATCGGCATCCTCGAGCCGATCGTCAAGCCCAAGGGGATCGACGACGTGCCGGTCGTCGCGCTCACGCTCTCGAGCAGCAACCCGCAGACGGGCGCCTTCGAGCTCGAGCGCGTGGCGCACGCCGCCGAGATCGAGCTCAAGCGCGTGCCGGGCACGCGCGAGGTGCAGACCCTGGGCGGGCCTGGGCGCGCGGTGCGCGTGCTGCTCGACCCCGACCGCATGAGCGCGCACAAGGTCAGCGCGCTCGACGTGCGCAATGCACTGCAGCTGGCGAGCGTCGCGCTCCCGGCGGGACGGCTGCTGCGCGACAACCGTGAGATCGTCGTCGAAACGGGCAACTTCCTAGCGTCCGCGGACGAGGTGCGCCAGCTGGTGGTCGGCGTAATCGACCAGCGTCCGGTCTATCTCGGCGAAGTCGCGACCGTGGTCGACGGACCGCAGTCGCCGCAGCGCTACGTCTGGACCGGACTGGGGCCGGCCGCGGCGAAGAAGGGGCTGGCCGGGCAGGGGAGGGGCGTCGAGCTGCCTGCGGTCACCATCCAGGTCACCAAGAAGGCGGGCGAAAACGCGGTCGTGGTGGCCGAGCGGCTGATCGAGCGCATCGAACAGCTGCGCGGCACGGTGATTCCGAGCGACGTGCACGTCAACGTGACGCGCAACTACGGCGTGACCGCGAACGACAAGGCGATGAAGCTGATCCAGAAGCTCGCCTTCGCGACGCTGTCGGTGGTGGTGCTGGTGTTTGCGACGCTCGGCCGGCGCGAGGCGCTGATCGTCGGCGTTGCCGTCCTGCTCACGCTGGCGACGACGCTGTTCGCCTCGTGGGCCTGGGGGTTCACGCTGAACCGGGTTTCGCTGTTTGCGCTGATCTTCTCGATCGGCATTCTGGTCGACGACGCGATCGTGGTGGTGGAGAACATCCATCGCCGCATGGCGCTCGAGCGCAAGCCGCTCGCCGAGGTGATTCCCCTCGCGGTGGACGAGGTCGGCAACCCGACGATCGTCGCCACGCTCACCGTGATCGCCGCGCTGCTGCCGATGGCCTTCGTCACGGGGCTGATGGGGCCGTACATGAGCCCGATCCCGATCAACGCGAGCATGGGCATGCTGATCTCGCTCGCGATCGCCTTCATCGTCACGCCCTGGCTCGCGCTCCGGCTGCTCAAGCCGGTCGCGCACGCCGCCCATGCGGATGCACCGGGCGGGCGCCTGGAGCGTTTCTTTGGCACAGTGCTTGGTCCCTTCGTGACCGCCAGGCGCGCGACGCGCAACCGGCGGCTGCTCGCGGTGGTGGTGCTCGCGCTCATCGCGGGCTCGGTGTCGCTCGCCGGTGCGAAGCTCGTGGTGCTCAAGATGCTGCCGTTCGACAACAAGTCGGAGTTCCAGGTCGTGGTCGACATGCCCGCCGGTACCCCCGTGGAGGATACTGCCGCGGTGCTGCATGAGATGGGCGCGGTGCTCGCCACGGTCGACGAGGTGACCGACTACCAGGCCTACGCGGGGCTGTCCGCGCCGATCAACTTCAACGGGCTGGTGCGCCAGTACTACCTGCGCACGGATTCGGAGATGGGTGACCTGCAGGTCAATCTGATCGACAAGGCCGAGCGCTCGCGCCAGAGCCACGAAATCGCGCAGGCCGTGCGTCCGGCGCTCGAGGCGGTTGCGCGGCGCTGGAACGCACGCGTCAAGGTGGTCGAGGTGCCGCCCGGGCCGCCGGTGCTCTCGCCGATCGTCGCCGAGGTCTACGGCCCCGACGAAGCCGGCCGGATCCGGGTGGCGAAGCAGGTGCGCGCGGCGCTCGCCGCGACTCCGGACATTGTCGGCATCGACGACTCGGTCGAGGACAGCGCGCCGCGCATCGTGGTGCGCGTCGACCAATCGAAGGCTGCTGCGCTGGGCGTGACCCGGCGCGATGTGGTCGAGACGATGCGCATGGGGCTCGCGGGCAGCAATGTCACGCCGCTGCACGACGGGCATTCCAAGTACGAGGTTCCGATTCGGGTGACCCTGCCGGATGAGGCGCGCGGTGCGCTCGACGAGTTTCTCAAGCTCACGATCCGCACGCCGGCCGGCGCGCTCGTGCCGCTGTCCGAAGTGGTGACGCCGATTGAGAACCTGCGCGACCGGCCGCTCTACCATAAGGATCTGCTGCCGGTGGTCTACGTGATCGGAGACCAGGCCGGACCGATCGACAGCCCGCTCTACGGCATGTTCGCAGCGCGCGACAAGATCGTCGGCAAGCCGCTCGCCGACGGGGGCACGCTCGGCGAGTACTTCATCCGCCAGCCGGGGGATCCCTACCGCCAGTTCGCGATCAAGTGGGACGGCGAGTGGCAGGTGACCTACGAGACCTTCCGCGACATGGGCATCGCCTACGCCGTGGGCCTGATTCTGATCTATTTCCTCGTGGTGGCCGAGTTCCGCTCATACATAGTGCCGCTCATCATCATGGCGCCGATCCCGCTGACGGTCATCGGCGTGATGCCCGGCCACGCGCTGCTCGGGGCGAACTTCACCGCGACCTCGATGATCGGCATGATCGCGCTCGCCGGGATCATCGTGCGCAACTCGATCCTGCTCGTCGACTTCGTCAATCTCAAGGTGGACGAAGGCATGCGGTTTCGCGACGCGATCATTGCCTCGGCCGCCGCGCGTGCCAAGCCGATCGCGCTCACCGCGGTGGCGGCGATGCTCGGCGCGCTGTTCATCCTCGACGATCCGATCTTCAACGGCCTGGCGATCTCGCTGATCTTCGGAATCCTGGTGTCGACCGTGCTGACCCTCGTCGTGATTCCGGTGTTGTACTACGTGGTCTACCGTCGTCGCTTCGAGGCCGGCGCAGCTAGCGCGTAACCGCGTCGAGCAGCGCCTGGAACATCGGCAGGCCTTTCTCGGCAGCGCGCGCCAGGTTGGGGTCGGGGTAGAGGGCGTTCATGTAGTCGGGGTGCAGCATCGAGATCTGCGTCTTGCCGTTTTTCTCGTAGACCGCCATCGAGCCGCAGGGCAGCAGCGCGGCGATATGGTCGCCGGCAGCGAAAATGTCTTTCGCCAGCGCGGGCACGCAGAACTTGACGAACACGACGCCTTTCAATTCCGCGTCGTTGACGTAGACCCAGCCCTGCTTCTCAACGTAGGCCTTGACCGCGGACACAATGTCCTGCGGGCTGCGCTGTGTATCGCGCACGAGGAAGTAGCGATTCGGCGGGCCGGCAAGCGCCGGCGCGGCAGTGGCGGCGAGCAGGGCGACGATGACGGCGAGGATGCAGCGTTTCATGGCGGTTCCCGGAAGTTGTGGCTGGGCGACACTGTTGCATGCTGGCGCGAGCCGCGCAAACAAGCAGGTACAGTAGGGTTTGATTGAGAGGCTTGCGTCGAATGGAGAAGGCGATGAAGGCGTTTGCGTATGCCCATGCCCGCGGTGCCGGGTGGCGCGACTGCGCCGAAGCCTGCGCCGATCGTCTCGGCCCGATCGGCAGCGGCCTCGGCTTCGTGTATTTCACCGAGCCGCTCGCGGCAGACGCTGCCGCGATCGTCGCCCTGCTGCGGGAACGCAGCGGGGTGCAGGACTGGATCGGCACGGTCGGCGTCGGCGTTCTCGCCACCGGCACGGAATACCTGGACGAGCCTGCGCTCGCAGTGATGGTCGCCGACTTTCCGCAGGACGCCTATCAGGTGTTTTCCGGCCGCAGCGCGCCGCAGCGCGACAGGGAAGCGTGCTTCGGCGTGATCCACGCCGACCCGAGCACGCCCGATGTGGCCGGGCTGATTGCCGACATGTCGACCAAGGTGGAAAGTGGCTACCTTGTCGGCGGACTGTCGAGCGCGCGCGGCAAAACCGTCCAGGTGGCGAACGACGTGCTCGCCGGCGGCCTGTCGGGCGCGCTGCTCGCTTCGTCGGTGGGCCTGCGCACCCGCGTCACGCAGGGCTACGCCGCGCTGCCCGGGCGCTATCGCGTCACTGCCGGCGAGGCGAACGTGATCGCGACGCTCGACGGGCGTCCCGCGCTCGAGGTCATGAAGGCCGCGATCGGCGAAGTGCTGGCGCGCGACCTGCGCCGTGCCGCACAGTTCATCCAGGTCGGACTGCCGGTCGCCGGCTCCGACACGGGCGACTATCTGGTGCGCAACCTCGTCGGCATCGATCCGCGCAACGGACTGATCGCGATCGGCGACATGGTTGAGACAGGCGCCGAGCTGATTTTCTGCAAGCGCGATGCGCAGAGCGCACGCTCGGATCTGGTGCGCATGGCGGAAGCGCTCAAGTCCGACGTGCCCGAGCCGCGCGGCGCGCTGTACTTCTCCTGCGTCGGACGCGGCGAGCACATGTTCGGTGAACGCGGTGCCGAGCTCGGCATCGTGCGCGAGGTGCTCGGCGAGGTGCCGCTGGTCGGCTTTTTCTGCAGCGGCGAGATCTCGCACGACCGCCTGTACGGCTACACCGGCGTGCTGACCTTGTTCGGCTGATCGCGGCCGCGCGCCGCAAGAAAAAAGGCCCGGCGGGAAATCCGTCGGGCCTTCGCGAAATGAACGGTGCGACTACTTCGCGTAGTCGTACTTGCCGTCCTTCCAGACGTAGAACACGTAGCCCGGCGCGGTCACGTCGCCCTTCTTGTCGAAACCGATCTTGCCGAGCACGGTGTTGAACTTGTTCTTATGCAATGCATCCGCGACCTTCTTCCAGTTCGTCGACTTCGCCTTGGTCGCCGCTTCCGCCCAGGCCTGGATCGCGCCGTAGGTGTACAGCGTGTAACCCTCGGGCTCGTATTTCTGCGCGCGGAACTTCTGCACCACGGCCGCCGCGGCCGGGTTCTTGCGCGGGTCGGGGCTGAAAGTCATCAGCGTGCCCTGGCCGGCCTTGCCGGTGATCTTCCAGTACTCGTCGGTCACCAGGGCGTCGCCCGAGACGAGCTGCACGTTGTAGCCCTGCTCGCGCGCCTGCCGGATCATCAGGCCGGCCTCGGTGTGGTAGCCGCCCACGTAGACGACGTCGATCCCGGCGTTCTTCATTTTGGACACGAGCGCCGAGTAGTCCTTCTCGCCCGCCGTGTAGGCCTCGTACATCGTCTCCTTGATGCCGCGCTTGTTGAGCTGCTTCTTGGTCTCGTCGGCGAGGCCTTTACCGTACGCGGTCTTGTCCTGAATGATCGCGATCTTCTTGCCCTTGAAATGATCGGCGAGATAGTTGCCGGCTACGGTGCCCTGCTGGTCGTCGCGCCCGCAGGTGCGGAACACGTTCGGCCCGCCTTCCTCGGTCAGCTTCGGATTGGTCGAGGCCGGCGAGATCTGCAGGATGCCTTCCTCGGTGTACACCTTCGACGCCGGGATCGACGAGCCCGAGCAGAAATGCCCGGCGACAAAGACGACCTTTTCGCTGACAAACTTGTTCGCCACCGCGACCGCCTGCTTCGGATCGCAGGCATCGTCGCCGATCTTGAGAACCAGCTTCTGCCCCATGACGCCGCCCTTGGCGTTCAGATCGGCGACCGCCATTTCGGCGCCACGCCGCATCTGCTCACCGAACGACGCGTACTGGCCGGTCATCGGGCCGGCGGTGGCGATGATGATGTCCGCCCAGGCCGCGCTGCCGAAGCCGGTCAGCACCACAGCGGCGGCGATCTTGAATTTGAGATTGTTCAGCATTGCTGCCTCCTCCAAAAAAGGCCGGGCTACTCTATCACAGCCGCGTGCCGTGCTCAGGACGGCGTGCCGCCGGGCGGCGACTTTTCGCGCCAGGAAAACGGTCCGCTGCGCGCATAGAGCCACGGGTATTGCTGCACCATCTTGCGCACCTGCGCGATGCGGAACGCGAGGAGTGCGATCGCGACCAGTGCCGCGGTGTCGAGCACGTAGCCCGCGAGCGACAAGAGCTCGCCCTCGAACAGTGCATACACCAGGAAACGATCGACCAAGCCGAGCAGCAGCGCGTAGGCAATCGCATGCCAGAACGGCTTCCAGGTGCTCGCGACCGCCTGTCCGGTCATGTACGCGGCAAATCCCATGACGCAAAGCGTCACGCCGATGAATACCCCGAGTCCGCTGCCGAGCAGCGCCTCCATCAGCGACCGCCCTCCAGGTAGGCCTTGCGGATCTCTTCGTTCTCGAGCAGCTCGCGGCCCTCGCCGGAGAGCACGATTTTGCCGTTCGCCATGACGTAGCCGCGGTGCGCGAGGCGCAGGGCATGGTAGGCGTTCTGCTCGACGAGGAACACAGTGACCCGATCGCGCTCGTTGATCTCGCGAATCACGCTGAAGATCTGGCGCACGAGCAGCGGGGCGAGGCCGAGCGAGGGCTCATCGAGCAGCAGCAGTCTGGGCCGGCTCATCAGCGCGCGCCCGATGGCGAGCATCTGCTGCTCACCGCCCGAGAGTGTGCCGGCGCGCTGCTGGCGGCGCTCGCGCAGAATCGGGTAGAGCGTAAAGACGCGCTCAAGGTCCTCGTCGAAGTGCTGCACCTGCGTGGTGACCGCGCCCATCTGCAGGTTCTCGAGCACCGTCATGAACGGGAAGATGCGCCGCCCCTCGGGCGACTGTGCGAGCCCGCGCCGCACGATGGCATGGGTCGGCAGCCGGGTGATGTCCTCGCCGAGAAACTCGATGCGGCCCTGACGGGCGCGCGGATTACCGCAGATCGACATCAGCAGCGTCGATTTGCCGGCGCCGTTCGCACCGATCAGGGCAACGATCTCGCCCTCCGCGACCTCGACGTCGACGCCGTGCAGGGCTTCGATGTGGCCATAGCCGGCATGCAGGTTCTCGACGCGAAGCACGCTCACGGCCGCGCCTCCTCTTCCGGCTCGCCGAGATAGGCGCGGATCACCGCCGGGTCATTGCGGATCGCATCGGGCGTGCCGTCCGCGATCTTGCGCCCGTAATCCAGCACCACGACATGGTCGGAAATCTCCATCACTACGCTCATGTCGTGCTCGATGAGCAGCAGCGTCACCTTGTGCTCATCGCGGATGAAGCTGAGCAGCGCGTTCAGCTCGGCGGATTCGCGCGGATTGAGACCGGCCGCCGGCTCGTCGAGGCAGAGCAGTACCGGCTCGATGCACATCGCGCGCACGATCTCGAGGCGGCGCTGGTCGCCGTAGGGCAGATTGCCCGCGTTCCAGTCGGCCCGATCGACGAGCCCGACGCGATCGAGCCAGTAGCGCGCGCGTTTGATCGCGCGCTGTTCTGCCGCCGCGTAGCGGCCCAGGCCGAGCAGGGCTCCGATCGTGTAGCCCGAGGCGCGCATCAACACGTTGTGCTGCGCGATAAGCAGGTTCTCGAGCACCGACATGCCGGGAAACAGGCGGATGTTCTGGAAAGTGCGCGCGACACCCGCAGTCGCTGGAATCGCGTGCCCTTCCATGCGCTCGAGCAGGCACTCGCCGCGCTGCGGGTGGCGCAGCGCGAGCCGGCCCGCGGTCGGCTTGTAAAAGCCGGTGAGGCAGTTGAAGACCGTGGTCTTGCCGGCGCCGTTAGGCCCGATGATCGCAGTGATCTTCGCGCGCGGCGCTTCGAACGAGACGTCGTCGATCGCCACCAGACCGCCGAATCGCATCGTCAGGTGCTCGACCGTGAGCAGCGCGGGCTGCGGCGGGCTCATGTGCGCATCTCGGGAGCGGCATCGGCGGCGCCCGGGGCGTGGTCGGCGAGGCGTACCGTCGGCTCGCGATGCGCGAGCAGGCCGCGCGGGCGCCAGACCATGATGGCGACCATTGCCAGACCGAAGGCGAGCATGCGGTACTGGTTCAGCTCGCGGAACACTTCGGGCAGGCCGATCAGCAGGATCGCGGCAAACACGACGCCGATCTGGCTGCCCATGCCGCCGAGCACCACGATCGCGAGAATCATCGCCGATTCGATGAAGGTGAAGCTCTCCGGGCTGACGAAGCCCTGCCGGGTGGCGAAGAACGAGCCGCCGAAGCCGCCGAACATGGCCCCGATCGCGAACGCGGTGAGCTTGGTATTGCGCGGGTGCACGCCCAGGCTGCGACAGGCGATCTCGTCCTCGCGCAGCGCCTCCCAGGCGCGTCCCACCGGAAGCTTGCGGATGCGCAGGGTGAACAGGTTGGTGACCAGCGCGAGCCCGAGAATGACGTAGTACAAGAACACGATGCGGTCGAGCGGTGAGTACTCGAGCCCGAAGAAGCTGTGGAACGATGCCTGGCCTTCCGGCGGGTTGGCGGTGAACGGCAGGCCGAACAGGGTCGGGCGCGGAATGCCCGAGAGCCCGTCCGGGCCGTTGGTGAAGGTGTACCAGTTCAGCAGGATGATGCGGATCATCTCGCCGAAGCCGAGCGTCACGATCGCCAGATAGTCGCCGCGCAGGCGCAGCACCGGGAAACCGAGCAGGATGCCGGCGAAGGCGGCCATGATTCCGGCGAACGGCAGGCAGGTCCAGAAACCGAGGTCGAAATACAGCGCGAGCAGCGCGTAGCTGTAGGCCCCCACCGCATAGAACGCGACGTAGCCCAGGTCGAGCAGTCCCGCGAGGCCGACGACGATGTTCAGCCCCCAGCCGAGCATGATGTAGGTGACCACCAGGATCGCGATGTCGAGCAGGCGCCGATCGATCCCGGGCAGGAAGGGCAGCACCACCGCGACGCCGAGCAGCAGCGGCCCGAAGAAGCGTGCCCAGGTCTGCACCATTGCGCCGAGCCGGTCCATGCGCGCCTCGCGCGCCTCGCGTGCCTCGGCGTCGAGCGTGCTCGTCGCATGCCACTGCAGCCAGGCGGCGCGTGCGCTCAGGATCCAGGCCGCGATCGCGATCACCCAATTGATCACCGGGCTCGCGAACGGCAGCAGGCGCGTGAGTCCAGGGCCGGCCGAGGTGACCCCGTGCACGAGGATCGCGCTGAGCCCGAGCGCGAACGCGAGCGCGGCAATCAGCACCGGGCGCGGGCGGCCCCCGCGCAACAGGGCGATCGCGAAGCGCCCGACGAAGGCGAGCAGCGCCGCTGCGATCACGTCGTCGAAACGGAACACAACCGGCGGGCCGCTCGAGATGTCCTGCACGCGCGCGCCGACCAGCGCGACCGTGAGCAGCACGACGATGCCGGCGACCAGCCCGGCGTCCTTCAGCGCGGCGCCGAGGTCGAAGGGCGTGCGGGCGTGGTTCGCGTGCATCAGACCTTTTCAACCTCCGGCTTGCCGAGCAACCCGGTCGGTCGGAAGATGAGCACGAGCACCAGGATCGCGAACGCCGCGACGTCCTTGTACTCGACCGTGAAATACGCGGACCAGAACGCCTCGATCAGGCCGATCAGCAGGCCGCCGAGCATTGCCCCCGGCACCGAGCCGATGCCGCCGAGCACCGCGGCGGTGAACGCCTTCACGCCGGCGAGAAAGCCGATGTAGAAGTCAATCACCCCGTAGTTGAGCAGGAACATCAGGCCTGCAACCGAGGCGAGGCTCGCCCCCATCACGAAGGTCAGCGAGATCGTGCGGTCGACGTCGATGCCCACGAGCGCCGCCATGCCGAGGTCCTGCTGGCAGGCGCGCTGCGCCCGGCCGAGCGCGGTGCGGTTGATGAGCATCGTGAACCCGACCATCAAGCCGATGGTGACCAGGATGATCAGCATCTGCAGGTAGCTGAGCGTGACGGTGAAATCGCCGCCCTCGAGAAAGCGTGCGCCGCCGGTGATGACCGGCTGCAGGGGCTTGTTGCGCGCGCCCTGCAGGAGCTGGACGTAGTTCTGCAGGAAGATCGACATGCCGATCGCGGTGATCAGCGCGGCGAGGCGCGGCGAGCCGCGCAGCGGCCGGTAGGCAACGCGCTCGAGCGCCCAGCCGTAGACCGAGGTCAGCAGCATGGTCGCCACGAGAACGATCAGCAGGGCGAGCGGCACCCAGCCGACGCCGACCAGGCCGAGCACCAGGAAGGTGATGATCGAGATGAACGCGCCGATCATGAAGATTTCGCCGTGCGCGAAGTTGATCATGCCGACGATGCCATAGACCATCGTGTAGCCGATCGCGATCAGGCCGTAGATCATGCCGAGCGCCAGCCCGTTGATCAGCTGCTGCAGGAAGTAGCCCATTGCGGGCCGAAGGTTAGGCGAGATTTCGCAATTCGCGCAACGCGACCGAAAGCATCGACTGGTCCGGCGCCGGTCCCGCGCGCAGCTCGGCGATGAGACGCTGTGCGCGGCCGAGTGGAAGCGCGCGTGCCTCGCGCCAGGCCGCGATCATGTCCTGCGGCGTGGTTCCCGCGCCCCTGCCGCGGACCACCTGGCCGGTGAGCGCGCGCTGCAGGCCGGCCAGATCATCGCGCATCGCCGCGCGCGCGAGCGCGGGCCAGTGGCCCTCGCCCGGCAGCTTGCCGATGCTGGCGCGTAGCCAGGGCAGGCAGAGCGTCTCGGCGAGGCCGAAGTACACCCCGGCCACGCTCATCTCCGGCAGGCGTGCCGCACTCGAAATCTCGACGATGTCGAGCGCGGCAAACAGCAGCTCGGTCGAGGCCACGTCACGCGCGAGCGCTTCGGGCGCCCCGCGCTCGACGAAGCCCGTGGCGAGCGCATCGACCTGCGCGCGGCTGTCGGCATCGAGCAGCCCGGCGAGGCCTGCGCGCAGGGTTTCGACACCCTCCCGGAAGTGCGCGATCGTCGCGGCCATGTCCTCCTCGAGCCGGGGCGAGCGCAGCAGCCAGCCTGTGGCACGCACGATTAGCCGGCCTGCAAGGATCAGCATCTCGGCCTGCACTTCGTCGGGCACCTGGTTGTCGAGCGCTTCGATCGCCTGCCACTGCGGCACGAGACCGAAGATCTCGCGCTGCAGAAGAAAGGCGCGCACCACCGCCGCCGGAGTTGCGCCCGTGGAATCGACGAAGCGGTGCACGAAAGTGCTCCCGACCCGGTTGACCATGCTGTTCAGCGTGTGCGACGCGATGATCTCGCGCCGCAGGGGATGACGCGCCATGTAGGTGGCGAACTTCTGGCGCAGGCGCGCC
Source organism: Betaproteobacteria bacterium (assembly GCA_022340705.1). Taxonomy (GTDB): domain Bacteria; phylum Pseudomonadota; class Gammaproteobacteria; order Burkholderiales; family SG8-39; genus SG8-39. Next base: position 15,943 of record JAJDNJ010000039.1, read on the forward strand.
GGGAAATAGCGCGCGAGCGCGGTCGCGATCCAGGGGTCGTCGGGCAGAGGCGATGCGAGCAGCTCGTCGTACAACCACAGCTTGGAGTAGGCGAGCAGCACCGCCGCCTCGGGCGTCGCGAGGCCCTCGCCACGCGCGCGGCGCGCTTCGAGCTCCTCGTCGTCGGGCAGGAACTCGATCGCTCGGCTCAGGCGGCCGCTTTTCTCCAGAGCGCGCATGAAACGCGTCTGCGCATCGAGCAGGCGCACTCCCATACGCCGCGTGATCGAAAGCGACTGGGTCTGAAAGTAGTTGTCGCGCAGAACGAGCATGGCGACATCCGGGGTCATCTCGCCGAGCAGCTTGTCACGCTGCTTCAGCGTCAGCTCGCCATCGGTGATCGCCAGGCCGAGCAGGATCTTGATGTTCACCTCGTGATCCGAAGTCGCCACGCCCGCCGAGTTGTCGATCGCGTCGCTGTTGATCCGGCCGCCTGCGCGCGCGAACTCGATGCGTCCGCGTTGGGTGACGCCGAGGTTGCCGCCTTCGGCAAAGACCTTGCAGCGGAGCATCTCGCCATCGACGCGCAGCGCGTCATTCGTACGGTCACCGACCTCGGCGTGCGACTCGTCGCTCGCCTTAACGTAGGTGCCAATCCCGCCGTTGTAGATCAGGTCGACCGGCGCACGCAGGATGGCAGCGATCAGCGCGCTCGGCGTCAGATGCTGCGCGTCGATGGCAAGCGCGCGCCGGGCCTCGGGGGAGAGCGCGATCGTCTTCACGCTGCGCGGCCAGACGCCGCCGCCGCGCGAGATCAACTCGGGAGCGTAATCCGCCCAGCTCGAGCGCGGCAGGTCGAACAGGCGCTTGCGCTCTTCCCAGCTGCGCGCCGGATCAGGATCGGGGTCGATGAACACATGGCGGTGGTCGAACGCAGCGACGAGCCGTAGACACTTCGATAGCAGCATGCCGTTGCCGAAAACATCGCCCGACATGTCGCCGATGCCGACGACGCTGAACGGCTGGGTCTGCGTGTCGAGGCCGAGCTCGCGGAAGTGGCGCTTGACCGACTCCCAGGCGCCGCGCGCCGTGATGCCCATCTTCTTGTGGTCGTAGCCGGCCGAGCCGCCTGAGGCGAAGGCGTCGCCGAGCCAGAATCCGTATTCGGCGGAAATTGCGTTGGCGATGTCGGAAAACGTCGCAGTGCCCTTGTCGGCCGCCACCACGAGGTAGGGATCGTCGCCATCGTGGCGACGCACCTCCGGCGGTGGCACGACCGCATCGCCCACCCGGTTGTCGGTGATGTCCAGCAGGCCGCGCAGGTAATCCTGGTAGCAGGCCACGCCCTCGGCGAGAAAGGCGTCGCGCTCGCTTGCCGGCGGCGCCTTTTTCAGCACGAAGCCGCCCTTCGAGCCGACCGGAACAATCACGGTGTTCTTCACCATCTGCGCCTTGACCAGGCCGAGGATCTCGGTGCGGAAGTCATCGTGGCGGTCCGACCAGCGCAGTCCGCCGCGCGCGACCCTGCCGCCACGCAGATGCACGCCCTCGAAGCGCGGTGAGTAGACGAAGATCTCGACGAATGGCTTGGGCTCCGGGAGGTCCGGCACCTGGAGCGAGTCGAGCTTGAACGACAGAAAGGGGCGGCGCCGGCCCTCGGCGTCCCGGCGGAACCAGTTGGTGCGCAGCGTGGCGCGGACGAGCGCCAGGTACTGGCGCAGGACACGGTCCTCGTTCAGCTGTTCGACGCCGTCGATCGCGGCCTCGATGTCGGCAGCACGCTGCGTGCCGTCGTCGCCGTCCGCGCGCCCGGGTCCGCGCGGATCGAAGCGCTCGCGAAACAACGCGACCAGTTCGCGCGCGATCGGTGCATGCAGCGCGAGCGTGCGCTCGATGAAGGCTTGCGACAGGCTGAAGTTGATCTGCTGCAAGTAACGCGCGTAGGCCCGTAGCACGGTGACCTCGTCGGCGTCGAGCCGGGCGCGCAGCACGAGCTGGTTGAAGCCGTCGTTTTCCAGCGTGCCGGCGAAGATGCGCGCAAACGCGTTCTCGAAGATCGCGTCCAACGCGTCGATCTCGACCGCAGTCCCGCCGAGCACGCGCAGCGTGAAGTCGTGGATCCACAGCGGCGCGCCTTCCGTGGCCGCCACGCGGTAGGGGCGTTCTTCGAGCACGCGCAGGCCCATGCGCTCGAGCATCGGCAGGGAATCCGAGGGGGTGACCGCGCTGCCGTAGTGGAACAGTTTGAAGCGCAGCGTGTCGTGCGCCGATTCAGGCGGTCGGTACAGGCGCAGCGCGAGCGGATTCTGGGCCGACAGGGTCTCGAGCAAAGCGATGTCCGGCACCGCGGCGCGGGCGCTGAAATCGTCGCGGTAGGCCGAGGGAAAGGCGGCGCCGAAGCGCGCGTGCAGGGCAAGACCCTGCGCCTCGCCGCGCGCCTCGACGAGCGCGTCGGCGAGGTCGTCGTCCCAGCGGCGCATCGCGGCCGCGAGGCGCGCCTCGAGCGCGTCGGCGTCGACCTCCGGAATCGCGCCCGGCGTGGTCCGCACCGTGATCAGCACCCGCGCGAGCACCGATTCCGACAGCGCGACGTCGAACTCGGAGCCGCTGCCCTGAAAGGCGCTCTCGAGGATCGCTTGCCACGCGCGGCGCAGTGCCGTGTCGTAGCGCTCGCGTGGCGCGTAGACCAGGCAGGCGACGAAGCGCTCGTAGGGATCGCGCCGCAGGAACAGACGCAGGCGCTGGCGCTCGCCGAGCTGCAGGATGCCGATCGCGGTTTGGTACAAGCCCTCGACATCGCTCTGAATCAGCTCGTCGCGTGGGTGGACGTCGAGAATGTTGGCGAGCGCCTTGCCAGCATGGCTGTTCTGCTCCAGCCCGGCGCGCGCGATCACCTGCGTGACCTTGCGCCGCAGGAGCGGAATCTGTTCCGGCAGTGCCATATAGGCAGTCGAGGTGTAAAGGCCGATGAAGCGCTGCTCGCCGCAGACCGCGCCGCTTGCATCGAAGCGCTTGATTCCGACGTAGTCGAGGTAGCCCGGCCGGTGCACCGTGGAGCGCGAGTTCGACTTGGTGATCACGAGCAGCTCGCGCGCGCGGGCACGCTCGCGCACCTTGGGCGGCAGCGCGGCAAAGCTCGCCGAAATATCCGTGCCCTTCGGCGCGCGCAGCAGGCCGAGACCCGATCCGGGAACTACGCGCAGACCGTCCTCGCCTGCGTCCTTGACCAGGTCGTGGTCGCGATAGCCGAGAAAGGTGAAATGGTCGTCGGCCAGCCACTCGAGAAAAGCGCGTCCCTCGGCAAGCTCCTCGGCGGGGATCGGCGGCGGCGCTGCGCCGAGCTGGGCGATGATCGCGCGCACCTTCGCGCGCATGGCCTGCCAGTCCCCGACCGCGATCCGTACGTCACCGAGCGCTCGCGCGATCTCGTCGCCAAGTGCCTCGCGCGCTGCTGCATCGGTCATCCGGTCGACCTCGACGTGCATGAGCGACTCGCGCAGCGTTGTGCCCCTGTCCGGCGCGCAGCGCAGGCCCGCCGCGTCGCGCGCCACGTCCATGATCGGATGAATGAACAGATGCAGTGTGAGGCCCAGGCGGTTCACCGCCATGGTGACGGTGTCGACCAGAAAAGGCATGTCATCGGTGACGATCTCGACGACCGTATGCGTCGATTGCCAGCCGTGCTCGTCCATGTCGGGATTGAGAACCCGCAGCCGCGTTTCTCCGCTGGCACGCTGGCGTGCGAAGTCCCAGTGCGTAAGCGCCGCACCGAACAGGTCTTCGCCGGCGCGCGCGAGGAGATCGTCGGGCGCCACGCGTCCGAAGTAGTGGCGCACGAACGCCTCGAGCTCTGCACGCTCGCCCTTCGGCGCGCGCTTGCGCACCAGGGCGACGACCGTCTCGATCTGTTCGTCCTTGGATTGATCGGCCCTGCGGTTCATCGAGTGGACTCCTCCGGATTTCGCGCTGGCCGCCGGGAGCGCAGCTGACCCCCTAATCTACGCCGCAGGGCCTGCGGTTGCGCAAGCCCCGCGCAGCGCGCGCGGGCGACGCCGCCGGTAGAATACGCGGCCCGACGCAGACCGTCGCGTTTCGCCCGCAACCTCCCGTGATCCGCACCCGTTTCGCGCCCAGTCCGACCGGCTACCTGCACATCGGTGGCGCGCGCACTGCGCTGTTTTCCTGGGCCTATGCGCGGCGTCACGGCGGGGCGTTCGTGCTGCGCATCGAGGATACCGACCTCGAGCGCTCGACCCAGGCATCGGTCGAGGCGATCCTCGAGGGTCTGCGCTGGCTCGCCATCGACTGGGACGAGGGACCGTTCTTCCAGATGAAGCGCCTCGAGCGCTATACCGAGGTGGCCGAGCGGCTGATCGCGGCAGGCCACGCCTACTACTGCTGGGCGACCAAGGAGGAGCTCGATGAGCTGCGCGAGGCACAGCGTGCGCGCGGCGAGAAGCCGCGCTATGACGGGCGCTGGCGTCCCGAGCGCGCGCAAGCGGCGGGACTCAGGCCGCCGACCGACCGGCCGCCGGTGGTGCGCTTCCGCACCCCGCAGGACGGCGAGGTCGGCTGGCACGACCTGGTCAAGGGCCCGATCCGCTTCCCGAACGCCGAGCTCGACGACCTGGTCATCCTGCGCGCCGACGGCGTGCCGACCTACAACTTCGGCGTCGTGGTCGACGATCTCGACATGGAGATCACCCACGTGATCCGCGGCGACGACCATGTCAACAACACGCCGCGGCAGATTCATATCTTCAACGCGCTCGGTTCCAAGCTGCCCGCGTTCGGCCATGTGCCGATGATTCTCGGTGCCGACGGCGAGCGCTTGTCGAAGCGCCACGGCGCGGTGAGCGTCACCCAGTACCGCGACGACGGCTATCTGCCAGAAGCGCTGGTCAACTCGCTCGCGCGCCTGGGCTGGTCGCATGGCGATGACGAGCTGTTCTCGATGGCGCAGCTCGTCGAGTGGTTCGACCTGGCAAATGTCAGCCGCTCGGCGGCGCAATTCGATCCCGACAAGCTGAACTGGCTGAATCACGAATACATCAAGCACGCAGACGACGCGCGCCTCGCCGCGCTGGTCGAGCTCGAGCTGCGCCGCCTGGGCGCGGCGCCGGAGCATGGTCCGCCGCTCGTGCCGGTCGTCGCCCTGCTCAAGGACCGCGCGACCTCGATCCTGCATCTGGCGGAAGCCGCGACGCTGTTCTATCTGGAGCCGCACCCCGCGCCGGGTCTGCTGGAAGAGCATCTCACCGAAGCCGCGCGCCCCGCGCTGCGCACGCTCAAGGCGCGCCTTGCCGATCTCGCGCACTGGGATCGCGCGGCCATCGGCGCGGCGCTCAAGGCGACGCTCGCCGCGAGCGGGCTGAAGATGCCGCAGCTCGCCATGCCGGTGCGCGTGCTGGTCACCGGGCGCACGCAAACGCCGTCGGTCGACGCGGTGCTCGAGCTGCTCGGGCGCGAGACCGTGCTCGCCCGGCTTTCACATCATCTCGATACGGACTGAAGGAGTGCCTGCATGAAGAAGCGATTGCTCGTCCTGGCCCTGCTTGCCGGCTTGAGCAGCGGCGCCGCCGCGCAAGAACGCGGCATGGAGCCCGGGGAATGGGAGCTCACCACGACGATCTCGTCGCCCATGATGCCGCAGCCGCAGACTGCGACGGTGAAGCACTGCATCAAGGCCGAAGACCTCGCCGAGCCCTCGCGCTGGATGGGCGGCGCGCCGCCGGGGAGCGACTGCAAGCTCACGCCGCTCGAGCGTGACGGCAAGAGCGCCAGCTGGGAGATGGCCTGCCCGTCCTCGGGGTTCAAAGGGCGCGGGCGCGCGCGCTTTGCCAAGGGGATGATGGACAGCGAGATGCAGATCAGCGGCACGCAGGACGGCAAGAAGTTCGAGATGAAGACCAGGACACGTGGCCGGCGCCTCGGGCCGTGCCAGTCCTAGGGCGGCCATCGCGCGCGGGCGCTGCGCGAGCGCGCGACAAGCGCGCACGGCTCGACGCGCTGCTGCGGCTCGAGCGTTCGCTTTGGGCCACGGGGCTCACCGAGGTGGCGGGCGTCGACGAGGCCGGGATGGGGCCGCTCGCCGGGCCGGTCGTGGCCGCCGCGGTCGTCTTCGCCCCGGGTACCGAGATCGTCGGCATTGACGATTCGAAGCGGCTCGGCGAAAAGCGGCGCGAGGCGCTCGCGCAGCAGATCCGGGCGCGCGCGGCGGGCGTCGGCATCGGCATCGCCCAGGTCGACGAGATCGATCGGATCAACATCTACCAGGCCGGTTTGGTCGCGATGCTGCGCGCGGTCAGCGCACTGGCGCGCCCGCCGCAGCAGCTGCTCGTCGATGCGCGCACGATCCCGGATGTCGCGATACCGCAGACCCCTTACGTCAAGGGCGACACGTTGAGCTATTCGATCGCCGCCGCCTCGATCGTCGCCAAAACCCAGCGCGACGCGCTGATGCGCGAGCTCGATGACCGGCATCCGGGCTACGGCTTCGCCGCGCACAAGGGCTACGACACGCGCGCGCATCGCGAGGCGCTCGCCCGTCTCGGGCCCTGCGCGGCGCACCGCATGTCCTACGCCGCGATCGGGGAAATCTGTGGCGGGTACTCCGATGCGTTCTATGCCCTGCGCCGCGCGCTCGACGCCGCGCGCGACGCGACGTCGCTCGCCGCGTTCGAGCGCGACCTTCTTGCAGGGCGCGAGACGCTCGGCGACGTCGAGGCGCGCAAGCTGCGCCTGCTCGCCACGCGGCGGCGCAAGGCGCTCGGGGTCTGACATGGCTTTCGACGTTGGCGGCGCGCGGGTTTTCCCCTATAATTCGCGCCCTTGTCTGGGGGTATAGCTCAGCTGGGAGAGCGCTTGCATGGCATGCAAGAGGTCACCGGTTCGATCCCGGTTACCTCCACCAGCAGGTTTGCAGCATCGGTCGTCGGAAGACCCCATCGTCTAGAGGCCTAGGACATCGCCCTTTCACGGCGGTAACCGGGGTTCGAATCCCCGTGGGGTCGCCACCGCCGGCGCGTCGCGCGGTACCGCAATGAAGACTGCCTACACCCGCAGTTCTCCCAGTCCGCGCTACCGGGCGCTGCTCGACGAGTACCGCCAGATGCACGCGCAGGGCGAGCCGCATCTCGGCATCGCGGCGCAGGACACGTTCCCCGGAAAGAGCCTCGCGCGCCAGGCCGGCCATATTCGGCGTCTCATCGATCTGACGGGGGCGGAGACGATACTCGACTACGGTTCGGGCAAGGGTTTGCAGTACCGCCCGCAGAAGATCATCGATGGCGATCGCGGAGTCGAGTATCCCGACATCTGCAGCTACTGGGGCGTCGACTCGGTGCACTGCTACGACCCGGGCCATGCCCCGTTCGCGCAGCTGCCGCAGGAGCGCTTCGACGGCGTGATCTGCACCGACGTGCTCGAGCACTGTCCCGAGGAGGACATGGCCTGGATCGTCGACGAGCTGTTTTCGTTCGCGCGTCGGTTCGTGTTTGCGAACGTGGCCTGCTTCCCGGCGCAGAAGCGTCTGCCGAGCGGAGAGAACGCGCATTGCACCATTCGTCATCCGAAGTGGTGGCGCGAGCTGATCGAAAGCTGCGCGGCAGCCTATCCGGGCATCGCCTACGAATTCCGCCTCGCCTACCCGAAGCAATCGGGCGGGAATACGACGATCGTCGAGGCGGTGCTCGCGCGCGAAGGTGGTGGTTACTCGCCGTAGGTCAGCGCCTTCGCCTTGCCCCAGAACACGCGGTACGAGAGCACCGTGTACGCGATGACCAGCGGCAATACGAGCATCGCGCCGACGAAGACGAAGAACAGCGATGCGTCCGATGCAGCGGCCTGGCGGAAGGTCATCGCGTCGACCACCAGATACGGGTACAGGCTGTAGCCCAGCCCGCAGTACGAAAGCACGAAAATCCAGACCGCGAGGACGAACGGAAGCCACTCGCGCCGGCTCGCGCCGCTCTCGAGACGTACGAGCTGGCGCCAGATCCCGATGAAGGCCGCCGTAGTCAGCAACGGAAGCGGTGAGAGCCAGAGCATTACCGGCCAGGCAAACCACTTCTCGACGATCCGCGGGCTGGCGAGCGGTGTCGCCAAGCTGATCGCGACCACGCCGAGCGCGGCAAGCATCGCTGCGGCGCGACTCCAGCGCAGCGCGCGGCGCTGCAGCTCGCCTTCCATCTTGATGACCAGCCAGGTGGCGCCGAGCAGGGCATAGCCGCCGGCGAGGCCCAGGCCGACGAGGGCAGCGAACGCGACCTGCCAACCACCTGCGGGAAATCCCGTGATCACACGCGCGAGCATGTAGCCCTGCGCGATCGCCATCGCGAGCGAGCCGAACGAAAACAGGCGGTTCCAGAGCTCCTGGTGCCAGCCCGAGGCCTTGTTGCGCAGCTCGTAGGCGACTCCGCGGATGATGAGCGCGGTCAGCATCAACGCGACCGGGATATAGAGCGCCGGCAGAATGACGCCGTGCGCACGCGGGAAGGCGACGAGCAGGACGCCGACGCCCATCACCAGCCAGGTCTCGTTCGCATCCCAGAACGGCCCGATCGAGGCGACCATGATGTCGTGGTCGGATCGCGCGGCGAACGGCAACAGGATGCCGACGCCGATATCGAAGCCGTCGAGCACGACGTAGGCCAGGATGGCGAGCGCCATCAGGACGAGAAAAATGAACGGCAGGTCGAGCGTCATGCGGCGCGCGCGTCCTGCCCTGCGGCGCCGGGACCGCGCTGGGCAGGTTCTGCGGCACGCGCGTCGTTGAGCGCGGTCTGCGTGAGGACCAGGATGAACGCAATCAGGAGGAGCACGTAAACGAAGGCATAGCCCGCGAGCGAGAGCGCGATGCTGCCCGCAGGCACGTTGGAGACGGTCTGCTCCACCCGCAGCACGCCGTAGACCATGAACGGCTGCCGACCGACTTCGGTCACGATCCAGCCGGCGAGCACCGCAATCCATCCGCTGAAGGTCGCGGCGGCGAAGGCGCGCAGCATCCAGCG
>JAJDNJ010000044.1 GCA_022340705.1 Betaproteobacteria bacterium
GCTGGGCACGCTGCTCGCGCTGCTCGGCGGCGCCGCACTGGTGCTTGCCTGGGCCGTGCCCGCCGCGATCGCCGGCGGCGACGAGTACGGTCGTGCGATCTTCTGGGGCCAGACCGCCGGGCGCATGGCGAAGTCGTTCGCTCATCGCGCGCCATTCTGGTTCTACCTTCCTTTTCTCCCGCTGCTGACCGCGCCCTGGGTGTTCTGGCCGCGGCTGTGGCGAGCGGCACGCGGCGCGGACCTGCGCGCCTCGGGTGAGCGCTTCTGCCTGCTGCAGATCGCCTTCGCGCTCGCCGCGTTCTCGCTGATCAGCGGCAAGCAGGTGCAGTACCTGCTGCCCGAGCTCGGCCTGGTTGCGCTGCTCGTGGCGCGCTGGGCTGACGGCGCGCCCCAGCTCCGGCGGATCGCGCTCGCCGTGGGCGGCGCCTGCGTCCTGCTCCAGGTCGGCGCGGCCCTGCTGGTCGGACCCGCGCAGCGCGTCGCGCCGCTCGCCGAGCGGATCGCCGCGCTCCAGCGCGACGGTGTGACCGTTGCCAACGAGGGCAAATACCACGGCCAGTTTCAGTACTACGGACGGCTCACGCGCCCGCTGGAGGTCATCGATGAGCGCGACATCGGCGCCTGGCTGGCCAGCCATCCCGACGGCCGCGTGGTGGTCTACTTTCGGGAGCCGGAATATCGCGGCCCGGGCCGCGTCGCGTACCAGACGGCCTACCGAGGCCAGCGGGCGGCGATCGTCGCGCCGCGCTGAGGCGAGAGCCGGGACCGCCGTTTCGCAGCACGGCACGCCGGGGCTGCGCAGCCGGCACGGAACCCATTAGGCTTTGCGTATTTTCCGCAGTCGACGAATCGAAGGAGTTCTCATGAAGCAGTTCCGGATAACTCTCGCCGGCTATCAGGCGAAGCATTTCCAATGGCAAGTCGAGGGCAAGGTGGCGACCATCACCCTCAACCGTCCCGAGCGCAAAAATCCGCTCACTTTCGATTCCTACGCGGAGCTGCGCGACCTGTTTCGCCAGCTGCCCTACGCCGAGGACGTGAAGGCGGTGGTCGTTACCGGCGCTGGAGGCAACTTCTGCTCGGGCGGCGACGTGCACGAGATCATCGGGCCCCTGGTCGCGCTGCAGAAGGCGGACGACATGGGCGGTCTGCTCGAGTTCACGCGCATGACCGGCGACCTCGTGAAAGCGATGCGCAACTGCCCGCAGCCGATCTTGGCCGCGGTCGACGGGATCTGCGCCGGCGCCGGCGCGATCATCGCGATGGCATCCGACCTGCGCCTGGGGACTGCGGCGAGCAAGGTCGCGTTCCTCTTCGTGCGCGTCGGTCTCGCCGGTGCCGACATGGGCGCCTGCAACATCCTGCCGCGCATCATCGGCGCCGGACGCGCGGCCGAGCTGCTCTACACCGGACGCGCGATGGACGGCGCCGAGGCGGAGCGCTGGGGCTTCTACAACCGGCTGTGCGAGCCGGCCAAGGTGCTCGCGGAGGCGCAAGCGCTCGCCAAGTCGCTTGCGGACGGGCCGACCTTCGCGCATGGCATGACCAAGAAGTGCATCCACCAGGAGTGGAGCATGGGCGTTGACGAGTCGATCGAAGCCGAGGCACAGGCGCAGGCGATCTGCATGCAGACGAAGGACTACGAGCGCGCCTACAACGCCTTCGTCGCAAAGCAGAAGCCGGTGTTCCAGGGAGACTGACGCGGCGCGATGGACCGCTTCGCGCACCTGCGCTGGCCGTTCTTCGAATCGGCGCACGCGGCGCTCGCCGCCGAGGCGGAGGCCTGGGCGCGCGAGCGCCACTGGATGCACGACGAAGACGCCGCGGCGCCGCGCGGCGCCGAGGCCGACGCGACCTGCCGGCGCCTGGTGCGCGAGCTCGGCGCCGCGGGCTTTCTCCGGCACTGCGTGCCGGGCGGCGATGCCTTCGATGTGCGCGCGATCGCGCTGCTGCGCGAGGTGTTCGCCTACCATGCGGGGCTCGCCGATTTCGCCTTCGTCATGCAGGGGCTGGGAAGCGGGCCGATCGCGCTCGCGGGCAGCGAAACGCAGCGCGCGGCGCAGCTGCCGCGGGTCGCGGCGGGCGACGCGATCGCGGCGTTCGCGCTGTCCGAGCCCGAGGCCGGTTCGGACGTCGCCGCCCTGTCGACCACCGCGCGCCGCGATGGCGACGGCTGGATTCTGAACGGGGCGAAGACCTGGATCTCCAACGGCGGCATCGCCGACCTTTACGTCGTGTTCGCGAAGAGCGAACACGACCGCGACGTCACGCCGACGCGCGCGATCTCGGCATTCGTCGTCGAGGCCGGTACCCCGGGGCTGGACGCCTCGGAGCGCATCGCGATCATCGCGCCGCACCCGATGGCCACGGTGCGTTTCACCGACTGCCGCATACCGGCGGGTAACCTGCTCGGCAAGGCGGGCGAGGGCTTCAAGCTCGCGATGCGCAATCTCGACGTGTTCCGCACCACGGTCGCCGCGGCGGCGCTCGGCTTCGCGCGCCGCGCGCTCGACGAGGGGCTCGCGCGCGCCAAGTCGCGCCGCATGTTCGGCCAGCTGCTCGCCGATTTTCAGCTCTCGCAGGCGAAGCTCGCCGACATGGCCACCGGGGTCGAGGCCGGGGCGCTGCTCACATACCGAGCGGCCTGGGCGCGCGATGCGCAGGGCGCGCGTATCACGCGCGAGGCGGCGATGGCGAAGATGTTCGCGACCGAGACCGCGCAGCAGGTCGTCGACGCGGCGGTGCAGCTGTGCGGCGGGCTCGGGGTGGCGAGCGGGCACCCGGTCGAGCGCCTGTATCGCGACGTGCGCGCTTTGCGCATCTACGAGGGCGCGACCGAGGTGCAGAAGCTGATCATTGCGCGCGAGCTGCTCAAGGGCACGGGTGCGGCGTAGGATTTGTCGGATGGCTGCGAGCGCCCACGTCGATACCTTCGCGCGCGACAACCTGCCGCCGAAGGAGCAGTTGCCCGAGTTCCTGTTCGAGCTGCCCGAGGTCCGCTACCCGGCGCGCCTGAATTGCGCGACCGAGCTCGTCGACCGCCATGTCGCCGCCGGGCAGGGGGCGCGCATCGCGCTGCGCGCGCTCGATGGCGCGTGCAGCTATCTGCAGCTCGCCACCCAGGCCAACCGCATCGCCCATGTGCTGGTCTCCGACATGGGCCTGGTGCCCGGCAACCGCGTTCTGCTACGCGGGCCGAACAACCCGATGATGGCGGCGTGCTGGCTCGCGGTGATGAAGGCGGGCGGAGTGTGCGTGGCAACGATGCCGCTCCTGCGCGCGCGCGAGCTGACCGAGATCGTCAACAAGGCGCAGGTCACGCATGCTCTGTGCGACAAGCGGCTCGACGCGGAGCTCAAAGCGGCGCTGCCCGCCTGCCCCTCGCTGAAGACGATCCGCACCTGGTACGACGACGCGCCCGAGGCGCTCGACCGGCTCGTCCTCGAGCAGCCCGAGACCTTCGACAACGTCGATACCGCGGCCGACGACGTGGCGCTGATCGCCTTCACCTCGGGCACCACCGGCAAGCCGAAGGGCACGATGCACTTTCATCGCGACGTGGTCGCGATGTGCGACCTGTTCCCGCGCTCCTGCCTCAAGGTGCGGCCCGATGACGTGTTCTGCGGCACGCCGCCGATCGCCTTTACCTTTGGCCTGGGCGGCATGCTCGCGTTTCCGCTGCGTGCCGGCGCCTCGACGGTGCTCATCGAGAGGCTCACGCCGGAAACGCTGTTCGAAGCGATCGCGCAGTTCCGCGCCACGGTGCTGTTCACCTCGCCGGTCATGCTGCGCGCGATGGCCGCGCTTGCACCGAATTACGATTTTTCCAGCCTCAGGGTCTGCGTCTCGGCGGGCGAGGCGCTGCCCGACGCCACGCGCCAGTTGTTCAGCGAAGCGACCGGCGTGCCGATTCTCGACGGGCTGGGCTCGACCGAGATGATCCACATCTTCATCTCGCATACGGTCGAGCGCCTGCGGCGCGGCGCGACCGGCTACGCGATCCCGGGCTACCGCGCGACCGTGCTCGACGAGGCGGGCGAGCCCTGCGCGCCGGGCGTCGTCGGGCGGCTCGCGGTCAAGGGGCCGACGGGCTGCCGCTATCTTGCCGACGCGCGGCAGAAGAACTACGTCCAGAACGGCTGGAACATCACCGGCGATGCCTACCATAGGGACGCCGATGGCTACTTCTTCTACGAGGCGCGCACCGACGACATGATCATCTCGGCCGGCTACAACATCGCCGGGCCCGAGGTAGAGGGCGCGCTGCTCAGCCATCCCGCGGTCGCCGAGTGCGGCGTGGTCGGCGCGCCGGACCCCGAGCGCGGCACCATCGTCAAGGCCTTCATTGTGCTCAAGCCGGATTTCACCGGCGACGCGGGGATGATCGAGGCGCTGCAGGCCCACGTGAAGAGCACGATCGCGCCGTACAAGTACCCCCGCCGCATCGAGTTCGTAGAGGCGCTTCCGCGCACCGAGACCGGCAAGCTGCAGCGCTTCCGCCTGCGCTCCAGCTGAATACGGACGCCGGCGGATCCTCAAGGGAAACAGCAGGACGATGAAGATCCGATGCATCGGAGGCGGTCCGGCCGGGCTCTATTTCAGCTTGCTGGTCAAGAAAGCGCATCCGGACTGGGACGTGCGCCTGTTCGAGCGCAACCCGGCCAACGTGACCTGGGGCTTCGGCGTGGTCTTCTCGGACGAAACGATGGACGGCTTTCGCGAGGCCGATGAGCCCTCCTACCGCGAGATCACCGACGCCTTCGTGCACTGGGACGACATCCACGTCTTCTTCGGCGGCGAGAAGTTCGTGTCCACCGGGCACGGCTTCGCCGGCATGCAGCGCCTGCGATTGCTGCAGATCATCGAAGCGCGGGCGCGCGCGCTCGGCGTCGAGATCCGGCATGACGCGGACATCACTAGCCTCGACGCTTATCGGGACGCGGACCTGATCGTCGCTGCGGACGGCATCAATTCCTTCGTCCGGCGGCAATACGCGGCCGAATTCGGCGCCGACGTCGTGCAACGGCCGAACAAGTTCGTCTGGCTCGGCTCGACCAAGCGCTTCGACGCATTCACCTTCTACTTCAAGCGCAACGCGCACGGCCTGTGGCGCGCGCATTGCTACCAGTACATGCCAGGTACATCGACCTTCATCGTCGAGTGCACCGAGCAGACCTGGCAGCGCGCCGGGCTCGAAGGCGCGAGCGAGGCCGACACCATCGCCTACTGCGAGCGGCTGTTCGAGAGCGAGCTCGACGGGGCGAAGCTGATCTCGAACATGTCCCTGTGGCGCAACTTTCCGCGCGTGCGCAACCGGAAGTACTTCCACGACAACATCGTGCTGCTCGGCGATGCGCTGCACACCGCGCACTTCTCGATCGGCTCGGGCACCAAGCTCGCGATGGAAGACGGCATCGCGCTCGCCAACGCGCTCGAGCGCGAGCCGAGCCTCGGCGCCGCGCTCGCCGCCTACCAGACCGAGCGCGAGCCCGCGGTCGACAGCCTGCAGCGCGCCGCGCAGGTTTCGATGGAGTGGTTCGAGGAGACCGAGCGCTACGCCGAGCGCATGGCGCCGCTGCAGTTCGCGTATGCGCTCCTCACCCGCAGCCTGCGTATCAACCACGACAACCTGCGGCGGCGCGATCCGGCCTTCGTCGAGCAGGTCGAGGGCTGGGTGGCCGAGCGCGCCTACGCGGCCGCCGGGCTGGCGCGGCCCGCGGGCCGCACCCCGCCGCCGATCTTCACCCCGTTCCGGTTGCGTGACCTGACGCTCGAGAACCGCATCGTGGTGTCGCCGATGTGCCAGTACTCCGCGGTCGACGGTCTGGTCGGCGACTGGCACCTCGTGCATCTCGGCAGCCGGGCGGTCGGCGGCGCGGGACTGGTGATGAGCGAGATGACCTGCGTCGGCCCCGAGGCGCGCATCACGCTGGGCTGCGCCGGCATCTGGAACGACGCGCAGGTCGCGGCCTGGCGGCGCATCGTCGATTTCATCCACGGCCATTCGCGCGCCAAGGTCGGCCTGCAGATCGGGCACGCCGGGCGCAAGGGCTCGACCAAGCTGCTCTGGGAGGGGGTGGACGAGCCGCTGCCCGAAGGCAACTGGGAGGTGATCGCGCCGTCGGCGATCCCGTACAAAGCGTTTTGCCATATGCCGCGCGAGATGACGCGCGCCGACATGGAAACGGTGATCGCCGAGCATGCGGCTGCGGCACGGCGCGGCGCGGCCGCGGGCTTCGACCTGCTCGAGCTGCACATGGCGCACGGTTACCTGCTGTCGACCTTCCTCTCGCCGCTCGCCAACCGCCGCTCCGACGAGTACGGCGGGCCGATCGAGAATCGCATGCGTTTCCCGCTCGAGGTGTTTGCCGCCGTGCGCGCCGCCTGGCCGCAGGACAAGCCGATGTCGGTGCGCATCTCGGCGACCGACTGGAAGGCCGGTGGTTTTTCCGACGCCGACGGCCTCGCGCTGGTCACCGCGCTGAAGGAGGGCGGCTGCGACATCGTCGACGTGTCGACCGGACAGGTGGTCGGCGACCAGCAGCCGCAGTACGGGCGCCTCTGGCAGCTCCCGTTCTCGACCCGGCTGCGCCTCGAGGGCGGGCTGCCGACGATGGCGATCGGCAACATCCAGTCGTTCGGCGACGCGAACGCGATCATCGCGGGCGGGCGCGCCGATCTGTGCGTGCTCGCGCGCATGCATCTCGCGGACCCCTACTGGACGCGGCATGCGGCTTACGAGTACGGCTGGCCGCTCGCAGGGCCGCCCCAGTACGCCACGGTCGATCTGCCGTACACGCCGCGCTGGAGCTGAATCCGCGCGTCGCAGGCCGGGTCGGTATCATGCGCGCATGCCGAACCGCAGGCGTTGCGCGTGGGCCAGGAATCCGCGCGCCAAGGCTTATCACGACCGCGAATGGGGCGTTCCCGTGCGCTCCGACCGACGCCTGTTCGAGTTTCTGCTGCTGGAAGGGGCTCAAGCGGGCCTTTCCTGGGACACCGTGCTTGCCAAGCGCGCGCGCTACCGCGTGGTGTTCGACCGCTTCGATCCGCAGATGGTCGCGCGCTACGGCGCGCGCAAGAAGGCGCAGCTGCTCTCCGATCCCGGCATCATCCGCAACCGCGCGAAGATCGATGCGGCGGTGACCAATGCGCAGCGTTTTCTGGCGGTGCAGAAGGAATTCGGCAGTTTCGCGCGCTACGTCTGGGGCTTCGTCGAAGACCGCCCGGTGCAGAACCGCTGGCGCCGCCGGGGGCAGGTGCCCGCGCGCAGCGCGCAGTCCGATGCACTGGCAAAGGATCTGAAGCGGCGCGGCTTCAAATTCGTCGGCACCACGATCGTGTACGCGTTCATGCAGGCCGTGGGCATGGTGAACGATCACACGCTCGACTGCTTCCGTCACTCCGCGCTGGCGCGGCGATGAGGACCGTCCTCGCAATCGCATTGCTGACTGCCGCGGGCGCCGCGCTCGCGTTCGAGGTCGATGGCGTCGAGCTCGGCGCGAGCGAATCTCAGGTGCGCAGCGCGTTTCCGAGCGCCTACTGCAAGCCGCTCGAATGGAAGAGCCGCGCGGCGGAGCGGCGCTGCGACGACGCGCGCATCTCCTTTGTCGGCGTCCAGGCGCGGGTGACGTTTTTTCTGCGCGGCGATCGGGTGCGGGGATTCGAGCTGCGTTTCGACGCGCGCGACCGCGCGCGGGTCGAGGCCGCGCTCAGATCGCAATGGGGCAAGCCGAGCGCAGAAAATCGGAACTTGATCCAGCGCAAGGGGCAGAAGGATTCAGAGGTCTACAAGATCAGCTGGGACCAGGACTCCGATCACGCGACCTTGACCTGGCGTCCCGAGCGCAAGCGCGCCTGGCTGATGGTGTCGCGTGGAGACTTTGCAGAAGAGATCTACCGGGTGCGCTGAGTGCGGGCCCGCCGGCCGCGGACCCTGCGACGGGAAGGAGTACAGCGAGCATGTTTGAGTCTGCCGAGCTGGGGCACGCGCTTTCCAAAGGAGAGTTCAGGCGGATCGAGCCCGGACTGCGCGCAGATCTGCTCGATGCGCAGTACGCGCTGTCGCAGGACGGGCGCTTTCCGGTGATCCTGCTGATCTCGGGCGTGCGCGGCGCGGGCAAGGGCGAGACGGTCAAGCTGCTCAACGCGTGGATGGATCCGCGCCACATCTTCACCTCCGCCTTCGACAATCCCACCGACGAGGAAAGCGAGCGCCCGCCAATGTGGCGCTTCTGGCGGGCGCTGCCCCCGAAAGGCAAGCTCGGCATCCTGTTCGGCTCCTGGTACACGGCGCCGATCATCGATCGCGTTTTCAAGCGCAACCGGCCGAGCGACCTCGCGCGTGAGGTCGAAGCCATCAACCGCTTCGAGAAGATGCTCGCCGACGACGGCGCGCTGATACTCAAGTTCTGGTTCCATCTGTCCAAGAAGCGCCAGAAAAAGCGCCTCAAGGCGCTCGCCGAGGATCCCGAGACGAGCTGGAAGATCACCAAGCGCGACTGGGACTTCTTCAAGCTCTACGACCGCTTCTACGCGGTGAGCGAGGAGGCGCTGCGCGAGACCTCGACTGCCTGGGCGCCCTGGATCGTGGTCGAGGCCTCGGACCCCGAGTATCGCGCGGTGACCGTCGGGCGCACGCTGCTCGAGGCGATGAGCAAGCGCGTCGCGGCGCCGCCCGAGCGGCGTGCGAAGAAAAGCGACGCCGCGCCGCTGGTGCACCCGGTCGACCGGTTACACATCCTCGATACGCTCGATCTGTCGGCGAGTCTCGCGCGCGACAAGTACCGCAAGGCGCTCGCCAGGCAGCAGCGCGCGCTCGCGCTGCTCACCCGCCACCCGAGCTTCCGCAAGCACACGGTGGTGGCAGTGTTCGAGGGCATGGACGCGGCAGGCAAGGGCGGCGCCATCCGGCGCATCACCGCCGCGCTCGACGCGCGCCTGTACCGCATCATCCCGATCGCCGCGCCGACCGACGAGGAGCGTGCGCAGCCCTACCTATGGCGCTTCTGGCGCCACGTGCCGCGGCTCGGGCGCTTCACGATCTACGATCGCAGCTGGTACGGGCGCGTGCTGGTCGAGCGGGTCGAGGGCTTCGCCGCCGAGGCCGATTGGATGCGTGCCTACGCCGAGATCAACGATTTCGAGGAGCAGCTCGCGCGTCACGGCGCGGTGGTGATCAAGTACTGGATGCAAATCTCGAAGGCCGAGCAGCACCGGCGCTTCAAGCAGCGCGAGAAGACGCGCCACAAGCAGTTCAAGATCACCCCGGAGGACTGGCGCAACCGCGAGAAATGGAACGCCTACCAGGTCGCCGCGGCCGACATGATCGAGCGCACGAGCACGCCGCACGCGCCCTGGGTGCTGGTCGAGTCGAACGACAAGTACTGGGCGCGCGTGAAGGTGCTCGAAGCGCTGGTCGAGGCGCTCGCCGTGCGGCTGAAGGGCTGAGGCGGTCGGCGCCTCAGCTCGGCCGCTGGTCTCCTTGCATGCCGGCGCCGAGGCACACCGCACCGAACAGGGCATAGCCGAGCGCCACCTGCGGTGACACCGCCCAGCCGAGCTGTGCGCCGTGGATGAACCCGAAAAACGCGAGCACCGCGCCGGCGAACGCCCACAGCGCCGCCGCCTTGAACCTGCGATCGATGATGAATGCGGCGAGTGCGCCGAGCACCAGGCCGGCGAGTACCGCGCCGCCGCCGAGCAACTCCATGCCGTGGTACACCAGCCCCGAGCCCGCAAGCTTGGCCGCGCCGACGCTCGCGGCCCCGGTTCCGGCCGCATTCAACGCGCTGTCGACCTGAAGCTGGCCCCAGGCGGCGACGTTCGGAATGATCGCGAGCACCACCGCGGGCGCATGATTCGTCGGCGAGGCCTGGAAGGCCTGCGCGCCGATCACCAGCCCGATATACAGCAGGATCGGCAGGATCGCGACCAGCGGCACCACCGCGAGAAGGAGCGCGGTGAGGCCGAGAAAGCACACCAGGGCGATCACCACGCCGGTGGCGAGCGAGTAGCCGATGCGCCCGCCGACCGCTTTCCATCCGGGATGGCCGATGTACACCGCGGGCGGGAACGGGCTGCCGAGCACCGAGCCGACGATCGCGCCGATGCCGTCGGCGGCGAGAATCTTGCGCAGGTCGTAGGAATCGCCCGCGGCCGAGGCGCTCTCGACGTTGTTCATCGCCTCGGTGAAGTTGTAGATGCCGAGCGGGATCGCCGTCACCAGCAGCGGCACGACGTCGACCAGGCCGCGAAACACCTCGCCGCCCGGCACCGGCAGATGCAGCCCGAACTGGGACAGGGACGCGCTCACCTGCTCGGCCTTGACCACGTCGCTCCAGCCGAAGAAGTACGCCCCCCAGCCGAGCACGATGCCGACGACGACCGCGACCAGGCCGCCCGGCAGGCCCCAGGGCAGGCGCACGTTCGCCGTCCAGCTGATCAGCACGATCGCGAGCGACACGAACGCGATCCACGGCACCTCCCACATCTGGAACGCGGGGCGCAGCGAAATGAACGCGATCGAGATGCCGGCGAGCGTGCCGAGCATCGCCGCGCGCGGCGTGTGCGCCCGGATCCACGGGCCCACGAACACGCCGGCCAGAATGATGATCCCGATGATGAACGCCCAGGCGAGGCCCGCGTGCCAGGCGAGCACGGGGTCCTTGGTCTTCAGGTAGACCGGCAGCATGATCACGAACACCACGATGAACATGTGCGGCACGCTCGGACCGTAGGGCATCGCGGTCACGTCGCTGCGACCTTCCTTGTGCGCGAGCTTCCAGGCGAGCCAGGCGTAGTACAGGTTGCCGATCGGCAACGCGATGCCGAGCGCGGGCAGGATGCGCCCGAAGACCGTGTCCGCGGGCAGCTGCACCACGCCCAGGCACAGGCCGGTGAGCACGATCACGTTGAGCACGACATTGGTGAACAGCCCGAAAAATCCGTTCCAGTCTCCCGGTACCCACCACCGTGCGCCGCCTGCTGCAGTCGGATTTGCCATGGTTTTCCCTTTTTGTCGTCGTGCAAAACTCGCGGATCAGGCCTGCGCCAGCGCCGCCAGAAACCGCTTCGAGTCGCTCACCCAGCCGAAGATGCCCCCCTGGGCCTTGATCATGCTGAGCGCGGCCACCTGAAACTCCGGAAAGTACGAGCCGACGCAGTCCTCCAGCACCAGGCAGTCGTAGCCGCGGTCGTTCGCCTCGCGCACGCTGGTGTTGACGCAAACCTCTGTGGTGACGCCGCAGACCACGAGCTGGCGGATTCCGCGGTTGTGCAGCATCGCGTCGAGGTCGGTCGCGTAGAACGCGCCTTTGCCCGGCTTGTCGACCACCGGCTCGCCCGGCGCGGGCTTCAGTTCGTCGACGATGTCGTGGCCGTACTCCCCGCGCACCAGGATGCGCCCCATCGGGCCGGGATCGCCGATGCCGTTCTCCAGCCGGCCACGCAGCTTCTTGTTCAATGGCAGGTCGCTCAGGTCGGGACGGTGGCCTTCGCGCGTGTGCACCACGAGCATGCCGCGCGCGCGCGCCGCGTCGAGCACCTTCTTCGTCGGCGCGATCGCCCTGCGCAGCAGCGACACGTCGTTGCCGAGCGCTTCGCCGAAGCCGCCCGGGTCGACAAAGTCGCGCTGCATGTCGATGATCACGAGCGCGCAGCTTCGCGGTTCGAACTCAAACTCGTAAGGCTCGGCCGGTACCGCCGTCATGCGTCCTCCCTTTGGTCGCACGAGCTGCGCCGCGCCGTATTGTATGCTCGCAGTCGATGACGAAGAAATGGCGTGCAGGCGGCGACAAGCTTGCGGGCTCGGTCTACGAGCGCGTCAAGGCCGACATCTTCGAGTTCCGCCTGCTGCCGGGCGCGCGCTTCTCGGAAAACCAGATCGCGCGGCGCGCGCGCGTTTCGCGCACGCCGGTGCGCGAGGCGCTTTTCCGTCTCGAGCGCGAAGGCTATCTCCAGGTGCATTCGAAGAGCGGCTGGAGCGTGCGGCCGATCGATTTCGCCCACCTCGACCAGCTCTACGACCTGCGCGTGATTCTCGAGTGCGCCGCGGTGCGCAAGCTGTGCGAGGGAGATGCGCGCCGCGCGCTTGCGGGTTTGGA
>JAJDNJ010000047.1 GCA_022340705.1 Betaproteobacteria bacterium
TTGCGCGACCTGGCCGCACCCTACTATCACAGTCGGCTGAACGGTGGCGAAGGCGACATGCTGGTCGGCAAGGCGTTGTGGGCGCACCGCAACGGCAAGGCGCACATGATTTGCGAGCTCTCACCGTATTCCTGCATGCCGAACACGATGAGCGTCGGCGCGATGGCGGCGGTGATCGGCAAGTACCCCGACCTGCTCTACGCGCCGCTCGAGATCAAGGGCGATGCCGAGGTGCACGCGCTGTCGCGCTGCCAGATGATCTTGACCGAGGCGAAGAAGCGCGCGCAGCGTGAGTACGAGCGCGTGCTCGAGCGCACCGGCCTCGACGAGGCCAAGCTGCGTGCTGCGGTGGACGCGCGCCCGGAGCTCAAGCGCGCGACCACCCGCATACCGCACTACGGTGTGGCCGGCAGCGCGGCGAACCTCGCGCTGCACATCGCGGCAGGGAGGCGCTGATGCTTACGGTCGGGCTCGACGTCGGCTCCACGACGATCAAGGCGGTGGCGGTGCGCGACGCCGCGCCGGTCTGGCAGGACTACCAGCGCCACAATACCAAGCAGGCGGAGATGGTGCTCGAGTTTCTTGCGCGCATGGAGGCCGACTGCGGTCTTACGCCCGAGCGCGACCGGCTGTTCCTGACCGGATCGGGCGCCGGGCTGATCGCGCCGCTGGTCGGCGGCAAGTTCATCCAGGAGGTCGTCGCGGTGTCGGCGGCGGTCGAGAAACTCCATCCCGAGGTCCATTTTGTGTCCGAGATCGGCGGCGAGGACATGAAGACGCTGTTTTTCACGCCGAGCGGAGACGGCAAGTCGAAGCAGGTGTACATGCAATCGGCCTGCAGCGGCGGCACCGGTACCTTCATCGAGAAGACCGCGCGCAAGCTGCAGATCGCGACCGAGCAGCTCGCGCAGATGCCTTACGCGAACATGACGCTGCACAAGATCAGCTCGAAATGCGGCATCTTCGCGGAGACCGACGCAAATACCCTGGTGAAAAGCGGCGTGCCGGTCGAGGAGATCATCGCAAGCTTGTTCGAGGCGGTCGTCTATCAGAACCTCGCCACCCTGACCAAGGGCAACACGCCGATGCCGCGCGTGCTGCTCCTCGGCGGGCCGAACCTGTTCTTCGCCGGATTGCAGCAGGCCTGGCGCCATCACCTACACAAGCTCTGGACCGAGCGCAAGATCGCGCTGCCCGAGGGCGCCGCCCCGGAGGACATGATCGAGGTGCCAAGCGAGGCGCTGTATTACGCCTGCCTCGGTTGCATCGAGATCGGCGCGGGCGAGGCGCCGGGCGTCGGCGCCTACCTGGGCCCGGACAAGCTGCGCTGGTGGATCGAGGAGGGGCAGCACGAGGAGAAAGCGCGCGATGGCGCGAAGGGCCTCTCGGGCGATCACGCCGAGCTCCAGCATTTCATGCACTGTTACGGCGAGGCCAACGCGAGCGTGGTGGCGCCGCAGGCGCGCGTCGCCGGGCCCGTGATCGTCGGCTGCGATTTCGGCAGCACCACGGCGAAGGCGGTGGTCATGTCGGCGGAGCGCGAGCTGCTCGGCAGCTGCTACGTGCCCTCCAATGGCAATCCGATCGAGGATGCCAAGGCGATCCTGCGCGAGATCCGGGGCGCCGGTTTCGAGAACATCGCTGCCCTCGGCATCACTGGCTACGGCAAGGATCTGCTCAAGGACATCGTCGGCGCCGATATGGCGATCGTCGAGACCGTCGCGCACGCCACCGCGGCGCTGCACTACTTTCCGGATGCGGACGTGATCTGCGACGTCGGCGGCTGCGACGTGAAGATCATGATCCTGCGCCAGGGCACGGTGTCCGATTTTCGGCTGAATTCGCAGTGCTCGTCGGGCAATGGCGCCTTCCTGCAGGGAGTCGCGGAACGCTACGGCGTGCCGCTCGAGGAGTACGCCGATCGCGCTTTCGAGGCTCGGGCAATTCCAGCGCTGGCGATGGGCTGCGGCGTGTTTCTGCAGTCCGATATCGTCAACCAGCAGCGCAAGGGCTGGTCACGCGAGGAGATCATGGCATCGCTCGCCGCGGTGCTGCCGCTCAACGTCTGGGTCTACGCCGGCCAACTGCAGAATCTCGCTGCCGCCGGACGCAAATTCGTCCTACAGGGCGGCACGCACCGCAACCTCGCGGTCGTCAAGGCGCAGGTCGATTTCATCCGCCAGAAAGTGCCGGACGCCGAAATCGTGGTGCATCCCTACTCCGGCGAGGCGGGCGCGATCGGCGCCGCGCTTTGCGCAATCGACTGGAGCGCGCGCGGCGAGGCGAGCCGCTTCCGGGGCTACGACCTGATCGAGTCGCTCGAATTCACGAGCACGACCAATGCGCAGACCACCTGCAACTGGTGCACGGTCAACTGCAAGCGCACCTTCATCGATGTGCGCATGCCGGGCGGCGCCGGGCGCGCCTGGAGCAAGGTGCCGCTCGCCGAGGGCTGGGAGCGCGTGATCAGCGGCAACTCCTGCCCCAAGGGCTTGCTTGAGGACGCCAACGAAATGAAGGTGGTGAAGGAAACCCTGGAGGAGGCAAAACGTGCCTATCCCAATATCGCTGAACTGGTTCGCGAAGACGCCTTTCGGGCTTCTAAGGCAACGGTTTGACCGCTCGGAGCCGGACGGCGGAGGGGCCGGCCCGGGTCCGATCGCCAAGCCGCGTGATCAGCTGCGCGTTGGCATTCCGCGCGTGCTGAATCAGTGGTCGACGCACCAGTTCTGGATCGGTTTCCTCGGCGCGCTCGGCATCGAGGCGCGGCGCATCGAGTTCTCCGGCGACACCTCGGAAGATCAGGCGCGCCAGTTCGCTAAGGGGCGTGGCACGGTGGATTGCTGCTACCCGGTGAAGTGCGTCTCCGGGCATTACGGCGAGCTGCTCGCGAACAAGAAGCGCAAGATCGACATCCTGCTCTCGCCGATGGTCTATTCGCTGCCGTCGATGCTGCAGGGTCATGTGGCGGCCTCGCTCGCCTGCCCGCGGGTCATGGCGGCAGCGGAGAACATCAAGGCGGGCTTTCTCAAGGAGCGTGACAGCTTCGGCGAGCTCGACGTCCGCTACGTCGCCCCGCTGATCAATTTCGACGACCGACCTCTCGTGCCGCGCCAGCTCCATGCGGCGCTGAAGGACGTGATTCCCGGGCTGACCGAAAAGGAAACCGCGCATGCGGTCGACGAGGGCTTCCGCACCCTGGATGCCTACACGCGCAGCCTGCGCCGCAAGGCGCGCGAGATCCTCGAGTGGTGCGCACGCGAGAACCGCTCCTGCCTGCTCGTCCTGGCGCGGCCGTACCACATGGACCCGGGCATCGGGCACGAGATCGAGGTGGACCTCCAAGCCTACGGCTACCCGGTGCTCTGGGCGCAGTACCTGCCGATGGATGACGATCTCATGCAATGGATGTTCGGCGCCGAGATCGCCGCGGGCCAGATCAAGTCGCCGTTCGATATTTCCGATGTCTGGCCGTCGTCGTACAGCGCCAATACCAACGAGATCCTGTGGGGCGCGAAGGTCGCGGCGCGCATGCCATGGGTTTCCTGTGTCGTGCGCCTGTCGAGTTACGAGTGCGGCATGGACCAGCCGACCTATTCCCCGGTGCAGCAGATTGTCGAGCGCACCGGCACGCTTTACTTCTCGTTCCAGGACCTGGACTCGACCAAGCCGGCGGGGTCAGTGAAGATTCGTGTCGAAACGATCGCGCATTATCTGGACAAGTACGCGGCGCAGATCGTCGAGAAGAAAAAGGCGGCTGGCGCGCCGGATTGCCCGCTGCTGACCGCGTAGCGTCAAGGGTGGCGCGCGCTGCGCGTCGAGAAAGAACATGCGTATCCTGCTGCGCAGCGTGCTGGCTATCGCAGTCGCCGGCGGCGCGGTGCTCGGCTGGCTGTTCTTGCACGCGCAGCCGGCGCGCGGCGGTCCATACTTCGCGAGCGAAAACGGCAAGCTTCAGGTCATCGCACACCGTGGCGGCGCCGGGCTGCGCCCGGAGAACACGCTGGCCGCGTTTGAACACGCGCATGCCATGGGTGTCGACATGCTCGAGATGGACGTGCGCGCGACCGCGGACGGCGTGCTCGTTGTGCTGCACGACGCGACCGTCGATCGCACGACGGACGGGCACGGCCGCGTCGACGCGCTTGCGCTCGCCGAGCTGAAAGCGCTCGACGCCGCCTACCATTGGTCGGCCGACGGCGGACGCAGCTACCCCTACCGAGCAAGGGGCATCCGCGTGCCCACGCTCGCCGAAGTGTTTGCGCGCTTTCCGCGGACGCGCATGGTGGTCGAAATCAAGCCTGCGCAGCCTGCGCTCGCGCGGACCCTGTGCGCGCTGATCCGAAGCGCGCGGATGGCGTCGCGCGTCCTGGTGGCATCGATGCACCCGGCAAACCTCGACGCATTCCGCAGTGCCTGCCCCGAGGTGGTCACGTCGATGGGGCCGGAGGAGGCGCGCCTGTTCTACATCGCCAGCCTGGTCCGTCTCAGCGCGGTACTCAGCCCCGACGCGCAGGCGCTGCAGATTCCCTACGCCCTGGGCGAGCGTGTGCTCGCGACGGCGCAGCTGGTCGGTGCGGCGCACGCACGCAATCTGAAGCTGCACGTCTGGACGCTGAACGACGAGGCGCGCATGCGCCGGGCGCTCGCGCTCGGCGTCGACGGCATCATGACCGACCGGCCCGACCTGCTGCTGGGCCTTCTCGGGACGCGCAAGCGCTGAGGCGCGGCTAGACGCGGCGCGCGGTGTACTCCTCGGCGATCTTGTCGTCGTAGTACGAGGTCGGATTCGGCGCGGCCATGAAGCGCCGATGGACCTCGGGCGAGACGCGCGAATACTGATACACGGTACCGTTCGAAAGCTCGACTTCGAGCAGCTGATTGCGCTCGTCGTAACCGACCGAGCGGATGCGCGATGAATTGACGCGTTTGCGTTCCATCAGGCGGCCTCCACTTTGACGCGATCCCCCGAATTGACCTGCGCGAGCGCCTGCGCGTCACCCAGAATCCTGCCGAGCACGTTGCATGGGCTGACCAGCTTCGGCCGTGCGTCGGTCGAGATGGGCGTACGCCCCCAGGGCAGCGCGAGCGCGCTGCCCTCGACCCAGAAGCACACGGTTCCCGGCTCGACCGTCTGGCGCGCCTCGGGCTCCAGAATCGCGTTGACCGGTGCCTCGAAGTAGACCTCTTCACCCCAGGTCTGGGCGACCGACTCGAAGGGCAACGCCTCGAGCAGCGCCTGCGCCGTGGGCGTATCGTCGAGCGCGATCTCGAATCGCGCCTTGCCTGCGAGTATCCGGACCTTCGCCATCGCTCAATCCGCTTTCGTCATGCGGATCGCACGCCAGGCTGCACGCGTTCCTTCAGTGGTCACCGTGCCACGGGCGGATTCCTGGTCGACCTCGCCTTCGAATGTATGCACCTTTCCCGCGGCGTTTAGCGTGAAGCTCAGCTTGCGGCCGATGACGCGGCCGTCACCGACCGGCACGCGTGCGGGGCCGATGCGCGCCTCACCGCGCAGGCGCGTATACGCCTGCTGCAGATCAAGCTCGATCGCGTCTCGACTGACGCTCGTAGGCACTGCCGCGCGCCAGCGGCCGGCGACGTTTTCGGGGACATGGTAGAGGTAGATGAGCGTCGTCGTTACGCCGCTGATTGGGAGCTTGGCCTCCAGGTCCATATGCACCATTTCGACAGGATCCCAGCCGCCGAGCGGATAGTCGTGTGAGATGACACGCGTTCCCGGCCTGAGCTCGGTCGCCAGCTTGTCGCGCAGCAGATTCACGGTGTCCGGCAACAGGTACATGGTGAGCACCGTCGCCCGCGAGATGTCGGTCTTGAACAGATCCGCCTTGACGAAATGCACCCGGCCAGCGACCCCTTGCGCCCGAGCCGCGGCGTTGGCCTGACGGACGAGGTCGTCGCGGATCTCGACGCCGAAGCCGCGCGCGCCGAAAACTTGCGCCGCGGTCAGCACGATGCGCCCGTCACCCGAGCCGAGATCGATCAGATAGTCCTCGGGTCCGACGCGGGCTATCTTGAGCATGTCGGCGACGACGCTCTGCGGGGACGGTACGTAGGGTCCGGCGTTCACCGGCCCGTCCGCCGCTTGAGCGCCGAGCGCGGTCAGCGCGAATAATCCGGCCGCCCAGAGGCGCGCCGTTCCTGGCATGCGAATCGGCATTAATTTTCGACGTGCTCGATGTTGAGCTGCACGTTTTGCAGGCCGTTGAATTCGTTGACGGTGAGACGATACGCGGTGCGCGCGCGCGCCGGCAACGGCTCGAGCGAGCCGAAGCGGATCGCCTCGTAGCGCCGACCGTCCTTCACCAGCTTCAGCTTCAGATGGCGCTCGCCCACGACGCGCTGGCTCTCGACGGCGAACGTATCGCAGAACACCGGTTGCGGAAAGCCCTGTCCCCAGATCTGGCCTTCGATCAGCTGCGCGACGTCGAGCGACAGGAAGGCAGAGTCGAGCGTGCCATCGGTCTCCACAATCGGCGAAAGGGCGCCGGGCGGCATGCATTCTGCCGCCGTGCGCTCGAACAGATCGGTGAACCGCGCAAGGTCGGCTTCGCGCAAGGTCAGCCCGGCCGCCTGGGCGTGCCCGCCAAAGCGCAGAATCAGGCCCGGCGCGCGCTTGGCCACCAGATCGAGGCAGTCGCGCAGATGGAATCCGCGGATCGAGCGGCCGGAGCCGCGCAACAACCCCGGGTTCGCCCTTTCCTCGGCGCCGCTGTCGGCGCGCGCAAAGCACAGCACCGGGCGATGCAGGCGCTCGCGCAGACGCGCGGCCAGAATGCCGACCACGCCCTGATGCCAGCCCGGCTCGAAAAAGACCGCGCTCGCCCCGGACGCCTCGCGCACGGCCTCGAGCACGCCGAGCGCTTCGTCCAGCATCTCGGATTCGATCCGGCGCCGCTCGCGGTTGAGCGCATCGAGCTCTTGGGCACAGTTCGCCGCGCGCGCCTCGTCGTCGGTCGCCAGGCACTCGATGCCGACGCCCATGTCGGCGAGGCGCCCCGCGGCGTTCAGGCGCGGCCCGAGCACGAAGCCGAGATCGAAAGCACTCGCTTTCGCGGGCACGCGGCCGGCGACCCGTAACAGCGCATTCAATCCGGGCGCCGCGCGGCCGCTGCGGATGCGGTTCAGGCCCTGCGCGACGAGCACCCGATTGTTCGCGTCGAGCGGCACCACGTCGGCGACGGTGCCGAGCGCGACCAAATCGGTCAGCGCTCCGAGATTCGGTTCCGAGCCCTCGCGGAACGCGCCCCGCGCGCGCAGCTCGGCGCGCAGCGCCAGCATGACGTAGAACATTACCCCGACGCCGGCCAGCGCCTTGGACGGGAATGTGCAGGCCGGCTGATTCGGGTTCACGATGCAGCTCGCGGCGGGCAGTGCATCGCCGGGGAGATGGTGGTCGGTGATCAGCGTCGCAATGCCGAGCGCGTTCGCGCGCGCGACGCCCTCGACGCTGGCGATGCCATTGTCGACGGTGACCAGAAGGTCGGGGGCGCGCTCGGCGGCGAGCTCGACCAGCTCGGGCGACAGCCCGTAGCCCAGTTTGAAGCGGTCGGGGACGAGGTAGTCGACGCGCGCGCCGAAGCTGCGCAGCGCGCGCAGGCCGACCGCGCAGGCAGTCGCGCCGTCGGCGTCGTAGTCGGCGACGATCAGGATACGATGCTGCGCGGCGATCGCGTCGGCGAGCAGGGCTGCTGCGCGAGACGCGTTGGCGAGCGCCGCCGGCTCGAGCAGCTTCGCGACGTCGTTCGACAGCTCGTCCGCGGAGTGCACCTGCCGTCCTGCGTAGACCCGGGCCAGGACCGGGTGCACGCCGGCGCGCAGCAGCGCCTGCCGGTCGACTTCCGCGTAGGCGCGCTCGACGATGCGCATCAGTCCTTCCAAGGCGCCAGCGCGCGCGGACGCCGCCAGAAGCGACGCAGGTCGGCGCGCACGGTCTCGACCGACAGCGCTTCAGCCGCGTCGGGTACGTGCAGCGTGAGCATACCGAGGCGCTGCGTGCGCAAGGCTTCGAGCAGCGGCGCGAGCCAGCGCACTTCGAGTGCCTGGACGCCAGCCAGATAGTCTTCCGTGTCGCGCAGCGCATGCGGCAGGCGCAGCGCGTCGATCACGATGAGGTGTCGGCCATCTTGCGGCGGGCTCGCAAACCAGCTGTCCGCAGACGCGGTGAGCGCAAGCGACTGCGCGCCGCACAGGCGTGCCAGACCCCGGATCGACGGATCATCCGCCGTGACCGAGCGCCAGCGTCCCTCGGCGCGAGCGGGCAGCGGCCCGGCGCCCCAGAACCAGAGGCTGTTGATGGTCGGCTCGCCGCGCGCTTCTCGCGCCGCGTTGACCGGATGCGCGTGCAGCAGCATCTGCAATTCGTTGAGCAGCACGTGGCCGCGCTTCGCATCCGCTGAATCCGACTGCGCGCGCGGGTCGACGTCGTCACCTGCCACCTCGAGCGGCGCTGCGCCGCCAGGTGGCGCGCCGTTCTCGAAGCGCGCAATCCAGCAGTCGGCCCGTCCTGCGCTCGGCGTGACCGAGAGCACGCCTGCAAAGTGCGCGTTGAGCGATCCGCAGAGGGCGTCGGCCTCCTCGCGCGCGACGGAAAAGGCCGCACTCGGCAGGAGCCGGGCATGGTCGCGCAGGAGATGCAGGTGCACCGGGTCGGCGCGCATCCACTGTGCCGCGCGCGCATCCGCACCGTCGGCGAGCGCGCTCAGCGCGCCGGCGGGCAGCGCGGCAGTGTCGAGCCCGAAGCTTTGCGCGAGCCAGGCTTCGAAGCCCGTGTGCGGCCGGTGCTCGATGCGTCCGCGCGCGACGAGCAGCTCGAGCGTCGGCGGGCGCAGCCGGTCGAATGCCTCCTGCAAGTCCTCGTGCGCCGGGATCAGGGCGGGAACGGCGAGCTCTAGGTGCATGCCGGCAGCGTGAATTCGACGACGCGCGCACCGCCCTTGGCGAGGTGGCGCTCGAGGATGCGATAGTTGTCGAGATCGAATTGCGGCCGGCCCGACTGTTCGAGCAACGCGTCGACGTCGCTGTCGCAGCGCGCCGTTCCGAGCCAGCACCAGTGATGCACGACCTGCACCTCCGTACTTGCATCCTCGGATGCGGACGCCGGGTCTGAGTCCGACAGGCCCGCGCTCGCGTGGTCGCGCTCGACGATCCCGATCGGCCCCTTCCAGGGCCAGGCCAGGGCTTTCAGTTTGCCGAGCGCGACTGCGAGCCGCGCCTGATGCGTGGCGAGCAGCTCGCGACCGGCGCAGACGCCCGCGCAACGTCGAATCTGGTGACGAAAGCAGGCACCCCCAGCCTTGCGCGCCGGCTCGAAGCCGAGCGTCTGCAGGCACAACCCGTGCTCGTCCGCGAGGCCGCGCAGCGCCGCGAGTGCCGCGCGCTTGGAACGGAACACGCCGCGCAGCGCGGCGACCAGAGGTGCATCGAGCTCGGCTGCGCCGACCAGGCGCAGCGCGCGTGCCGGGTTTTCACACGAATCGGTGCGCGCTTCAAGCACAAATCCGCAGAGATCATTCACCCGGCGCAGCTGTCGGTTGAATACGGGCGCCAGTTCCTTGACGAGCTGTGCCTCGCGCAACAGGGCCCCGAGCTCTCCGGCGGTGCGCCGAAAGTCGATCCGCCGCACCTCGCGCGCGAGCTGCATTTCGCGCGGCGAGCGCAGGTTGTCCGCGAAATGCGCAAGGACGCGCGAGCGCATCGTCACGCTCTTGCCGACGTAGAGCGGCACGTCGCGCTCGCCGTAGAGCAGATAAACGCCCGGCGCCTCGGGGATGGCATCGACCGCGGCACGATCAAGGTGCGCAGGAAGGGACGGCTGGCGCGCGATCTGGCGCGCCGCGGTGCTTACCACGTCCGTGCCGTGTTCCTCGATGGCAGTCTGCAGGAACTGCCAGACCGCTTCGGCATCGCCCAGGGCGCGATGGCGCGCACGGCAGGCGATGCGGTGGCGCGCGATCAGGCTGTCCAAATTGTGGCGCGCGTGCTCAGGGTACAGGCGCCGCGACAGGCGCACGGTACACAGGGTTCTCGCGTGAAACCGGATTCCGCTGCGCTCGAAGGCGGTGCGCAGAAAACCGTAGTCGAAACGCGCGTTGTGCGCGACGAACACGCGGCCCGCGAGACGCGCATGCAGATCTTCGGCGAGCGACTCGAAGCGCGGCGCATCCGCCACCATCGCGTTGGTGATTCCGGTGAGTGCCTGGATCGCGGCGGGAATCGGCGTGCCCGGATTGACGAGGGTCGACCACTCGGCCGTTACCTCGCCGCCTTGCGCCTCGAGCACGGCGATCTCGGTTATGCGATCCCAGGCCGGATGCGCACCCGTGGTCTCGAGATCGACGATCGCGAGGGGCTCGGCGAGCAGCCCGTCGGTGCCTTGCATGCGGGAAGAAGGAGAAGGAAGTTGCTGGATATTCGTCCAGTGCCGAGGATATCAGACCAGCGTCGCGAGCTGCCAGAACGCGAAGCCGAGAATCGCGAGGCCGGAGATCACGTTGATGGCACGCGTCAGGCGTGGACCGAGCCGGCCATGCAGCGCGCCGGCGGTGGCGGCGAGGACCAGCCACCACGCCGCCGAGCCGAGAAAAACGCCGAGCACGACGAGCCCGGCCGCGTCCGCGCTCGGATGCGCGGCCAACCCGATGCCGGAGAAGATTGCGACGAAGGCGAGAATCGTCGGCGGATTGGCGAGCGTCAGGCCGAGGGTGGACAGAAAGCCCGCGGCGAGGCTGCGCCGGGCCGTACCGCCTTCGCCTGCATCGACGGGCTCCGGCTTGGTGAGCAGCGTCCTTGCGCCGAGCCAGAGCAGAAACGCACCGCCGCCGACTGCGAACCAGGTCTGGTTCGCGAGCAGGAAGGAGGAAATCGTGGTCAAACCGAACGCGGCGACCGCGCCGTAGAGCGCGTCGGCCACCGCGATGCCCATGCCCGAGGCGAGGCCGGCCAGCGCGCCCTGGCTCAGCGTGCGCCGAAAGCACAGCACCCACATCGGGCCCACCGTCGCCGCCAGCACGAAGCCGAAGGCGAGCCCCTTCAGGAACAGCGTGATCATTCGGCCGGCGGCGTCAGCGACCGTCGCAGCACCGGTGTGCTGCGTTCAGACTTCGAGCCACTCGCGGCGCACCTGCTCGTTCGCGCGAAGATCGTCCGGCGTTCCTTCGAACACGATCTGACCGTGCCCCATGACAAACACGCGGTGCGAGATCTTCAGCGCGATCGTGAGCTTCTGCTCGACCAGCAGGATGGACACGCCGCGGCGCGAAATCATCTCGAGCAGCTCGGCAACCTGTTCGACCAGCTTGGGTGCGAGACCCTCGGTCGGCTCGTCGATCATAACGAGATCCGGATCGCCCATCAGCGTGCGGCACATGGTCAGCATCTGCTGCTCGCCGCCAGAGAGAACACCGCCCGGCGTGTCTGCGCGCTCGCGCAGGTTGCTGAACATGTCGAACATGTCGTCCATCTTCCAGCGCCCTTCGCGGCGCGCGTGCTTCTGGCCGAGGAGCA
>JAJDNJ010000049.1 GCA_022340705.1 Betaproteobacteria bacterium
GGCACGCCGCGCCCGCCCTGCCAGATCGCTTCGATCGCGGCGATCTTGGCGGGCTGATGCGCGAGTGTGTTGAGCCCATGCGCGTCGCCCACCCAGATCTGCAGCGGCGCGAGCAGGGCGCCGAGCACGATACCGGCGCGCAGCATGCCCTGCGCCGGACGGTGATCTCGATTGCGCAGAAGCTGCATGGCGGAGATCCCGGCGATGACGAACGCAACCGTGAGCCCCGAGGCGAGCAGCATATGCGCGAGGCGGTAAGGAAAGCTTGGGTTGAAGATGATCGCCCACCAGTCGTCCGCATAGAGAGTGCCGTCGACACTGCGATGCCCCTGGGGTGTCTGCATCCAGGAGTTGAGCGCGAGGATCCAGAACGCCGATAACGTGGTGCCGAATGCCACGCAGAACGTGCCCACCAGGTGCAGCCAGTTCGGTACGCGCTCGCGGCCGTAGAGCATCATGCCGACGAAGCCGGCCTCGAGAAAGAACGCCGTCAGCACCTCATAGGCAAGCAGCGGTCCGGCGACGTTTCCCGCGCGGTTCATGAAGCCCGGCCAATTGGTGCCGAACTGGAAGCTCATCACGATGCCGGACACCACGCCGACCGCGAAGCACAGCGCGAAGATCTTGATCCACAGGTAGTAGGAGGCGCGCAGCGTCTCGCGCGCGCCCCAGCCGCGGGTGATCGCCAGGCGCAGGGCGAACAGTACCCAGGCGAGCGCGATGGTGATCGCGGGAAACAGGATGTGGAAGCCGATGTTCAGCCCGAACTGGACCCGCGCGAGCAGGAGCGCGTCGTCAATCATGCCGGTGCACTGGCTGGCGACAGTCGGTGACGATCCCTCACAGGCTCACATTGTGCACCACCCATCGGGACCCAGCGTGGCCGCGACCGACCCGGCGCCCTCGCGGGACGTGCGGCGATTGTGTATCGTTCGGACGGTTTAGATGCGACAGGGTCCGGTGCCGCGATTCGCGGGCACGCGGAACAGTGATGGCGAGCGATCCGACGACGATTCGAACGCAAGCGGCGTTGCGCTCCAAGCGCTACGCGCTCGACGACGTTATGGCCGCGCAGGAGTTCTTCCACAGCCGCGGCTGGACCGACGGGCTGCCCGTGGTGCCGCCGACGCCGCAGGCGGTCGAAGCCTGCCTGGAGTGGGTGCTGATGCCGCCCGAGCAGCTGCTGGGCATTGAGCCGGTGCGCCAGCGCCCGATTACCGCGGAAAAGCTCGCGGTCAACGCGGTGATGGCGGGCTGCCTGCCGATGCACTTCCCCGTGGTCGTCACCGCGTTCAGCGCGATGCTGCAGGAGCCGTTCCTGCTGCACGGCGCGACCGCGAGTACGGGAGGCTGCGCGATTCTGATCGTGGTGAATGGCCCCATCCGGCAGGAGCTCGGCATGAGCGGCGGGTTCAACGCGCTCGGCCCGAGCGATCGCGCGACGACGGTGATCGGGCGTGCGATCCGCCTGATCCTGTACAACCTGCTCGACGCGCGCCCGGGCGAGGTCGATCGCTCGACGCTCGGCCATCCGGGCAAATTCAGCTACTGCGTCGCCGAGGACGAAGAGCATTCGACCTGGCGGCCGCTCGCCGAGGAGCGCGGCATTCCGCCGCAAGCCTCGGCGGTCACCGTGCTCGCCGCGGGCGCGCCGCGCCAGATCATGAACGAGTGGACGACGCAGCCCGAGGAGATCCTCGACACCGTCGTTGCCGAGATCCGCGCCAACATGCGCCACTACTCGATTTGGCCGGGCAACTACGCGCTTGTCCTGCCGCCGCAGCTGCGCGCGCATTTCGAGCGCGCGGGCTGGTCGAAGGCCGAGGTCCGGCGCTATGTCGCACAGAACGCGCGCATCCGGCGCAGCGAATGGGCCGAATGCGGCAAAGGCTCTGTGGTCGGCGAGCGCGGCGAGCGCGAGTACGCGGCATTTACCGACGAGAACGACGTGCTGGTCGTCGCGGCCGGCGGGCCGGCGGGCGGCTTCGGCGCGGTGATTCCGCCCTGGTACGGCAACAAGAGTCGCGCGGTGACGCTGGCAATCGGCGCCTGCGTCGATTGCGCGAGCTGAGCAGAGGAGCGCCATGAGCCTAGAAGTCCTCGACCCGAGTCACGAAAACGACGCGCGCGCGTTTGCGCCGGCCAAGCGGCTCAAAACCTTGAAGGGCGCCACGCTCGGCATCATCTCGAACGGCAAGAAGGGCACCAAGCCGTTCTTCGATGCGCTCGAGCGAGAGCTCGTCGATCGCTATGGCGTCCGCAGGGTTGTGCGCCTGACGAAGTCGAACTACAGCGCGCCGGTCGAGCCGGAGTTGCTGAATGAGGCGGAACGCTGGCAGGCACTGATTGCGGGCGTCGGCGACTGAGGCAGCTGTTCGTCGTGCAGTTTGCACGACGCCATCATCGGCGAGCAGCTCGGGCTGCCCTCGGCCGGCATCATGACGTCGAATTTCGTCAGCGCCGCCGAGCTGATGGCGCGCGCGCTGGGGGCCGAAGGCACCCGCTTCGTGGTTATCGAGCACCCGATCAGCAGCGCGAGCCCCGAGGCGCTGGCCGAGCGTGCGCGCGCCGCGGCCGTCGATTGCGACGCGGTCCTGCGCGGCGCGCCCCGCTGATCGGCGCAGATCTAGCGCAGCTGCTTGCCGAAGAAATCCATCGTCCGGCTCCAGGCGAGCTCGGCGAGCTTCGGGTCGTACTTCAGGATCGGCAGGTTCTTCGTGTCGGCTTCCTCGTTGGCGAAGGCGTGCTTCGCGTTGTAGCGGTGGGCTTCGTACTTCACCTTCGCGGCGCCCAGCTTCTTCTCGAGCTCGTCGACCTTCGCGATCGGAAAGGCCGCATCCTCGGTCGCCCAGTGCGCGAGCAGCGGCGCCTTGATCTTCGAGGCGTCGACGAACTCGAGCGGCGGGTAGCCGTACCAGACGACGCCGGCATCCGCCTCGGGCACGTTGACCGCGGCGAGGAGCGTCAGCGCGCCGCCCATGCAGAACCCGGTGACGCCGACCTTGGCGCTGCCCGAGCCCTTCAGGTGCTGTACCGCGCCGCGCACGTCCTGCCCGGCGGCGTCGCCGAAGTTGAGGTTGGTCATCAGGTGTTCGGCTTCGTTCGCCGCGAGCGCGAGCTTGCCACGGTACAGATCGGGTACCAGCGCGCGATAGCCGGCCGCCGCGAGCTTGTCGGCGACGCCCTTGATCTGGTCGTTCAGACCCCACCATTCCTGTATCACCACGATACCCGGCGCCGCGGCGCCCTGCGCCGGCTCGGCGAGATAGCCATTCACGCTCTGGCCGTCGGGCCGCTTGAAGCTGATCATCTTGCCCATGGGTTCCTCCTCGGTTAACGCCTGAATTTCACCATTACCGGACGCAAGAATCCACTCAGTCGGGGACGACGTGGGTTCCACTGCGCCCCTCGATGGCGGCCAATGCCTGGTCGAGAGCCGCGATAATCGCGCGCCTGCCGCCGCCCGCCAGGAACTTCAGCGCCGCCTCGACCTTCGGGCCCATGCTGCCGTCGGCGAACTGGCCGTCCTGCAGATAGCCCTCGAGCTCGCTCGCGCTCACCCGGTCGAGCGCACGCTCGCGCGGCGTGCGGAAGTCGACCAGCACCTTCGGCACCGCAGTAAGAATGAGCAGCGTATCGATGCCGAGCCGGTTGGCGAGCAGCGCAGAGGTCATGTCCTTGTCGATCACCGCCGGCACCCCTGCATAGGAGCCGTCGGCGCGCAGCACCATCGGTATGCCGCCGCCGCCGGCAGCGATGACGACGATGCCCTGCGCCGCGAGCGCGGCGATCAGCTCGAGGTCGAGAATCTCGCGCGGCTTGGGCGAGGGCACGACGTAGCGCCAGCCGCGCCCTGAATCCTCGACCATGTTCCAGCCGAGGCTCGCCTGCAGCTCGGCGGCCTTCTCCTGCGAGAAGAACGGGCCGATCGGCTTGCGCGGGTGCTGGAAGGCCTCGTCCTGGGCGGATACCGCGACGCGGGTAATAACGCAGGCGACGCGGCGCGGGTCTGCCGCGCGCATCAGCTCGTCCTCAAGGCCCTGCATCAGCAAATGCCCGATGCCGCCCTGGCTGTGCGCCACGCACACGTCGAGCCGCATCGGCGGCACTTCCGCGCGCGCGTAGTACTGGCGCAGCATGATCTTGCCGACCACCGGGCCGTTGCCGTGGGTGACGACGATCTCGCGCGCCGCCTGGACCAGCGGCAGCAGGGCGCGCGCCGTGCGCGCGGCGATCTGCTCCTGCTCGGCGGTCGTGCCGCGGATGTCCTCCGGGTGGGTCGCGTTGCCGCCGACGGCGACGACGAGTCTCTCAGGGCGTTCCATGTCTTCTGCGTCGATCATAGCAGCGCCGCTATAATCCGCGACACCGCGCGCCGATCCTCGCGGACGGCGGCGGAATCTCCCTTTTTTGCGATGTCTTCCAATTCGCTGCTCGGCGGCGCGCCGCGCGTCGTCAATATCGGCCTGCGCGGCTTCGCCGACGAGATCGCCTCGCAGGGCGCCGACGTGGTGCAGGTCGACTGGCGTCCGCCTGCACCAGCACGGCGCGCAGTGCTCGAGTTGCTCGCGCGCCTCGGCGCGCGCGAGGCGGCGATTGCGCGGGCGAACGACGAGGGATTGCGGCGCATGCAGAGCGCAAATCCCGTGCTCGTCGACGTGCAGCCGGCGGGAAAGGTGATCGCCGGGCTCGGCGAGCGCGTGCTGCTGCACGCGGGGCCGCCGATCGGCTGGGAACGAATGTGCGGGCCGATGCGCGGCGCGGTGGCTGGTGCGATCGTGTTCGAGGGCTGGGCAAGCGACCTCGCGGCGGCCGAGCGGCTCGCGGCAAGCGGCGGCGTGACCTTTCATCCGAACCATTATTTCGACGCCGTCGGCCCGATGACCGGAATCACGACGCGCTCGATGCCGGTGCTGGTAGTCGAGAACCGAGCGCCGGGCGCGGGCAACCGCGCCTATTGCATGATCAACGAGGGGCTGGGCAAGGTGATGCGCTTCGGCGCCAACGACGAAGAGGTGCTGGCGCGTCTTGCCTGGCTGCGCGATGTGTTCGGCCCTTTGCTCGGTGCCGCGTTGCGCGCCGCGGGCGGGCTCGAGCTCGTGCCGCTCGTTGCGCGCGGGCTGGCAATGGGCGACGAGATGCACCAGAGAAACGTCGCCTGCTCGGCCCTCACTCTGCGCGCAATGGCGCCGCATCTCGCGCAGGCGGCGGGCGACACCGAGACCCTTTCGAAGTGCCTCGCCTTCATTGCCGGCAACGAGCAGTTCTTCCTCAACATCGGCATGGTGATGGGCAAGAGCATCATGGATCCGGTGCGCGGACTCGAGGCCTGCAGCCTGGTGGCCGCGATGTGCCGCAACGGGACCGACTTCGGCGTGCGCGTCTCTGGAACCGGAGACGCCTGGTTCACCGCACCGGTGGAAATGCCGCAGGGTCTGTACTTCCCCGGGTATAGCGAGGCCGATGCCAATCCCGACATGGGGGATTCGGCGATCATGGAGACGATCGGACTTGGCGCCTTCGCGATGGCAAGCGCGCCCGCCGTGGTCGGCTTCGTCGGCGCCGGGCGGGCGAGCGATGCGGTGGCATTCACCCGCGCGATGGGACAGATCACGCTCGCGCGCAACCCCCGGTGGACGATGCCGGCGCTCGACTTTCAGGGGGTGCCGGCGGGGATCGACCTGCGGCGCGTGGTCGAGTCGGGCATCCAGCCCGCGATCAACACCGGTATCGCACACCGCAGGGCCGGCGTGGGACAGGTCGGTGCGGGCGTGGCGCGTGCGCCGCTCGGCTGCTTCGACGCGGCGCTCGTCGCGTTCGCGCGCTCGCTCGGAATCGAAACATGAGCGTCGTCGTCAACCGCGTCCGGCGCGGCTTTTACGCCGATTCGGTCGCGCTCATGCGCATCGCGCGCGCGCTGTCCTCCGAGACCGGCGTGCTCGAGGCCTCGCTCATGATCGGCAGTCCCTCCAACAAGGCGCTGCTCGCCGAATCCGGCCTGCTCGCCGAAGCGGCGCGCGATGCGCAGGCCGACGACCTGGTGATCGCGGTGCGCGCGCGCGATGCCGCGCGCGCCGAGGCGGCGCTCGAGGCGGCAGAGCGCCTGCTCGCCGGCGGCGGCGCGCCGGCGCAGGGCCAGGCCGCGACGGAATCGGCGCCGGGCATCGCGGGGTTCGGCGCCGCGCTCGACGCGCTGCCCGCTGCCAACCTCGCGCTCATCTCGGTGCCGGGCGAATTCGCGGCGCTCGAGGCGCGGCGCGCGCTCGAGCGCGGCCTGAACGTGATGATCTTCTCCGACAACGTGCCGCTCGCAGAGGAGGTTGCGCTCAAGCGGCGTGCATTGGAGCGCGGCCTGCTCGTGATGGGACCCGATTGCGGCACCGCGCTGATCGGCGGCGTGCCGCTCGCGTTTGCCAACGCGGTACCGCGCGGCGAGGTGGGCATCGTGTCGGCCTCGGGCACGGGCCTGCAGGAGGTTTCCTGCCTGCTCGCGCGCGCCGGCTGCGGCGTGTCGCAGGGCATTGGCGTCGGCGGGCGCGATCTGTCGGAGGCGGTCGGCGGGCTGATGACCCTGGCGGCGCTCGACCTGCTCGAATCGGACCGGAGGACGAAGCGCATCGTGGTGATCTCGAAACCGCCGTCGCC
Organism: Betaproteobacteria bacterium; assembly: GCA_022340705.1. Classification (GTDB taxonomy): domain Bacteria; phylum Pseudomonadota; class Gammaproteobacteria; order Burkholderiales; family SG8-39; genus SG8-39. The sequence goes on from JAJDNJ010000049.1 coordinate 6,646, forward strand.
TGCCGTCATGGAAAAAGTGCTGGCGCGCGCCGCGCGCTGCCGCAAGCCGGTGGTGCTCTGCCTGCTGGGCGCCGAGGCGCGGGCGGGGCGCAAGGGTATCGCCTTTGCGCGCACGCTCGAGGCGGCCGCGTGCGCGGCGAGCGGCAAGCGTCCGGCGCGTGCACCGGCGGCGCGGACCGCACGGCGCGGCTGGATCCGCGGCCTGTACAGCGGGGGCACGCTGTGCGCGGAGGCGCAGGTCGTTCTGATGGACGAAGGCCACGCGGTGCAATCGAATGCGCCGGTGCCGGGCGCGCAGCGCGTACGGCGCGGCGCGGCCGGCCACCGGCTGATCGACCTCGGCGCCGACGAGTACACGCGCGGCCGCCCGCACCCGATGATCGACCCGACGCTGCGCAACGAACAGCTCGCGCGCGTGCTGCGCGAGCGCGGAGTCGCGGCCGTGCTGCTCGACGTGGTGATCGGCACCGGCGCGCACCCCGACCCGGCCGGGATGATTGCGCAAGTGCTGCGCGGCGCGGGCCCGCGCCGGCCGGCGGTAATTGCTTCAGTGACCGGGACCGACGCCGACGCACAGGGCTACGCGCGCCAGGTTGCCACGCTGCGCGCCGAAGGTGCTATTGTCGCGCGCTCCAACGCGGAGGCTGCGCGCATCGTCGCGCGCATGGTTCGCAAGCCATCCAGATCCGCCACCCGCCGGCGCTGACGTCGGCATGACCCAGAAAAGGAAGAACACCATGCCCGTACGACCGGCGCGCCACTGCGCCCTGATCGGCGTGACGCTGGCTGTAGCACTTCTGCTCGGCGGCTGCGAAACGACGAACGGCTCCGGCGCCTCCGCGAGCGACGTCACCGCCTCGGACGCGTCGCGCCTGACGCGCAGCGGCTTCCTGACCGACTACGCGCGCCTAAAGCCGATGCCCTGGGGCAACGGCATCGAATGCTGGCGCGAGCCTCATCTCAACGCGGCGCAGTACACCAAGATTCTGGTGTCGCGCATCGTCGTGTCGATCGCGCCGCCCAAGGGTGAGGACGTGGCGCCAACCGTCGATCCGAGCGATCTGAAGGCGCTCACCGACTACTTCCACACGGCGCTGGTCAAGGCGCTGCGTCCGCAGCTGCAGATCGTCGAGACCGCAGGTCCGGGGGTGCTCGTCATGCGCATCGCGCTGACCAACCTCGTGCCGACCCAGGTCTCGCGCAGCATCGCCGGCACGCTGATTCCCTACGGCTTCGTTGCCGAAGCGGGGTCCGGCGTCGCCACCGGCCGGCCGGCGGGCTCGACGCCTTACCTCGGCGAGACCGGCATGGAGATGCAGTTTCGCGACGGCGGCAACGGCGCGGTGCTGGGCGAGTGCCGCGACACGCAGATCGGGCGCAAGTATGCCGTCTCGGAAGGTGACGATGTGGTCACGACCTGGGCAAACGGCTACCTCAACTCTTTCCAGTCCTGGGCGTACGCGAGGGACGCGTTCGACAAATGGTCCGCCCAGGTCGCCGAGCGCCTCGCGCAGCTGCGCGGCGTCCGTCCGCGTTAAGCGCGACGGGGCAGGCTAGCCGGTCGCCAGGTAGGCCTTCTCGAGTGCGCCCCGGGCGGCGATCTCCTCGGCGCTGCCCTGCGCGGTGATGCGCCCGCCGTCGATCACGTAGGCCCGGTCGGCGAGGGCGAGCGCGAGTCCCGCCATCTGATCGACGAGCAGGATGGTGACGGCGTCGTCGCGCAGGCGGTCGAGAGCCGCGAACAGCTGGCGGATGATGGTCGGCGCGAGGCCGAGCGAAGGCTCGTCGAGAAGCAGCAGCTTGGGCTTTGCCATCAGGCCGCGCGCGATCGCGAGCATCTGCTGCTCGCCGCCGGAGAGTAGTCCGGCGCGTTGCGCGCTGCGCTCGCGCAGGCGCGGAAAACGCTCGAACATGGATTCGACATCGGCCTCAGACAGTTCGTCGCGCAGGTGCGCGCCGAGGCGGATGTTGTCCAGCACGGAGAGCTCGGGAAAGACCTGCCGTCCCTCGGGAACGAGGACCACGCCGCTGGCGACGACCCGGTGCGTCGGCAAGCGCGTCAGGTTCTCGCCCTCGAGCGCGATCTCGCCGCGTACCGGACGGTGCAGCCCGGCGAGCGCGCGCATCAGCGTCGATTTGCCCGCGCCATTGGCGCCGAGCACGGCGACGAGCTCGCCTGTGGCGACGCGCAGGTCGATGCCCTTGAGCACGGGCTCAGCGCCGTAGCCGGCCTCCAGCCGGCCGACGTCGAGAAGCCCGGGTCCCGCGGGCGCCGCAGCGCCGCGCCGCGCCGCAGGGCGCCCCTGGTCTTCACCCAGATAGGCGCTGCGCACCGCCGGATCCTGCTGTATGGCTTGCGGCGTTCCGGCGGCGATCGGCGTGCCGGCGTCGAGCACGACAACGTGGTCAGAGATCCCCATCACGATCTCCATGTCGTGCTCGACGAGCAGCACCGCGACGCCCGCGTCGGCGATGCGTCGCATGAGCCGGGCGAGCGCAGCCTTGTCCTCGCGCGACAGGCCTGCGGCAGGCTCGTCGAGCAGCAGCACGGCCGGTCGCGTGGCGAGCGCGCGCGCGATCTCGACCAGCCGCCGATCGACGTGGGGCAGGTCCGCAGCGCGCGCGTACAGGTCGCCGCGGTAGCCGACGAAGGCGAGCAGGCTTTCTGCCGCCTGTTGCGTTCCCGCGCGCTCGGGCGAGGCGATGACCAGGTTTTCGAGCACGCTCATGCTGCCGAACAGCTGCGAGGTCTGGTAGCTGCGCGCAAGGCCTGCGCGCGCGATGCGCCAGGCGGGCGCCCCTTCGATCGCGCGCGCGCCGAGCTTCACGCGTCCGGCATCCGGGCGGTAGAACCCGCCGAGCATGTTGAGCACGGTCGTCTTCCCCGCGCCGTTCGGTCCGATCAGGCTGGTGACCGCGCCAGGCAAAGCTTTGAACGCGACGCCAGTCGCCGCCTGTACCCCGCCGAACGCGATCGTCAGACCATCGACCTCGAGCGCGGCCTGTGCGCGCAGTGCTCCGGGAAGCGCGCCGGCGCTGGTCGTGCTGCGCACCGCTTCGCGCCGGCGACGCACCCAGCGCAGCACTTCGCCGACAATGCCTTCGGGCGCGATCCAGAGCACGCCCAGCATCAGCGCACCGAAAAACAGCAAGCGGTACTCGGCCAGCCCGGCGAGCACCTCGGGCAGCAATACGACGATTGCCGCCCCGATCAAGGGCCCGCTCACCGTACCGGCGCCGCCCACGATGACCACCAGCACGAACAGGATCGACTGCAGGAAGGCGAAGCTCGAAGGCGTGACGAACCCCGAGAGCGGCGAGAACAGAGCGCCGGCGAGCCCCGCGCAGGCGGCCGAGAGCGTGAACGCCAGCGTTTTGATCGCGATCGGGTTGAGGCCGACCGACTCCGCGGCCACCTCGGAGTCCTTCACCGCGCGCATCGACGCGCCCCAGGACGAGCGCGACAAGCGCGAGAATGCGACGAGCAGAAGCGCGACGAGCACGATCGCGCCAAGCGCAATGTCGCGCTCGGTGAGCGGTTCACCGAGGAAAAGCGGCTTTGGCACGCCCATGATCCCGTTCTGACCGCCGGTGACGTCTTCCCACTCGACGATCGAATGCTCGACGACGAAGCCGAAAGCGATCGTAACCATCGCCAGGTAAGGGCCGCGCACGCGCAGTGCGGGCAGGGCGAGCAGCGCGCCGGTGAGCGCGGAGAGCGCGATCGCGGCGGGCAGCGCGATCCAGAAGCCGAGCTTCAGCCGCACCATGAGGATCGCCACGGTATAAGCACCGATCGCGTAGAAGCCGACGTGGCCGAAGGAAACCTGGCCGCTCAGGCCAAGCAGGATATTGAGGCCGATGCCGACCATCGCAGTGAGTGCGAGGGTCGCCATGACAAAAACGTAGTAGTCATTGGCGACGGAGGTGAAGGCGATCGCCGCCGCGAAGCACGCGGCCAGCGTCACCCAGGGCAACGCCTTCATACCTTTTTTACCTCGGCACGGCCGAACATCCCGTTCGGCATCGCCGCAAGCACCACGATCACCAGGGCGAAACTGAGGATCTGCGTGTAGGTCGAGCCGAGCAGGGCGGTGATCAGTGCTTCGACAACGCCGAACACCACACCGGCGATCATCACGCCCCAGGCGCTGGTGATGCCACCGAGAATCGCGACCGCGAAGGCCTTCAGGCCGAACACGGTACCCATGTCGGAATGCACGTTGAACAGCGGCGCGATCAGGATGCCGGCCGCTCCGGCGAAAACGGTCGACAGCGCAAACGCACCCGAGATGACGCGCGGCACGTTGATGCCCATGAGCCGCGCCGCTTCGGGGTTCTGGACGACGGCGAGCATCGCCTTTCCGCCGCGCGTGCGGCGCCAGTAAAAGTGCAAAGCGCCTGCGAGCGCGACCCCGGCTGCGGGAATCAGGAGTTGCAAGGGCGACACGCCGATGCCGAACACCGGAATCGACCCGGTCGCCCAAGGCATGTTGAAGCCGCGCGGCTCCTTGCCGAAGGTGAACAGAACGGCGTTGTCGACGACGATGCCGAGGGCCACCGTGGCCATCAGCCAGGCATTCGATCCGCGCCGCGCGAACGGCCTGACGGCGAGCAGCTCGACAATGACACCGTAGAGCGCGCAGAGCGCGAGCGCCATCGCTGCGGCGGGCGCGATCGGCCAGCCCAGGCGCACCGCGAAGGTGTAGGCGAACACCGCGCCGAGCATCATCGAGCTGCCCTGCGCGAAGTTGACCGTCGCCGAGACCGCGTAGGTGACGTGAAATCCGAGCGCGAGCAGCCCGTACATGCTGCCCAGGCCGAGGCCAGTGATGATGGCGGAGACGACGAGCATGAAAACGCGGACGGCCGCCGCGGCGGCCGTCCCGAAGTTAAACGTCGCGCCGGATCGTCACTTCACCATGCCGACCGGTACGATCTTGTTGTCGATGAACTGCGTCCAGACGTAATCGTTCTCGGTGATCGCGTCGTGGACCTCGGGCGAGAACGGCTTGTCGTAGGCCTTGATGAGCCCGTCGTAGGTTCCGATCTTGAAGAAACCCTCGCGGATCTTCGGGCCGTCGGTCGAACCCGCGTTCTTGATTGCCAGCGCGACCAGGTGCATCGCGTCGTAGGCGTTGGCCACGCCGACCGCGGGGGTGACATCGTCCGGCCCCTTGATGTCGGGATACTTGGCCATCAGCATCTTCATCACCTTCTGACCGACCGGGCGCTGGTTGCCGTAGAAGCTGTAGGTCTGCACGAAGTGCACCTTCTTTGCATTCGGTCCGGCGAGCTCGGTGAAGCGCCCGCCGGCCGGACCCCAGTGCGACACGACCGGCACATCCCAGCCCATCCGATCGAGCGACTTGACCACCTGCGCCGAGGGGCCGACGTTGCCGACCATGAACAGCGTGTCGGCGCCCGCCTGCTTCAGGCGGGTGAGCTGCGGGACGACGTCGACGTCGTTGTTTTCCATTTTCTCGATACCCGCCGGGGTGACGCCCTTGGCTTTCATCGCCGCGCGCAGGCCCTTCTCGTTCGACGCGCCCCAGGGGTTGTTGATCAGGATCAGGCCGGGCTTCTTGGTGCCGAAGTTCTTCTGCGCGTACTGCAGCATGGCCTTGTCGACGATCTCGTCGACCGCGGAGACGCGGAACACGAAGTTCGGATTTGCGCCGTTCTTGGTGATCGGCGTGCCCGCGGCCCAGGGGCCGATGAACGGAACCTTTGCCTGGTTCATGATCGGCACGATGGCGAGCGACACCGGCGTGTCGAGGCCGCCGAACAGCACCGCGACCTTTTCCTTGAACACCAGCTCACGCGCCGCGATGACGCCCTTCGCGGGCGTTGCCTCGTCGTCGCGGCGCACCAGCTCGAACTTGCGTCCGAGCACGCCGCCCGAGGCATTCAATTCGTCGATCGCGATCGTCAGGCCACGCGTGATCGCTTCGCCCGCGCGGGCGGACTGTCCAGAAAGCGCGGTCACGAGCCCGATCTTGATCGGCTCTGCGGCCAGCGCGGGAAGCGCTGTGCAAAGCGTCGCGGCCGCCGCCGCTGCGAGAATACTGCGTCGAGTCCAAGCGGATTGCATACTGTTCTCCTCTGATGGCCTGCAATGGCTATGATCGAAACCGTCGGCGAAAACCGCCGGACTGAAATTCCGAGCAAGCTCTGTGCCACGTCTGCGGGGCGCTATAATCGTGGCGCCATGACTGCACAGACCGCGGCGAGCAGCGTCAAGGATCCGGCGGCCGAAGCCGCCGAGATCGTCGAAACCTACCTGCGTTTGCACATGATCCCAGATCCGGACGCGGCGCGTGCCTACTGTGCGCCCGAGCTCGAGATCCGTTTCACCGGCAACCGCTTGATGCGTGACCCGGCCGACGCCACGGCCTTCAACAGGGCGCGCTACAAGTGGGTCAAGAAGAAATTCGGCCCGACCCACGTCGTGGCGGGGGGCACGCCCGAGGAGACGGTCGTCTACCAGACCGGGACTCTGTACGGGGAGTGGCCCGACGGCACGCCATTCGAAGGCAACCGCTATGTCGATCGCTATGTCGTGCGTCACGGCAAGATCGTGAAGATGGAAGTCTGGAACGACAGCGCCGAGTGGCTGCTGATTCGTGCCGGTCTGGTGAAGCCCTAGTTCGGCGGCAGTCTATATCAGCCCGCCCCAAAACGGTGCGCCGGGCACCATGCGGGAGCGTCCAGCCTGATGTCGCGAGTTCTCAAAGGCCACGGCCGCTACGAATACGCGGCGATCACGCAGCGCGCCGACTACACGTGGCCGGAGCGGCGGCGGCTCGCCGTGTACCTGGGCTTCAACATCGAGCATTTCGACTTCGGCGCCGGGCACGGCGCGGCGCTCGGGCCCAGAACCCCCGAGCCGGACGTGCTGAACTACTCCTGGCGCGACTACGGCAACCGCGTCGGCGTCTGGCGCTGCCTCGAGCTGTTCGAAGCGCTGCGGCTGCCGGTGGGCGTGCTGATCAACACCGCCCTATACGACTACTGCCCCGAGGTCGTCGAAGCCTTTGCCCGGCGCGGCGACGAGTTGATCGGGCACGGGCATACCAACGCTGAGCGCCAGGGCGAGCTCCCGGAGGCGGAGGAGCGCGCGCTGCTCGAGTACTGCCGCGACCGCATCGCACGCGAGTCCGGCAGCGCACCGCAGGGCTGGCTCTCGCCCTGGATCTCGGAGAGTGCGCTGACCCCGGATCTGCTGGCCGAGGCTGGCTACCGCTACACGCTCAACTGGTGCCATGACGACCAGCCGGTGCCTCTCTCGACGCGCGCCGGCCGAGCGCTGTGGTCGATCCCCTATCCGCAGGAGCTCAATGACATCCCGATGATCGTCGCGCGCCAGATGGACGCGCGCGACTTCTCCGACATGATCGTCGACAACTTCGACGAGATGCTCGCGCAGAGCGAGGCGCAGCCGCTGGTGATGGGCATCGCGCTGCATCCCTACCTCGTCGGACAGCCCTATCGACTGCGCCACCTGCGGCGCGCACTGCAGCACATCGTCATGCAGCGCGACCGGATTTGGTTCACGACGCCGGGCGCGATCTGCAAACATGTCGAAGCGCTCGATCCGGCCGCGAGCGCGCCGCCGGCGGGCTAACGCGGCGTCTCGGGCGGCTTTGCCTCGGGAAATTCGCTGAACAGCTGCCGGTATTCCTGCGAGGTCCAGATTGCGGCCACGATCAGCAGGTCGACCACGCCGCCGAGCAGAGCCAGGTTGTCCACCATCGGCTTCCAGCGCGCGATGCCGGAGAAATACCAGGCGAGGTAGGCGAGGTTGACCGTCGCGGCGAACGTGATCACTTCACGCCCGTGACGCCAGATCCAGCGCACGACGCGGCCGCCTGCGGGGTCGCGATTCATTGCGGCAAAGGCGACCAGCATGATCGGGAGCTCGAGCGCGAGCTGTAGGAAGGGCACCCCCTCGCCGCCGAGCAGGCGCGCCGTATCCGGGGAGCGGCGCATCCCGATCACTGCGGCCGCGACCAGGAACCAGTGGCGCGCCTGGAACATGACAATCACCCAGAAGCTCAGCGGGACCCTGAGCACACCGTACTGATTGATCTTGCTGAAGATGTCGCTCATACGCGGTGACGAATTGCGAACCGAGGGAGAATACTGCATTTCGCCAGCGCGGCTTTGGGTCGCGGCATACTTGGCCGTCGACCAGAGGAGGGCGTATGGCAAAACGGCAAATCACCACCGATCGGCTGCGCCAGCCGAGCGGCCATTTCTCTCAGGCCACCGTCATCGAGGCGCGCGGCCGCCTCGTTTTCGTCTCCGGCATGACGGCACGCCGCCCCGATGGCAGCATCGCGGGAATCGGAGACATCGAGGCGCAGACCCGGCAGGTGCTCGAGAACATCAAGGCTGCGATGGAGACCGCGGGTGGCACGCTCGACGACGTCTGCCGGGTCGACGTCTACATTCGCAACATGGAGCACTTCGATGCGATTCATAAGGTGCGGCGCGAGTACTTCAAGCCGCCGCTGCCCGCCTCGACGATGGTCGAAGTGACCAAGATGGTGTCGCCGGACTATCTGGTCGAGATCAGCGCGATCGGCGTGATCCCGGACGCCTGAGCAGGGTGGGTGCTCAGGAGCCGTCGGCGCGCGGCGCCGGCTTATCGGTCGGTACGAAAACCGTCAGCCGGTTCAGCGACGCGATCTGCAGCGAGACGTCCATGTAGTAGTACTGGAGCACCGCGACCAGGAGAAACAGCACGAGCACGGTCTCGCGCAGCAGCGAGCGACCCGCGGCCGGGCTCTCGCGACGCGACTTCGACAGTTCCTTGAAATAGGCGTCGACCGCGTCTCCCGTCCTGAGCGGCCGGCCGGCGTGCGCTTCGATCCGACGCAACAGTTGCTCCGCCGCATCCGCGTCTGCTGCCGCGCGCGGCGCGGGCCGTGCGGCACGCTCGGGTGCGCGATTCTGCGCCGGCCCGAACTTCGATTCGTAAAAGAGCTTGAGGGCGTCCATACTTTGACTGCCAATTTCTCTCCACTCGGTGGCAAGCGCAAGATGTCGCTGCGCCGCGACTATGTGAGGCGCCCGCGCCGCAGCCAGCGCAGGGCCGCCGCGAGCCAAACCGCCGGTCCGCCGCCCGCCGCGGTAGGTGCCGGCGGGGTCGTCTCGCTCCGCACGGGGTGCTCGGCCTCGCGCGGCAGCGCCCCGCCGGGCAGCGCCTCGGCGCCGAGCCAGCTGCGCTCCAGCTTGCTCATGGCCGACCGGCGTGTGCTGCGCAAATGCAAGCGGCGCATTGCGTCACATCCTCGTGCGCGCTGCAAGCGGTCCGATTTCCTGCCGTGTCACTTCCAGCAAGGCGTGCGCCAGCAGCAGGAAGAGGTCGAGCTCGTGCAGTTCGGGCGGCAGTTTGAGCCCGCTCGCGCGCAGGGCAGTACAGTGATCGTGCAGGCCGCGATGCACGTCGTCGACGTCGGCCGCGCAGGTCATGGAAAGCGGCTGCTGATACTCGTCGAACGGCGCCCAGCCGGCATCCGCGCGCTGCAGCTGCGCGACGCGCTCTGCCGACCAGCTTCCCAGGTAGGCACGCACAGCATCGACGACAGCGTCGGGCTCGCGTGCCGCGCCCAGTCGCTCGAATTCGTAGTCGGGTGCATCGGCCGTCTTGCGCAATGGCTCTGCCTGTCCCATGGCATCCTCCCGGTTCGAAGGCAGCGTTCCGCGAGGCTATTGGACGCCTGTTGTCCGCTGCGGTGTGCAAACGATTGCAAGCTTTGTGCCCCGCGCTGACGGCCTGCGCAGGGCAGACTCCGGCGCCAAAAGGTGAGGAATATGAAGCTGGCGATGCATGAGAATTCCCTGTTTGCGATCCTCCTGCGCTCGCGCTGGTGGATGAGCTTCGCGGTCGGCTTCGGACTGTTTGCCGTCGTACGGCTCGTCATCCCGGACACCTATGCGGTGATGGTGCCGCTGCCCTTCGTGGTGATCGGCTGCATTGCCGCTTGGCGCCAGCTGCGCGCGCCGAACGCGGCACGCGTCGCCGAGCGGCTCGAGGCCCTGCGCGCGTTGTCATGGCGCGACTTCTCGGCGGCGCTCGAGTCCGCCTACCGGCGCGAGGGCTATGCGGTGCGGCGCTTGGAAGGTGGCGCCGCCGATCTCGAGCTCGAGCGCGATGGCAGACGCACGCTGGTCAGCGCAAAGCGCTGGAAGGTCGCGCGTGCAGGCACCGAGCTGCTGCGCGCCCTGACCGAGCTGCCGCGCGCGGGCGAAGGGGATGAACGGGTGTTCATTGCGGCCGGCGAGCTGAGCGAGCAGGCGCGGGCTTATGCCAAGGCAAGCGCGATTCGGATCGTAGAGGGCAGCGAGCTCGTGGCGCTCATCGCGCGCGCACAGCGGCAGTGAATGTCCCAGGCTGCGCGCGAGGCGCGACTCGGGTATCGTTAACGGTCAGTGGCAAGCGGCATGAGCCTCCGGCCGGACGGCGCCGGA
>JAJDNJ010000063.1 GCA_022340705.1 Betaproteobacteria bacterium
GACGCGCAGGCGGCGCGTCGCGGCCTCGCCATGCGCGTGATCGCCGTGGTGCGCGTGACGATGCAGCGTGCCGTCCGCGTGGCGGTGCCAGCCGTCGTGGGCGTGACCCTCGATCCGCGTTTCGCCTTCGCCGCATCCGCAGGTGGTGCACATCTTCCGCCTCCTGTTCCCTACTCGACCTCGAGCTCGCGCACGCGCAGCTCGGTTCCTGCAATGGGCCGCAGTCCGTAGGCGCCGCAGCTCGGGCAGGCGTCTTCGCGTGCTTCCAACGGGCTCACCGTGCCGCAGGTCGGGCAGCGCGCGCGCCCCGGGACCCGGATCAGCTCGAGTACCGCGCCCTCGGCGAGCGTGTCGCGCGCGACCGCCTCGAAGCTCGCGCGCATCGCCTCTGGCTCGACACAGGACAGCGCCCCGACCTCAAGCCACACTGTGCGTACCCGCAGAAAGGCTTCGCGCGCCGCTGCGTTTTCGACGATCTCGACGACGCTCTGCGCGAGCGACAGTTCGTGCACGCTAAGGTCCGCCTCCAGGTGTTGACGAGACGAATATGCGCGTCCTGAACGACGCGAATTTGATGCATGTCAAGCATCGCCGGAGACGGGGGAAAACCCCGTGGCGCGCGCGGCTTAGGGCGTCACTCGGACGAAGCGAAGAATCTCAGGCCGGAAAGCGAGCGACCGGCACGCCGGCCACCTTGAGCTCGAGTCGCACCAGGCGCCCGGCATTCGGATGCGGATCGCGCTCGAGCGAGGTCACGTACACCGTCTTCATGTCGCGCCCGGTAAAGCAGGGCATGGTCGGATTCGGAACCGGAAGAGCGATTTGCTCGACCAGCTCGCCCTCGGGCGACCAGCGGTTGAGAAAGCCGGAGGACACGCCCGCGCTCCAGTAAAAACCTTCGACGTCGGTCGCCGCGCCGTCGGGTCGCCCCTGCTCGAGCGTCGGCTCGGCAATGACTTTCATGGCGGAAATGTTGCCGCTCTGCAGGTCGTAGGAGTAGCGCCGGATCCAGATGCCGCGGCTGTCGGAGTGAAACATCGTCCGCCCGTCGGTGCTCCACGCGAGGCCATTGGAGATCACGATCCCGTCCACTTTCTTTTCCACCTTGCCCTGCGGCGTCACGCGGTAAAGACAGGCGAGGGGCTCGCGCTCTGGCCGGTCGTCCATCGAGCCGACCCAGAAGCTGCCGTCGGGGGCGACCTTGCCGTCGTTCAGCCGGTTGCCCGCGGGACCGTCCACCTCGACGTGGGCGAAATGCTCGAGCCTGCCGCTCGTCGGATCGAGCAGCTGAATGCTGCGCTTGAGCGCAACCAGAATGCGGCCGCTCGTACACAGCCCGATCGAACCGCAAGGCCCGGGCATCGGCCAGGTCTCGAGCGCCTCGCTCGCAACGTCGTAGCGGTGGACCGCGGGGGCGAGGATGTCGACGAACCACAGGGCTTCGTGGTCTGCGTCCCACACCGGGCTTTCGCCGAGCTTGGCGCGGATGGGGAGCAGTTCGATCGCGTAGCTCATGGCAGAGATTCCACGCTGAGGTCAGGGCATTTTCGCCTCGGTCCGCCGGCGACGGACCGAGCGATTCAGGGTATAAATTGCACTCCCGTTACTCTAGTTCGCCGCACACGTCAATGGAAAGGTCCTTCGCCAAGGAAGTCGAGCTGCTCAGGCTGGGCGAGGGCGACACCTTCCATGGCGAGGGCATCCTCGCCGTGACCAAGGCGCTGCTGCAGTCGGGTGTCGCCTATGTCGGCGGCTACCAGGGCGCTCCCGTGTCGCACATGATGGACGTGCTGAACGACGCGCGCGAGCAGATGGACGCGCTCGGCATCCACATCGAGACCAACGCCTCGGAGGCGGGCGCCGCGGCGATGCTCGGCGCCTCGATCAACTATCCGCTGCGCGGTGCGGTGACTTTCAAGTCGACGGTCGGCACCAACGTCGCGTCCGACGCGCTGTCCAACCTCGCCTCCGCCGGCGTGCGCGGCGGCGCGCTGATCGTGATCGGCGAGGACTACGGCGAAGGTGCCTCGATCATCCAGGAACGCAGCCACGCGTTCGCGATGAAGTCGCAGATCTGGCTGCTCGACCCGCGCCCGAGCCTGCCGAAGATCGTCGACATGGTCGAGCAGGGATTCGCCCTGTCGGAAGCCTCGAGCACCCCGGTGATGCTCGAGCTGCGCATCCGCGCCTGCCACGTGCACGGCGCGTTCGCCACCAAGGCGAACCGCGCGCCGCCGTTCTCGCGCCGCCAGCTGCTGGAGAACCCGGACTTTGACTACGGCCGCATCTGCCTGCCGCCGTCGACCTACGCGCAGGAAAAGCACAAGATCGAGGTGCGCTGGCCGGCGGCGCTCGAGTACATCCGCGCGCACGGCCTGAACGAAACGTTCCCCGGCGAGTGCGACGACGTCGGCATTCTCTGCCAGGGCGGGATGTACAACGTCGTGATTCGGGCGCTGCAGCAGCTCGGGCTGGCCGATGCCTTCGGCGCCTCGAAGCTGCCGATCTACTGCATGAACGTGACCTACCCGCTGGTGCCCGAAGAGCTGGTCGAGTTCTGCAAGAGCAAGCGTGCGGTGTTGATGGTCGAGGAAGGCCAGCCGGCCTACCTCGAGGACGCGCTGCAGGCGACGCTGCGCCGCCATGGCGTGAGTGGCGTCGAGGTGTACGGCAAGCAGGGGCCGGACGAGCGCCTGCGCGTGCTGCCGCTCGCCGGCGAGTACACGGGCGAGGTGGTGCTGACCGGTGTCGCGCGCTTCGTCGAACACAGCGGCCCGGACGGCGTCGATGCGCGCAAGGTCGCCGGTGCCTGGGGCGCCCTGCTCGCGCCAAAGCGCGATGCCGCCGCGGCACTCGGCGCGCCGGTGCCGGCCCGCCCGCCGGGATTCTGCGTCGGCTGCCCGGAGCGCCCGGTGTTCGCGGCGATGAAGCTGGTCGAGCGCGAACGCGGCGCGTTCCATGTTTCGGCCGACATCGGCTGCCATACGTTTTCCGCGCTGCCGCCGTTCAGCATCGGCCACACCGTGCTCGGCTACGGCCTGGGCCTCGCGTCGAACTCCGCGGTGAATCCGATGTTCGGCCGACGCACCGTGACCGTGATGGGCGACGGCGGCTTCTGGCACAACGGCCTCACCTCGGGCATCGCAAACGCGGTGTTCAACCGTGACGACGCCATCCTGGTCATCATGAAGAACGGCTACAGCTCGGCGACCGGCACCCAGGAGCTGCCGTCGAGCCCGCAGCACAGCGCCTCGAAGGCCGACGACATGGCGATCGAGCGCGCGCTCGCCGGCGTCGGCGTGAAGTGGACGCGCAGCGTGCATACCTACCACGTCGGACAGATGAAAAAGACGCTCGCCGAGGCGATGAGCACGAAGTACGCCGGGCTGAAGGTGATCGTCGCCGAGGGCGAATGCCAGCTCGAGCGCCAGCGCCGCATCCGCCCGGCCAGCGCCAAGTCGCTCGCCGCCGGCGAGCGCCTGCTGCGCGTCAAGTACGGCGTCGACGAAGATACCTGCACGGGCGACCATTCCTGCATCCGGCTCTCGGGCTG
>JAJDNJ010000103.1 GCA_022340705.1 Betaproteobacteria bacterium
TGCTGTCCAGTACGCCGCGCGCACTCGACAGCGTGAGCCGGATGCGCGAATCGTCGATCGCGCCGGCAATAGACCCTTTCAGGGCGTCGTGCGTCGCCTCCAGCGTCGCGCGCTCGATCTTGATCCGCGTCGCTGCGGCGTCGGGCACCGGGTGCCAGCTCGCATCGATTTGCTGCAGGTCGAGCTCGCCCTCGAGCGAGCGCGCGAGCGCCGCCAGGCTCCCGCCCTGCCCGTGCGCAGAAAGCTTGGCCGACGCCATGAGCCCGGAAATCCCCGCCTCGACGAATTTCGGATGCAGCGCCTCGAGCGCGACCGGACCGGCATGCGCATCCACACGCAGCTTCTGCTCGCCTGCGCTCGATTCGAGCCGCGCCTCGAGCGTGACCGCGCCGGCGAGAATGTGCCCACTGCCGCTGAGCCGAGCCGATTCCCGATCCAACTGCAAGCGCGCGTCGACATTCTGCGCCTCGCGCTCGGACCAGACCAGCTGCCCGACCGTCCAGTCGAAATCGAGGTCGACCTGGTCCTGGACGGCGCGGACCTCCCTGAGCATGTCGGTCGCCGACACGGGCCCGGTTTTGCGCGCGGCGAATACCGGCAACCAGGGCCGCAGGTCGAGCGCGTCGTAGCTGAGCTGGCTGCGCATCTGCGGGCGCCCGTCGACCACGCGGTAGCGGAAATTGCCGCGCCCTCGCGTGCGGCCCGCCGCGAACGTGACGGAGTCGAACTCGATTGCGTCCGCTGCGGTGCGCAGCAGCCCCTCGATGGAAACGACCTGCACATCGCCCAATGCAGCCTGGAATCCGGGTAACAGGCGATCGAGAAAGCGGCCGTGCCCCCGAGTGGCGACGCGATATTCGCCCCGCTGAGCCTCGACATCGAACGTCCCGCTGGCCTTGAGGGACGCATCGGCCAGGGTGATCCCGAACTCGATCGGAATCGAACGCATGCCGCTTCTCAGCTGCCCGAGCGAAGCGCCCTGCATGTGCACCCGCATCGGCGACCCGATGAACGAGCCTTGTGCCTCGATCGTCAACGGCCGAGTCGCCTCCGCGCGCAGCGTCATGCCTTCGACGACGATGTCCGGAAGGTGTCGCAGCTCGCGCGTCGACATGACGAGGCGCGCACGCGTCACGTCCATCCGGGTCACGTCGACCCATCTCCAGCCTTCTTTCGACGCCGCTGCGGAGCGCGCGCGCTCTTCGCGTTCCGCGCTGGCGACCACCGCGACCGCCGTCGGGTTGAGATGCAGCGTCACATCGGTCGCGTGCACCCGGCTCAGGCGCACCTCGCGCGCGAAGAGCGGCCAGAGCTCGACGGCGCTGCGCAGAACGCCGAGCCGGACGATCTCGACCGGCCTTCGATCGCGCTCCCCGGCGATGACAAGACCGTGCACCTCCACCCCCGCGTGGCGACCGGTCACAAGGTAGAGCGGGCCTTCGAAGCGCACCGCCAGGCCGCTCGCCTCCTGCGCGTGTCGCACAATGCTCGGCTTCAGTGCGTCGAGCGGAATCCGCGCCTCGACCAGCAACGCCAACGCGAGCACGACGACCAGCAAGGCGGCGAGCCCAAGCGCGATGCGCTGGCCGATCCTGCGCCTGGGAGAGCGCCCTGCCGCCTGCGGCGCGTCATCCGTGCGAGCCATAGCCCATGCTACCAGCCGGCGCCTGCGCGAGATGCGGCGTCGCGGTGCTCAGAGAACCGGAGAGAACAGCCGCGCCGCGCGCGAAGCGACGCGCACCGGCAGCGAGATGCGCGCAAGCGCGGCGGCGTCGACCTCCCTGCTCTGCTCAAAGTCGCGCGCCAGCATGTCGGCCACCTCGCCGGCGAACTGCGCGTCGGCGACCAGCAGGCTGATCTCGAAATTGAGCCGGAACGAACGGTTGTCGAGGTTCGCGGTGCCGACGACAGCGACGTCGTCGCACAGGACGACCTTCTGATGCAGGAAACCCTGCTTGTAACGAAACATGCGCACTCCCGACCCGCGCATTTCCTCGATGAACGAAATCCCGGCGAGGTACACCGAGCGGTGATCCGGCCGTCCCGGCAGCAGGATGCGCACGTCCGCTCCGCGCAGCGCCGCCAGATGCAGCGCCGCAACCACCGGCTCGTCCGGAACGAAGTACGGGCTGCTGATCCAAAGCCGGCGCCGCGCGCTGCTGATCACGTGGGTGAAGAACAGGCTGCAGGTGTCGAGCTCGTCCGCCGGCCCCGACGGTACGACGAGCACCGGCAGGTCGCGCCGCTCGACTGTCTCGGCGCGCCAGTGCAGCTCCGGAATCTCGCGCGCGGCCCAGTTCCAGTCCTCGAGGAACGCCAGCTGCACCGCGCCCGCCGCCGGACCGCGCACCTCGATGTGCGTGTCGCGCCAGGGGCTCAACGCCGGAACGCAGCCGAGATATTCGTCACCGACATTATGCCCGCCGACGTAAGCCAGACCGCCGTCGATGACGACGATCTTGCGATGGTTGCGAAAGTTGAGTTGCAGCCGCCGCAAGGGGTTGCGCGTGCTCAGAAAGGGCTCGACCCGCGCGCCCGCATCGCGCAACGATTCGACATAGGACAACGGCAGGTCGTGACTGCCGATCGGGTCGTAGATGAAAAACACGCGTACTCCGCGTTTGCGGCATTCGAGCAGTGCCGTGTGCAGCGCCCGACCGATACCGTCGTCGTGCACGATGTAGAACTCGAGCAGCACGTAGTCCCGCGCCTGCCCGATCGCCTCCAGAATCGCGCCGAAGGTCGCCTCGCCGTTGATCAGCAGCCGCGCGTCGTTGCCGCCGAGAAACGGCATTGCCGCCAGCCGCTCGAGCGCGGCGAAGCGTCCACGCTGCTCGGTCAGCTCGGGGCGCAGAGCCGGAGTGAACTGGCCTTCGATGCGTCGCGCGAGCGCCCGGATGTCCGCATCGCCCGAGCGCCGCGCGATTCGGTAACCGTAGAACTTGCGCCCGCCGAACACGGCGTAGAGCGGCAGCGTCACCCAAGGCAAGGTCACCAGCGCGATCGCCCAGGCCACGGCGCCCTGCGCGGTACGCGCAGTCATCACCGCGCGCAGCGCCGCAAAGATCGCGAGCAGCTCGACGACCAGGAAGATCGCCGCATAGAGCGTGATGTGCTCGCCGTCGATCACCCAGCCCGTCACGCGACGACCCGCGGCCTAGCGCTCGAACTCGGTCAGCACGCGGCCCGGGCCCGCGTCCAGCGCCCTCAGGCCGCGCTCGTCCGCGATGCGCGTCCCGTTCACCCAGACGCCATGCACGCCGCGCGGATGCCGGATCATGCGCGAGCCCCCGCCCGGCAGATCGTGGACCCGTTCGAGAGCGGAGATGCCGACCGTCCGAGGGTCGAACAGCAACAGATCGGCCCAGTGGCCGGGCGCGATGCGCCCGCGGCCGGGAATCCGGTACTTGGCCGCAGGATCCGAGGTGAGCCGGCGCACGCCTTCTTCGAGCGTGAAGGTCTCAGTCTCGCGCACCCAGTGGCCGAGAAAGTGCAGCCCGAAGCCCGCGTCGCAGAGGAAAATCAGGTGCGCGCCGGCGTCCGACAGCGCGACCACGCCGGCCTCGTGCCTGAGCAGCGGCGCGACGCCCGCGTCGTCGTTCTGGTAGAGCTTGGCGACGAAGCGCGTCTCGAGCCGCTCGGCGAGCGCGCAGTCGAAAAAGAAATCGAGCGGGTCCGCACCCG
>JAJDNJ010000125.1 GCA_022340705.1 Betaproteobacteria bacterium
CGCAGCAGACGCTCCTCGGCTGCAGCGAGCGCCGCGGGCACGCCGAGCAGCACGACCACGTCGCCCGCCTGCAGGGCACCTGCCTGCTCGCTCGAGAGCTTGGCACTCACCCCGGGACGGCGCACCGCATGCACCTGCGCCTCTAGCGCTTCCGGCGCGAGCTGGGCCAGGGTGCGCCCGATGCCGTACGCGCCCGGCGCGAGCGTCACGCCGTGCAGCCGCGGCTGGACCGCGTCGCTGTCCACCTCGTCGCTCGCCCCGTGATACAGGCCGCGCAGCAGGCCGTATTGCGCATCGCGCACCTGGCGCATGCGGCGCACCACCCGGGTGAGCGGAACACCGATCCACACGAGCGCATGCGAGGCGAGCATCAGGCCCGACTCGATCGCCTCGGGCACGACCTCCGAGGCGCCCGCGGCGGTCAGCCGCTCGATATCGCGCTCCTCGGCCGCACGCGCAACGACCGGAAGCGCCGGATTGAGCGCGCGTACATGCGCGAGGACGCGCTCCGCTGCGGGAATGTCGGCGAACGTGATCACCACGGCTGCCGCGCGACCGATGCCCGCGGCCACGAGCGACTCGCGACGCGTGCAGTCGGCGAACACGACCGAGTCGCCCGCGAGTACCGCCTCGCGCACCCGTTCCGGATCGAGGTCGAGCGCGACGTAGCGCACGCCCTCGGCCTCGAGCAGGCGCGCCAGCCGCTGTCCGTTTCTGCCGAAGCCGAGCACAACCACGTGGCGCTCGGTGGCAAGCGATTGCACCGCGACCTGGTGCAGCTGCAGCGAGCGCAGCATCCATTCCGAGCGCGCGAACCGCAGGACGATGCCGTCGCTCGCGGCGATCACGAACGGCGTCGCGAGCATCGACAGAATCATCGCTGCGAGCAGCGCTTGCGCGAACGTACCCGGCACCAGCTCTACGCCGAACGCCAGTGTGAACAGGACGAAGCCGAACTCACCGCCCTGCGCGAGCGCGAGGGCGGTGCGCAGCGCCGTACCGGGCGGTGCGCCGAAGGCGCGCGCGAGCAGCCCAATCAGCGCGAGCTTGCCGCCCATGAGTCCGACCAGCAACGCCGGCACGAGCAGAGGATGGTCGGCCATCGTTTTCAGGTCGAGCATCGCGCCGACCGTGATGAAAAACAGGCCGAGGAACACATCGCGGAACGGTTTGATGTCCTCTTCCACCTGATAGCGGTATTCGGTTTCTGAGATCAGCATTCCCGCGAGAAATGCACCAAGGGCAAGCGAAAGGCCCGCCAGGCCGGTCACGAAGGCAAGGCCGAGCGTGATGAGCAGCACGTTGAGTACGAACAGCTCGGTCGAGCGCCTCCGGGCAACGACGCCGAACCATGCACGCATCACGCGCGGGCCGACGAGCACCACCACGGCGAGCACCGCTGCGCCCTTCAGCAATGCGACACCGACTTCACGTCCGATCACGTCCGGAGACTGCCCGAGCGCCGGAATCAGGATGAGGAGCGGGACGACGGCGAGATCCTGGAACAGCAGCACGCCGATGATGTCGCGTCCGTGAGGCGTGTCGAGCTCGAGCCGCTCGGCGACCAGCTTCGAGACGATCGCGGTCGACGACATCGCGACAATGCCACCGATTGCGATGCCCTCTTCCCAGCCGAAGCCGAGCACCCGCATCAGCGCGAATGTCGCCGCGATGGTCGCGAGAACCTGCGTGAGCCCGAGCCCGAATACCGCGCGGCGCATCACGCGCAGCTTCGGCAGGCTGAACTCAAGCCCGATCGAGAACATCAGAAAAACCACGCCGAATTCCGCGAGGTGATGCGTCGTCGCGGTTGCAGGCAGAAAGCCGAGCGCGTGCGGTCCGAGCACGAGCCCGGTCGCGAGGTAACCGATCATCGGCGGCAGCGCCAGGCGCCGGCACAGCGCGACCGTGAGCACGCTGGCCGAAAGCAGCACCAGAACCGGCTGTAATGCGATGCCTGCCGCGTCCATTTTCAGTGAAAAATCAAAGGGGTTCGCGTATACTTGCGCGCTAATGATAAGCGCACCACGAACCGCAGGACAGTCGACGGCGGGCGAACCCATGCCGCCCGCCGGCGCCGCGCCTTCGGCGCTCGAGCTGGCGCGGCGCGTGCTTCAGATCGAGGCCGAAGCGATCCGCGCGCTGATGGAGCGCCTCGACGGTCGCTTCCTGGACGCCGTATCGCTGGTCCTCAAGCGCAGCGGCCGAGTCGTCGTTAGCGGCATCGGCAAATCGGGCCACGTCGCACGCAAGATGGCATCGACGCTGGCAAGCACGGGCACGCCCGCGTATTTCGTCCATCCCGCCGAAGCCAGCCACGGAGACCTCGGGATGGTGATGTCGGGCGACGTGTTCATCGCCATCTCCTACTCGGGTGAGAGTGAAGAGTTGCTGCACATCGTTCCGCTGCTCAAGCGCCAGGGCGCCAAGCTGATCGCGCTCACCGGCAACCCAAAATCGACGCTCGCGCGCGAGGCGGACGTTCACCTCGACGTGGCCGTCTCCCAGGAGGCCTGTCCGCTCAACCTCGCACCGACCGCGAGCACTACGGCGTCGCTTGCGCTGGGTGACGCACTGGCGGTTGCGCTGCTCGATGCGCGTGGCTTTTCGGCCGACGATTTCGCCCGCTCCCACCCTGGCGGTACGCTCGGACGTCGACTGTTGACCCATGTCGGCGACGTCATGCGCACGGGCGACGCCGTGCCGGTAGTCTCTCTGGGCGCGACGCTTGGGGAGGCGGTGATCGAGATCTCACGCAAGGGAATGGGCATGACGGCGGTGATCGACGACGCCCAGCGCATTGCCGGAATCTTCACCGACGGCGATTTGCGTCGGGGTCTGGAGCGCGATCTGGATCTGCGCCGCACGCGCATCGACGATGTCATGACGCGCAATCCGCGCACCATTCAGCCAGGCGCCCTCGCGGCCGAGGCGGTGGAAGTGATGGAGCGGACCAAGTCGACCCAACTCCCGGTGGTCGACGGCGATGGGCGTCTCGTGGGCGCGCTCAACATCCACGACCTGTTCCGCTCGAAGGTCGTCTGATCGCGTGAACGCAGCACCCGCCGCACCGATACCGCAGGCGCTGCTCGAGCGGGCGAAGCATGTGCGTCTCATGGTCTTCGACGTGGATGGTGTGCTGACCGACGGCCGGCTCTGGTACGGATCCGATGGCGAGTCGATCAAAGTGTTCCACGCAGCGGACGGTCATGGACTGAAAATGCTCGCCGCGAGCGGCGTTCGCATTGCGCTTCTCAGCGGCCGGCGTTCGGCGGCGGTCGAGCGACGCGCGGCCGAGCTCGGCATCACACAGGTGCTCCAGGGTATCGACGACAAGCGCCCGGCGTTCGAGCGGCTCCTCGCGCAAGCTGAGCTCGGCGCGGATTCGGCCGGCTTCATGGGAGACGAGCTCGTCGATCTACCGGTCATGACACGTTGCCGATTCGCCTGTGCGCCCTATGAAGCCCCGGAGTTCGTCCGCCGGCATGCGCATTACGTGAGCCGCGCCCCGGGCGGCGGCGGCGCAGTGCGCGAGCTGTGCGAGCTTCTCATGCAGGCGCAGGGCACGCTCGAGGCGCGGCTCGCGTCCTACCTGGCATGACGGCAATCGCTCCGACTCGCGTGTTCCCGCTGCTCGTCGCGCTCGCGCTCGCCGTGCTCAGCTATGCACTCGAGCGCGCGGTACGCGAAGGCCCTCCGGGCCCGGAGCCCCGGCGGCACGATCCGGACTACGTCGTCGAGCGCTTCGTGCTCACCTCGTACGGCCCGGACGGGTCGGTGACGACGCGTTTCACGGCCGAAAAAATGCTGCATTACCCGGATGACGGGACGGCCGACATCATCGCGCCGCTTGCGATCGTTTCGAAACCGGGGAAACCGCGCTATCGGGCAAGCTCCGACCGTGCGGCGGTGGCTGACGATGGCGAAGAGGCCTTTTTCTACGACAACGTCGTGCTGATCCGCGAGCCCGACGCCACACGTCCGGAGGCGAGGCTCGAAACGGATTTCTTGCACCTCGTAGGCGGCGTCGACCTCGCGCTGTCGGACCGCGAAGTACGCATGCAGGACGGTGCGAGCGCGCTCGCTGGCCGTGGGATGGAATACCACCGCGATACGGGTGCGTTCTACTTGCGCGAGCGCGTGCGCGGCTTGCTCGCGCCACGGGAGCGTAAGAGCGGATGAAACCGGCCCGGCCTCCACGTCTCCGGCGCCTCGTCCGCGTCCTGGTCGCCGTCCTGTCGGCGCTCGCACCGCTCACCGTGTGGGCGGAAAAGGCCGACGCCGACCAGCCCCTGCAGATCGAATCCGACCGCATGAGCGCCAACGATCTGACCAAGGAAGCCATGTTCGAGGGCGACGTCGTGCTCACCAAGGGCACGATCCGGATGACGGCCGAGCGCATCGTCGTCAAGGAACAGGAAAAGGGATCGCATCACGCGGTCGCCACCGGTAACCCGGTGCGGTTTCGCCAGCGCATGGATGCGAAGGACGGCAAGGACGCGGTGTGGGTCGACGGCGAGGCGCAGCGCATCGAGTATGACGAGCGCACCGAAAAGGTCGAGCTTTTCGACAAGGCGCGCGTCGATCGGGCTGGCGACGAAGTGCGCGGCGACTACATCCTGTACGACCAGCGCACGGAGTTCTTCTCGGTGCGCGGCGGCAAGGGGTCGTCCCCCGGCCGTGTACGCGCAATCATCCAGCCGAAATCGACGTCGGAGCGAACCGCTCAGCCGCCGTCGACTCCGGCGTCGCCTGCCCGATGAGCCTGTTGCGCGCCGACAACCTGCTCAAGCGCTACAAAGGTCGAACCGTCGTTCGGGACGTTGCGCTCGAGGTCTCAAGCGGCGAGGTCGTCGGACTGCTCGGACCGAACGGCGCGGGCAAGACCACCTGCTTCTACATGATCGTCGGTCTGATCGCGGCCGACGCGGGACGCATCGAGCTCGATGGCGTGGAGTTGACCCACCTGCCGATTCACCGTCGCGCGCGCCTCGGTATTTCCTATTTGCCGCAGGAAAACTCCGTGTTCCGGCGCCTCACGGTCGAGGAAAACGTGCAAGCGATCCTCGAACTGCAGGATGTGCCGAAAAGCGAGATGGAATCTCGCCTCGTTTCGCTCCTCGAGGATCTCGGCATCGCCCACTTGCGCAAGCATGCCGCGATCTCGCTCTCCGGCGGCGAGCGCCGCCGACTCGAGATCGCGCGCGCGCTCGGCACCAAACCCAACTTCATCCTGCTCGACGAGCCGTTCGCGGGCGTGGATCCGATCGCGGTGCTCGATATCCAGCGCATCATCCGCTTTCTCAAGGAGCAGCGCGGCATCGGCGTGCTGATCACGGACCA
>JAJDNJ010000147.1 GCA_022340705.1 Betaproteobacteria bacterium
GCTCAAGCGCAAGCGCGTGCTGGTGCTCGACATGGCCGGGCTGCTCGCCGGCGCGAAGTATCGCGGCGAGTTCGAGGAGCGCCTGAAGGCGGTGCTCAAGGAGCTCGCGCAGGACGAGGGCAACACGATCGTGTTCATCGATGAGCTGCACACCATGGTCGGCGCCGGCAAGGCCGAGGGCGCGATCGACGCGGGCAACATGCTCAAGCCAGCGCTCGCGCGCGGCGAGCTGCACTGCATCGGCGCGACCACGCTCGACGAATACCGCAAGCACATCGAGAAGGACGCCGCGCTCGAGCGGCGCTTCCAGAAGGTGCTCGTCGAAGAGCCGTCGGTCGAGGCGACGATCGCCATCCTGCGCGGCCTGCAGGAGCGCTACGAGGTCCACCACGGCGTAGAGATCACCGACCCGGCGATCGTCGCGGCGGCGGAGCTTTCGCATCGCTACGTCACCGACCGCTTCCTGCCGGACAAGGCGATCGACCTGATCGACGAGGCCGCGGCGCGCATCAAGATGGAAATCGATTCCAAGCCGGAGTCGATGGACCGGCTCGACCGGCGCCTGATCCAGCTGCGCATCGAGCGCGAGGCGGTGAAGAAGGAAAGCGACGAAGCCTCGAAGAAACGTCTTGCGCTGATCGAGGACGAGATCGCGAAGCTCGAGAAGGAATACTCCGATCTCGAGGAGGTGTGGAAGGCGGAAAAGGCCCAGGTCGCCGGTAGCGCGCAGGTCAAGGAGACGCTCGAGAAGCTCAAGCTGCAGATGGAAGAGGCGCGCCGTAAGGGCGACTGGCAGACGATGAGCGAGATCCAGTACGGCAAGATTCCCCAGCTCGAGGCGCAGCTCAAGAGCGCCGAGAAGGCGGCGCAGGGCGAAGCGCCGAAGGCGAAGCTGCTGCGCACCCAGGTCGGCGCGGAGGAGATTGCCGAGGTGATCTCGCGCGCCACCGGGATTCCGGTATCGAAGATGATGCAGGGCGAGCGCGAGAAGCTGATCTCGATGGAGCAGCGCCTGCACGAGCGCGTGGTCGGGCAGGAGGAGGCGGTGCGCCTGGTGTCGGACGCGATCCGCCGTTCGCGCTCGGGCCTCGCCGACCCGGACCGGCCCTACGGATCGTTCCTCTTCCTCGGCCCGACCGGGGTCGGCAAGACCGAGCTGTGCAAGGCGCTCGCCGCGTTCCTGTTCGACTCGGAGGAGCACCTGATCCGCATCGACATGTCGGAGTACATGGAAAAGCACTCGGTCTCGCGCCTGATCGGCGCGCCGCCGGGCTACGTCGGCTACGAGGAAGGCGGCCAGCTCACCGAGCAGGTGCGGCGCAAGCCCTACTCGGTGATCCTGTTCGACGAGGTGGAGAAGGCGCACCCGGAGGTGTTCAATGCGCTGCTCCAGGTGCTCGACGATGGACGGCTGACCGACGGCCAGGGGCGCACGGTCGACTTCAAGAACACGGTGGTCGTGATGACCTCGAACCTGGGCTCGCAGATGATCCAGCAGATGGCCGGCAGCGACTACGGCGTGATCAAGCTCGCTGTGATGGCCGAGGTCAAGACCCATTTCCGTCCTGAGTTCGTCAACCGCATCGACGAGGTCGTCGTGTTCCATTCGCTCGGCGAGGACCAGATCAAGGCGATCGCGCGCATCCAGCTGAAGCTGCTGACCGCGCGGCTGGCGAAGATGGACCTCGGCTTCGAGATTTCCGAGGCCGCGGTGACCGAGCTCGCCAAGGCGGGATTCGATCCGGTCTACGGCGCGCGGCCGCTCAAGCGCGCGATCCAGTCCGAGATCGAGAACCCGCTCGCGAAAAACATCCTCGAGGGACGTTTCGCCCCGAAAGACACCATCGTTGCCGACTGGCGCGGCGGCCATATCGTGTTCGAAAAGGCACCCACCCGGGCAGCCGCCTGAGCGGCGGATGGATTTCCTCTCGCGCATGATCGCGCGCCTGGAGGCGCAGAAAGCCTGCCTCGATCATGCCGCGGCGCTCATCACCGATCTGCCCGGAGCGGTGCTCGAGGTCGGTCTGGGCAAAGGCCGAACCTACGACCGCCTGCGCACGCTGTTCGCGCAGCGCGCGATCTACGCCTTCGACCGGGAAGTGCATTGCGCGGCGCGCCTGCGGCCGGCCGATGACCGGCTGTTTGTCGGGGATTTCCGCGATTCGCTGCGCGTGGCGTTCGAGCACCTCGGGCGCAGCGCCGCGCTCGCGCACGTCGACCTCGGCACCGAGGATGCGGCGCGCGACCGCGCGCTCGCCGACGCCGTCGCGCCGCTCCTCGACCGGCTTGTCCTGCCCGGGGGCGTCGTGGTGAGCGACCGGCCGATGCAGGTTCCGGGCTGGCGTGCGCTGCCCACGCCCGCGCAAACTGAGGCCTTCGCCTACTACCTGTACCGCAGTGCGAGCGCCGGCTGAGCGGCGCTTTGCGCGCGCAGACGGCGCGAGCGCGTCAGCAGTTCCTCCCACAGGCCCTCGGTGTCCTTGCGAAACACGGTGTGGACGTCCGCGCTCAGCACGGCCCACAGTCCACGCTCGATTTCGCGCGTCAGCTCGCCCGGCTGCCAGGCCACGTAGCCTACGTAGTAGCGTGCCTCGTTCGGCGTGGTTTCGATGATGCCGTCGATGGTCGTGACCCGGAAGGCGAGGTATAGATCCTTCATGACGTACACGCTGCCCTCGCCCGGATTCTGTGCGCGCCGCACCAAGGCGACGAGCGCGCTGCGCGAGAACGGACCGCCGTAGAAGACGGGCTCCTTCACCTGCTTGGAAGGTTCATGTTCCGGGAACAGGCTGGACAGCGAGCGCTTGGTCGGCCGGTTGAGAATGACGCCGACGTGACCGCCGTTCGGCGCGGGCGCGGCAATCAGCACGGTCTGACGGTAGTCGGCGTCGAGGAACGCCGGGTGCGCCACGAGGAGCACCGCGTCGTCGTCTCCGGACTGGGCCTGCGCGCTGCCCAAGAGGGCACAAAGGGCGACGGGGGCGAATAAGCGGGACGTCAACACCTGGGGCAGCGCAGGGTCGGCCGGCACCCAGCGAGCCGGCATCGGATTCGAATCGATGCTGAGTATACGCCGGAGGTTTCTGATGCAAATGCGAGCCGTTGCACGAGTTTGGGCAGCGCCGACGACCGCGGCATCGGCCGAACTGAATTGAGCCGACTCAAATCCGCGCGCGGTTGCTCTTGACATCGTGACGCACGGTGCTACCGTTGTCTTACGAGCGCGCGACGCGGCATGCGCAGAAGCAAGTGCCGCGTGATCGTCGCAAACTCGGGCGATACGTCCGGGCAAGCGTCCACGCCAAGCGGTCGCATGAGGAGTGTGACCGTTCGCGCGGCTCGAGAGGACGGCAGCTGCCGTCCTATGAGTGTGCCGCTCTTCGGCGGCACTGCCCGGCGCGACCGGGCCTTTAAGCCCCGCCTTTGGCGGGGCTTTTCATTTCAACTCCCGCCTCTGGCCGGGCTTGAGGTTTCAGTGTTTCGCCTCGGCGCGCGGTCCGACGGCCCGCGTCACCAGCTCTTCCCACAGACCGCGCGTGTCGGCACGGAACACCGCCTGCGGATCGGCCGGCAGCAGGTACCAGCCCTCGCGCGCGAACTCGCTCTCGAGCTGGCCCGGGGCCCAGCCCGAAAACCCGAGATACAGGCGGTAGCGGCCGCCGTCGTGCTCGAGCAGCTGCCCAAGGATCTCCTTGCGCATGCTCATGTAGACGCCCTTCAAAACGTGGAACGCACTCGTCTCCGGGGTCGTCTCGGATTCGAACACCGCCACCACGGTCTGGCGCAGGACCGGGCCGCCGAAATACAGCGCGTCGTGGTACTGCTCCGCGGGCAGTTCGGGAAGCAGCGGCGCGAGCTCCAACTCCGTCGGGCGGTTGAGGATGACGCCGACCGTGCTGCCGTCCGGGCGTTGCGTCACCAGCACGACGGTCTGGCGGAAGTTCGGGTCGCGCAGGCCGGGGCGCGCGACGAGCAGCGCGCCGTTGGGAATCTCGGACTGCGGGCGTGACGCGTCTGCGGCGAACGCCATTCCGGCGAACACCCAGAGCAGCACCACGCACAATCGCAGCCACATGATGGCGACATTATGGTGGCTGCGCGCGCGCGACGGCAATCGCGTGGACCGTATACTGCGCCTCTCATACAGGGGGAAGGCCCGCATGTACAAAGCGTTCGATCTGAGCGGCCGCAGCGCCGTGATCACGGGTGGCAACGGCGGCATCGGCTACGGCATGGCGAAGGCGCTGATTGCCGCCGGGGCGCGCGTCGCGATCTGGGGCTCGAACGCAGAAAAGACCGCGAAGGCCAAGTCGACGCTCGCCGCCGAGGCCGGCCCGGTCGAAGCCTTCGTCTGCGATGTGACCGACGAGGCCCAGGTCGAGAAGACCTTCGCCGCGTCGGTCGCGGCGCTCGGCAAGGTGGACGCCTGCTTCGCGAACGCCGGCGTATCTGCGCGCCCGACGCCGCTACTCGAGATGACGCTCGACGAGTTCCGCCGTGTCCTGCGTGTCAACCTGGAGGGCACCTTCCTGACCTTTCGCGCGGCGGCGCGCCACATGGCCGAGCGCGGCGAGGGCGGGGTACTGGTGTCGACCGCGAGCACGGCGGCGATCGAGGGCGCGGCGCGCAACAGCCACTACGGTGCGTCCAAGGGCGCGCTGACCGCCTACGTCAGAGCGCTGGCGGTGGAGCTTGCGCGCTATCGGATCCGGGTGAACTCGATCCTGCCGGGCTGGATCGAGACCGAGATGACCGCGCGCGCATTCGGCGACGAGAGGTTTCGCGCGGCGGTGCTGCCACGCATCCCGGCGCGGCGCTGGGGCAGCTGGGACGATTTCGGCGGGATCGCGGTGTACCTGATGAGCGACGCCTCGGCGTACCACACCGGCGAGCAGATCGTCATCGACGGCGGTTATACGAAATTCTGATTGCGCCCGTTGCGCGGGCGACTATGATGAGCGTGCGCGGCTCGCGCGTTGCGTAATAATTCTTGCATCACCAATCTTTTGGAGCTCATGTTATGAACAGTGTTATTCGCTGGGCTGTCGGCGCTTGTCTCGCCTTCGTGATCGGCGTGCCGATGGCGGCCGCGGAAGGGGTCACCAGCGCGCAGGTGAAGGAGACGATCAAGACCTTCGAGGCCAAGGATCCGTCGATCAAAGGGCGCTTCAAGCGCGCGCACGGCTATGCGGTATTTCCCGACCTCGGCAAGGCCGGCGTGATCATTGGCGGCGGCGGCGGCGACGGCCATGTGTTCGAGCGCGGCCGCATGATCGGCACCGCGGAAGTCTCGCAGATCACGATCGGCGCGCAGGTCGGCGTGCAGCACTACAGCGAGATTATCTTCTTCGAGAACAAGGCGACGCTCGACCGGTTCCGCGCCAACAAGCTCGAGTTCGACGCGAACGCCTCGGCCGTCATCGCCAAAGCGGGCGCGTCGTCGAGCGCGCCCTACCGCAACGGCGTCGCGGTGTTCACCATCGCCAAGGAAGGCGTGATGGTTGAGGCGGCGATCGGCGGGCAAAAGTTCACCTTCCATCCGAAGGGGAAGTAACAGCCGATCGACGCATCGACTGAGTAATGTCTGCGCCGGCCTTTGCCGGCGCGGCTCGAACCTTTGTTATTGAGGAGTCTGCAGATGAGCAATCTGATTCGCTGGATCGTTGCCGCTGGCGTATCGCTCGCCGTATCCGCGCCGCTCGCGGTCGCGCAGGAGGTGCGCAGCGCCGACGTGAAGAAGACCATCGCCGCGTTCGAGTTCAAAGACCCGACGATGAAGGAGCGCTTCAAAAGCGCCTACGCCTATGCGGTGTTTCCGGATCTGGAAAAGGGCGGCGTGGTCCTTGCCGCCGGCGGAGGCTACGGACAGGTCTTCGAGCGCAACAAGCTGATCGGCACGGCCAAGGTGACGCAGATCACGGTCGGCGCCACGGTCGGCGCGCAAAGCTACAGCGAGGTGATCTTCTTTCAGGACAAGACGGCGCTCGATCGCTTCCGCGCGAACAAGCTCGAATTCGACGCCAACGCCTCGGCGGTCCTTTCCAAATCCGGCGCCTCGGCTTCGGCCGATTATCGCAACGGCGTCGTCGTGTTCACCATGGCCAAGGAAGGCGTCATGGTCGAGGCCGCGGTCGGCGGCCAGAAGTTCGAGTTCATCCCGCAGGGGATGAAGAAGTAGCGATTCTTTCGGCCGTCACGCCCAGCGCTGCCGCGGCGGACTCGAGCGCCGCGGCGCGCGTCTTGTGCACGTTTCCGGCCGGGACGCGGCGCAACACGCCGTCGCGCGCCAGCACGTTTTGCACCTTGGTGCGCAGTCCGCAGAGGTGGACTGCGCGCGTGCGCGTCAGCGCGTCGACGATGATGTCCTCGATCGCGCGCGAGCTGGTGTAGTCGATCGCCGAGACGTCGGTGAGATCGAGCACCAGCACGCCGTAATCGTCCACGCTGGATGCGCGCCGCACGAGCTCTTTCGCCGACGAGAAGCTGACCGCTCCGCTCAGGTGAAACAGCAGCAGGCGGCCGCCGGCGGCACGCAACAGCGCGCGCTCGGCATCGGACAGCGGCGCCTCGTCCTCCGGCCGGCTGACCAGCCGCATGCTCGCGATCTGCATGTCGGTCATGCGCTTCATGAACACGAAGCTTGCGATGATCATGCCCACGGCGACCGCCGTGATCAGGTCGACGAACACGGTCATCAGCAGGACCGTGAGCATGATCGCCAGCCCGACGCGCGGCGCCGAGCGCAGGCGCTTGAGGTAGTCCCAGTCGATGATGTCAACTCCGACTTTGATCAGGATCCCGGCGAGAACGACGTGCGGGATGTGCGCGGCGAGCGGTCCGAGGCCGAGCACCAGCGCGAGGAGCACGACCGCATGCAGCGCGCCGGAGATCGGTGTGCGCCCGCCCGAGCGCACGTTGATCACCGTGCGCATCGTGGCGCCGGCGCCGGGCAGGCCGCCGAACACTCCGGCGATCGCGTTGCCGATGCCCTGGCCGATCAGCTCGCGGTTCGAGTCGTGCTGGGTGCGCGTGATGTTGTCGGCGACGAGCGAAGTGAGCAGCGAGTCGATCGCGCCGAGCAGGGCGAGCGTGATCGCCGATTCGAGGATCTTGGGCAGGAGCGCGATCGTGATGGTCGGCGCATGCGCTTGCGGAAATCCGCTCGGAATGTCGCCGATCAGAGCGACCTCGGGCCCCGGCTTGAGGAACTCGACGGCGAGGGTGACGATGACGAGCGCGACGAGCGGCGGGGGCACGATGCGCGCGATGCGCCGGGGCAGGAAGAACACGATCGCGAGCGTGGCCAGACCGAAGCCGAGCACGCTGAGCTTGGGCTGCGCGAGCAACGCCGGCAGGCCGGCCGCGGCTTTGATCGGGCTGTGCGCGACCGGATAGCCGAGCAGCGGATAGAGCTGCAGCAGGATGATGATCACACCGATGCCCGACATGAAGCCCGAGATCACCGGCGCCGGCACGTAGTCGATGTAGCGCCCGACGCGCAGCAAGCCGAGCGCGATCTGCAGCAGTCCGCCGAGCATCACGACGGTAAACGCGAGCGCCGCCCCCTTGGCCGGGTCGTCCGGAAACATCGCGAGGTACTGGGTCAGCACCGCGGCCATCACTACGGTCATCGGGCCGGTCGGACCCGAGACCTGTGCGGGTGTACCGCCGAACAGCGACGCGAAGAACCCGACGAAGATCGCTCCGTAAATGCCCGCGATCGGG
The DNA here is from genome assembly GCA_022340705.1 of Betaproteobacteria bacterium. Classification (GTDB taxonomy): domain Bacteria; phylum Pseudomonadota; class Gammaproteobacteria; order Burkholderiales; family SG8-39; genus SG8-39. The sequence goes on from JAJDNJ010000147.1 coordinate 7,726, forward strand.
CCGGCGCCCGAGGCGACGCCAAAGGCCATCGCGAGGGGCAGTGCGACGACGGCCGCCGTCAGGCCACCGGTGACATCGCCGTAGAGATTGCGGAAGTGAAGCCCGTGGAAGAGCTTCATGGGAGCCCGATCGGGCGTTGATGCATAAGGGCGCGAATTCTAGCGCCTTATGCTGCGCTCCACAATAAGCGCAGGGCGACGCGCGCCGCCCTGCGGTTGTTTCAGACGCTCAACTGAACGCTTGGATTCCGGTCATCGCACGCCCGAGGATCAGCGCGTGGATGTCGTGCGTGCCCTCGTAGGTGTTGACCACCTCAAGGTTGACCAGATGGCGCGCGACGCCGAACTCGTCCGAAATGCCGTTGCCGCCCATCATGTCGCGCGCCAGGCGCGCGATGTCGAGCGCTTTGCCGCAGGAATTGCGCTTCAGGATCGAGGTGGTTTCGACCGCCGCGGTGCCTTCGTCCTTCATACGCCCGAGGCGCAGGCAGCCCTGCAGCCCGAGCGTGATCTCGGTCTGCATGTCGGCGAGCTTTTTCTGAATCAGCTGATTCGCGGCGAGCGGCCGGCCGAACTGCTTGCGGTCGAGCACGTACTGGCGCGCGCGATGCCAGCAGTCCTCGGCCGCGCCGAGCGCGCCCCAGGCGATGCCGTAGCGCGCGGAATTGAGGCAGGTGAACGGGCCCTTCAGGCCGCGCACTTCGGGGAACGCGTTCTCCTCCGGGCAGAAGACGTTGTCCATCACCACCTCGCCGGTGATCGAGGCGCGCAGTCCCACCTTGCCGTGGATCGCAGGCGCCGACAGGCCCTTGGCGCCCTTGTCGAGCACGTAGCCGCGGATTGCGCCCTCGTCATCCTTCGCCCAGACCACGAACACGTCGGCGATCGGCGAATTCGAGATCCACATCTTCGAACCGGTCAGGCTGTAGCCGCCCTTGACGGATTTCGCGCGCGTGGTCATCGAGCCCGGATCGGAGCCGTGATTCGGCTCGGTCAGGCCGAAGCAGCCGATCCACTCGCCCGAGGCAAGCTTCGGCAGGTATTTCTGCTTGGTGGCCTCGTTGCCGAACTCGTGGATCGGCACCATGACGAGCGAGGACTGCACGCTCATCATCGAGCGGTAGCCCGAGTCGACGCGCTCGACTTCGCGCGCGATCAGGCCGTAGCTCACGTAGTTCAGCTCCGGGCCGCCGTAGCGCGCTGGGATCGTCGGGCCGAGCAGGCCGAGCTCGCCCATCTCGCGGAAGATCGACGGATCGCTCGACTCGGTGCGGAACATCTCGAGCACGCGCGGCGCGAGCTTGTCCTGACAATAGGCGGCGGCCGCGTCGCGCACCATGCGCTCGTCCTCGCCGAGCTGCGCGTTGAGCAGCAGGGGGTCGTCCCAGACGAATGCCGCCTTGGCCTTCGGTTTCTCGGGCGCGTTCATGGCGGCCTCCTCAGTTCATCTTCTCGAGGATCACGGCCAGACCCTGACCCACGCCGATGCACAGCGACACCGCGGCGTAGCGCGCGCCGCTTTGCTGCATCTCGCGCGCGACCGTCAACGCGAGACGCGCGCCCGAGCAGCCGAGCGGGTGGCCGATCGCGATCGCCCCGCCGTTCGGATTGACGCGCGGGTCCTTGAAGTCGACCTTCATCAGCTTGAGGCAGCCGAGCACCTGGCTGGCGAACGCCTCGTTGATCTCGATGATGTCCATGTCCTTGAGCGCGAGGCCGGCGCGCTCGAGGGCGAGCGGGATCGCATAGGCCGGGCCGACGCCCATGATGCGCGGCTCGACCGCGGCCGAGGCTGCCGCCAGGACGCGCACCATCGGCTTCTTGCCCTTCTTCTCGCCCCAGGCGCGGCTGCCGACGACCAGCGCCGCGGCGCCGTCGTTGACTCCCGAGGCGTTGCCTGCGGTGACCACGCCGCCTTCGAACAGGGGCTTCAGCTTGGCGAGCGCTTCCGCCGTCGCGTCGCGCCGCGGATGCTCGTCGCGCGCGACCGTTTCCGGCGACGCGTCCTTTTTCTTCGCTGGCAGCGAAACCGGCAGGATCTCGCCCTTGTAAAAGCCTTCCTGCTCGGCTTTGGCGTACTTGACTTGGGAAGCGAGGGCGAAGGCGTCGGCCTCCTCGCGCGTGATGCCGAAATCCTTGGCCACGTTGTCGCCGGTCTGCGGCATCGCGTGGTCGCCGTACTGCTTGGCGAAGCGCGGATTGGTGAAGCGTGAGCCAATGGTGGTGTCGTACAGCTTGACGTTGCGGCTGTAGGGGCTGTCGGCCTTGCCCATGACGTACGGCGCACGCGTCATGCTCTCGACGCCGCCGGCGATGTACAGATCGCCCTCGCCGCAGGTGATCGCACGCGCCGCATCGGTCACGGCCTGCAGGCCGCTCGCGCACAGCCGGTTGACCGTCACCCCGGGCACCGTCGGCGGCAGGCCCGAGAGCAGCGCGGCGAAGCGCGCGACGTTGCGGCAGTCCTCGCCCGCCTGCGTCACGCAGCCGAGCACCACGTCGCTGATCTCGGTGGGTTCGATCTGGTTGCGGCCGACGACTTCCTTGATGACCTCGCCGGCGAGGTCGTCCGGGCGCAGCGGCGCCAGCTTTCCGGCGTGCCGGCCGATGGGGGAACGCAGTCCGTCGTAGATGTAGGCATCGAGCATGGGCGGCCTCGCGGGTGTTCAGGATTCCGGGGTGAGCAACGAAATGCCGAGGCGCGCGCGGCGCCGCAGCCAGGGACTCGGGCGATAGCGCGGCTCCTGATAGAGCGCATGCATCGCCTCGAGGATGGTGAGAATTCTTGCCGGGCCGAGCGCGT
>JAJDNJ010000167.1 GCA_022340705.1 Betaproteobacteria bacterium
CGTCATGCCCGAGTCGCGCTGCATCGCGTCGAGCACGTCGGCGCTCTGGTAGGCGATCGACTCGAGCGCGGCGCGCGCGAGGTGCGCGCGCGACGAGCCGCGCGTGAGGCCCAGAATCGCGCCGCGCGCGTGCGCGTCCCAGTAGGGCGCACCCAGGCCGGTGAATGCGGGCACGACGAACACGCCGCCCGAGTCGAGCACCGAGTTGGCGAGCGCCTCGACCTCGGCCGAGGACTCGAAAAAGCCGAGCTCGTCCCTCAGCCACTGCACCACCGCGCCGGCGACGAACACGCTGCCTTCGAGCGCGTATTCCTTCTCCTTCAGGTGCGCGCAGGGCGTCGACACCAGGCCATATTCGGATTTGACCGGTTCGCTGCCCGTGTGCAGCAGCATGAAGCAGCCGGTGCCGTAGGTGTTCTTCGCCATGCCAGGCTGATGGCAGGCCTGGCCGAACATCGCCGCCTGCTGGTCGCCGGCCACGCCGCCGATGATGAGCGGCGCGCCGAGAAAGCCCTTGGGCGCCATCGCAAATGAGTGCGCCGACGGGTGCACGTCGGGCAGCAGCGCGCGCGGCACCTTGAGCGCGGCAAGCAGCTCCTCGTCCCAGTCGAGCGTGCGGATGTTGAACAGCATCGTGCGCGAAGCGTTCGACACATCGGTGACGTGGGTGCGGTTCTCGGAGAGGTGCCAGATGAGCCAGGTGTCGACCGTGCCGAAGGCGAGCTCGCCGCGCTCGGCGCGCGCGCGCGCGTCGGGCACGTTGTCGAGCAGCCAGGCGATCTTGGTCGCGCTGAAGTAGGGGTCGATCACGAGGCCGGTCTTCTCGCGCACCAGGCCCTCGAGCCCGTCGGCGCGCAGGCGCTCGCAGAGCGACGCGGTGCGCCGGTCCTGCCAGACGATCGCGTTGTGGATCGGCTCGCCGGTCTGCCGGTCCCAGACGATCGTGGTTTCGCGCTGGTTGCTGATGCCGATCGCGAGCAGGTCGCTCGCCTCGAGGTCGCTCATGCGCAGCGCCTCGCGCGCGGTGGCGCGCTGGCTCTGAAGGATTTCCTTCGGGTCGTGCTCGACCCAGCCGGGCTGCGGATAGTGCTGCTCGAACTCGCGCTGCTCGGAGGCGATCGGCGTGCCGCGCTCATCGAAGATGATCGCGCGCGAGCTGGTCGTGCCCTGGTCGAGCGCGAGGATGCAGCGGGATGCGGACATGGAAAAATGATATCAGTGCAGCGTTGTAGAATCCGGGCCGCGCCGCCTGCCTCGGGCGCCCGCCAGGGAGATCACAGGAAGTGAAAATCCACGAATACCAGGGCAAGGAGCTGTTTCGCAAATACGGCGTCGCCACCCCGCGCGGCATTCCCTGCTTCACGGTCGACGAGGCGGTCGGCGCGGCGAAGAAGCTCGGCGGATCGGTCTGGGTGGTGAAGGCGCAGATTCACGCCGGCGGGCGCGGCAAGGGCGGCGGCGTCAAGGTGGCGAAATCGGCGGACGAAGTGCGCGCGCGCGCCAAGCAGATCCTCGGCATGCAGCTGGTGACGCACCAGACCGGGCCCGAAGGCCAGCGGGTGCGCAGGCTTTTGGTGGAAGAGGGCGCCGACATTGCCACCGAGCTCTACGTCGGCATGGTGGTCGACCGCGGCACGCAGCGCGTTGCGCTGATGGCCTCGAGCGAGGGCGGCATGGACATCGAGGAGGTCGCCGCGCACCACCCGGAGAAGATCCACACCGTGTTCATCGATTCGCTGCGCGGGCTGACGGATTCGGAGGCCGAGGGCGTCGCGCGCAAGATCGGGATTCCGGACTCGGCATTGCCCGAGGCGCGCGCGCTGCTGCAGGCCCTGTACCGCTGCTTCGACGAGTGCGATGCGTCGCTTGCCGAGATCAACCCGCTGATCCTGACCGGCGACGGGGGCGTGCTGGCGCTCGACGCCAAGCTCAATTTCGACGACAACGCGCTCTTCCGCCATCCCGAAATCGTCGCGATGCGCGACCTCGACGAGGAGGACCCGCTCGAGATCGAGGCGTCCAAGTTCGACCTGTCCTACATCTCGCTCGACGGCACGATCGGTTGCATGGTGAACGGCGCGGGCCTCGCGATGGCGACGATGGACACGATCAAGCTGTTCGGCGGCGAGCCGGCCAACTTTCTCGACGTCGGCGGGGGCGCGACCACCGAAAAGGTGACCGCGGCGTTCAAGATCATGCTCTCCAACCCGAAGGTGAAGGCGATACTGGTCAACATCTTCGGCGGCATCATGAAGTGCGACACCATCGCCGAAGGCGTGGTCGCCGCGGCGCGCGAGGTGCACCTCGCGGTGCCGCTGGTGGTGCGCATGAAAGGCACCAACGAGGACCTCGGCAAGAAGATCCTGAAGGATTCCGGGCTGCCGATCATCTCGGCCGACAACATGGCTCAGGCGGCGCAGCGCGTGGTCGCCGCGCTCAAGGGCCCGGCCAGGACGAAGGCAGCGCGCAAGCGTAGTGCGCCTAACAAGAAGGCTGCGGCGAAGAAAAAGAGGGCGCCGGCGAAGAAGAAGGGGGAGGCGCCGGGTAAGAAGCGCCCGCAACCGACCAGGCCGAAACAACGGACCGCAGCCAAGAACAAGCCCGCCGCGAAAAAGAAGCGCGCGGCGAAGAAGGTGAAGAAGGCAAAGAAGGCGAAGAAGAAATGAGCATCCTGATCGACCGCAACACCCGGGTCATGACCCAGGGGATCACCGGCAAGACCGGGCAGTTCCACACCCGCACCAGCCGCGCCTATGCCAACGGCAAGGCCTGCTACGTCGCCGGCGTGCATCCCACGCGCGCGGGCGAGAACTTCGAGGGCATTCCGATCTACGCCAGCGTGCGCGACGCCAAGGCGCAGACCGGCGCCAACGTGTCGGTGATCTACGTGCCGCCGGCGGGCGCGGCAGGGGCGATCTGGGAGGCGGTCGAGGCCGACCTCGACCTCGTGATCTGCATCACCGAGGGCATCCCGGTACGCGACATGATCCGGGTGCGCGAGCGCATGCGCCAGGAGCACCGCCGCACGCGCCTCGTCGGTCCGAACTGCCCCGGGGTGATCACGCCCGACGAGCTCAAGATCGGCATCATGCCGGGCCATATCCACAAGAAGGGGCGCGTCGGCGTGGTGTCGCGCTCGGGCACGCTCACCTACGAGGCGGTCGGCCAGCTCAGCGAGCTCGGCATCGGCCAGTCGAGCGCGGTCGGCATCGGCGGCGACCCGGTGAACGGCATGAAGCATGTCGACGTGATGAAGCTGTTCAACGACGATCCGGACACCGACGCGGTGATCATGATCGGCGAGATCGGCGGCTCCGACGAGGAGGACGCCGCGCGCTGGGTGAAGGGCAACATGAAAAAACCCGTGGTCGGCTTCATCGCCGGCATCACCGCGCCGCCGGGCAAGCGCATGGGCCACGCCGGCGCGATCATCTCGGGCGGCAAGGGCACTGCGCAGGCCAAGCTCGAGGTGATGGAGGACTGCGGCATCACCGTCACGCGCAACCCGGCGGAGATGGGCAAGACGCTCAAGCGCGTGCTGCGCTAG
>JAJDNJ010000178.1 GCA_022340705.1 Betaproteobacteria bacterium
GCGCAGGCCGCCGAGCTGCCGCGCAAGGTCGCCTCGTTCGAGGGCATCAGCGAGTACCGCCTCGACAACGGGCTGCGCGTGCTGCTCGTGCCGGCACCCGGCGTCGACACGGTCACGGTGCACATCACCTACCTGGTCGGCTCGCGCCACGAAAGCTACGGCGAAAAAGGCATGGCGCACCTCCTCGAGCACATGCTGTTCAAGGGCACGCCGAGCCACCCCGACGTCAAGGAAGAGGCGGAAGCGCGCGGTGCGCGCTGGAACGGAACCACCTCGTTCGATCGCACCAACTACTACGAGACGCTCACCGCGAGCGAGGACAACCTCGACTGGGCGCTCGGCATGGAAGCCGACCGGATGGTCAACGCGCGCATTGCGAAGGCGGATCTCGACAGCGAGATGACCGTGGTGCGCAACGAGTTCGAGATGGGCGAGAACAATCCGGGCGCGGTGCTCTACCAGCGCATGCAGCGCCTGGCGTTCTCCTGGCACAACTACGGCTTCCCGATCATCGGCTCGCGCTCGAACATCGAGCGCGTGCCGATCGACCGCCTGCAGGCGTTCTACAGGACCTGGTACCGGCCCGACAACGCGGTGCTGATCGTGGCCGGTCGCTTCGACGTCGATCGGGCGCTCGCGCTGATCGCAAAGTATTTCGGCCCGATCCCGCGTCCGGCGCAGCCGATGCCCGCGCTCTACACGGTGGAACCGTCGGCGGATGGCGAGCGCTCGGTGACGCTGCGGCGCACCGGCGACACCCAGATCGTGGCGGCGATGTACCGCGTGCCGGCGGCGAGCGATCCGAGCTACCCGGCGATCGACGTGCTGGTGCGCGTGCTCGGCAACACGCCGAACGGCCGTCTGTACCGCGCGCTGGTGCAAAGCGGGCTGGCGAGCGCAGCCTGGGGCGCCGAGCGCGGATTGCACGATCCCGGCGTCATGTTCTATGGCGCGCGCCTCGACAAGAGCGCCTCGCTCGATGCGGCGCGCACCGCGCTGCTCGCGACGCTCGAGGGCATCGCGAGCGATCCGGTCCGCCAGGAGGAGGTCGCGCGCGCGAAGACCGAGCTGCTGAACGATTTCGAGCAGACCGATGCCGACGTGCTCGGTCTGGTGCAGGCGCTGTCGGAGTTCTCGGCGCTCGGCGACTGGCGTCTGTACTATCTCTACCGCGACCGCCTGCGCAAAGTGACCGTCGACCAGGTGCAGCGCGTCGCGCTCGCCTATCTCAAGCCGGCGAACCGCGTGCTGGGCGAATTCATCCCCACCGCGAGTCCCGAGCGCGTGCAGATCCCGCCGGCACCCGATCTGCGCTCGGCGATCGCGTCGCTGCAGCAAACCGAGCAGGTGGCGCACGGCGAACAGTTCGAGGCTTCGCCCAAGAACATCGAAGCGCGCGTCATCCGGCGCCGCCTGCCGAACGATATCCAGCTCGCGCTGCTGCCGAAGAAAACCCGCGGCAGACGCGTCAACCTGGTGATGAACCTCTACTGGGGCGACGAGAAAAGCCTCACCGGCCGCTCGCTCGCCTGCAGCCTGGCGGGCAGCATGCTGATGCGCGGTACCCGCAAGCACACGCGCGGCGAGCTGAGCGACGCCTTCGAGCACCTCAACGCGTCGGTCGGCATCAGCGCGGATGGCGCAGTGCTCGAAGTGCGCAGCGACCGCCTCGCCGAGGCGCTCGGCCTGGTCGCCGAAGTGTTCCAGGAGCCGGCGTTTGCGCCGGCGGAGTTCGCCGAGCTCAAGCGCACCGCGATTACCGGGACCGAAGCCGAGCGCAAGGATCCGGGCACGGTGGCCGGCATCCGCCTAAACCGCCACCTCAGCCCCTACCCCGAAGGTCATCCGCTCGCCGAGCGCACGATCGACGAGCGCGTGCAGGCGCTGCGCGACCTGACGCTCGCGCAGGTCGAAGGCTGCTACCGCGACCTGGTGGGCGCCACCGGCGCGAGCATCGCGCTCGTCGGTGACTTCGATCCGGACGCGGTCGCCGAGCGTCTCGAAACGCTGTTCGGCGCCTGGAAGAACCCGCGTCCCTACGAGCGCATTCCGGCGCGCTATTTCGACGTGTCGACGATCCAGCGTAGCGTTGCGATCGGCGGCAAGGCGAACGCCACGCTACGCGGCGGGCAGAACATCGCGATGCGCGACGACGACCCGGATTTCCCGGCAATGGTGCTCGGCAATTACCTGCTGGGCGGGACCGCCACCTCGCGTCTCACCCAGCGCATCCGCGAAAAGGAAGGCCTGTCCTACAGCGTGTATTCCTGGTTCCAGGCCGGACGCCGCGACAAGGTCGCGCGCTTCGGGCTGGCGGCGATCTTCGCGCCGCAGAACCTCACCCGGGTCGAGACGGCGGTCGACGAGGAACTCGCGCGCGCGCTCGCGCGCGGCTTCAGCGCGGAAGAAGTCGAAGCCGCGAAGAGCGGCCTGCTGCAGGCGCGGCGCATCGCGCGCTCGCGCGACGCATCGCTCGCGCGGCGCCTGGCCTGGTACGAGCACCTCGGGCGGACCTTCGAGTGGGACATTGCCTTCGAGGCGCGCATCCGCGCGCTGACCCCGGAGCAGATCCAAGCCGCCCTGCGCCGCCATCTCGACCCGAAGCGGCTCTCCCTCGTTGCCGCGGGCGATTTCCCGTCCGACTGATCGTTCAGCCTCGCGATCTCAGCAGATCGCGGATCTCCTCGAGCAGCACCTCCTGACGCGGCGGCGCCGCGGGCGCGGCCTCCGTCGGCTGCTCGCGCTTGAGGCGGTTGATCAGCTTGACGGCGAGGAAGATCACCCAGGCGATGATCAGGAAGTCGACGCAGCTTTGCAGAAACTTGCCGTAAAGGACCGTCGCCGAGCCGATCTTGAACGCGAGCCCGGCGAAGTTCACGCCGCCGAGCAATGCGCCGACCAGCGGCATGACGACGTCGCCGACGAGCGAACTCACGATCTTGCCAAATGCGCCGCCGATGATCACCGCGACGGCGAGGTCGACCACGTTTCCCTTCACCGCGAATTCGCGGAATTCCTTCAACATGCTCATTCGGACTCTCCAGTCAGTCGATCGGGGGGTACTGCACGTCCAGAACCTCGAGCCGCTCGCGTCCTGCGGGCGAATGAAAGCTGACTTCGTCGCCGATCCGCGCCTTGAGCAGGGCCCGCGCAATCGGCGCAACCCAGGAAATCCGTCCGCGCGCGGTGTCGACCTCGTCCGCGCCGACGATCGTCAGGCGCCGCTCATCGCCCGCCGAAGAGCGCAGCTGCACGGTCGCGCCGAAAAACACCTGATCGGAATCGCGTCCGGCATTGTCGACCACCTCGGCCGATTCGAGACGCTTGATCAGAAAACGCACGCGGCGATCGATCTCGCGCAGCCGTTTCTTGCCGTAGATGTAGTCCCCGTTTTCGGAGCGATCGCCGTTGGAGGCCGCCCAGGACACGGTGCGCACGACCTCGGGGCGCTCGGCCTCGACCAGCGCGCGCAGCTCGGCCTTCAAGCGTGCGTAGCCCGCAGGCGTAATGTAGTTCCTGCGGCCGGGCAGCGGCGCCGGATCGGCGGGGGCCGCTTCCGGCTGCGCCGCGTCGTCTTCGCGTACGAACGCCTTCGACATGCGCACAATGCACGGTTTCCGATGAACAGGCGGATTCTAAATGCTTCGCGCCAAGTGTGCACTTGCCAGCACCGTTTAACCCCTTCAGAATCAGCGCGATACGCACGCGATTGGGCGGCGGGAGCCCTTGAATGGCCAGAGAGAAGATCGATTTCCTTACCGGACTGCGGATTCGCGATCTGATCCTGTTTGGCCTGATCACGATCACCGCGGTGCTGGCGAACCTGCCGACGGAGTACGTCGAGGAATCGCTCGGCATGAATCCGAACGCCCTGCTCGCGGTGCTCGCCTGCGTCGTGATCGTCGGCCTGTTTCTCTACCTCAAGTTCTTCTTCTTCCTCGCCGTCGTGCTCCTTATCGTCGGCGCGAACCTCCCCGACCAGATCGCCACCGGACTCGACATCTCGAAGGTGCCGCTGATCCTCGCGCTGGTCACTCTGGTGGGCGTTTCGCTCATCAACTACGTGGTCAAGATGCTGCCCACCGGGCTCGAGCCGAGGCCGAAGGAAGCGAGCCCCGAGGCGATCTACGCGATGTTCTACGGTATCGAGCGCAACAACGTCGCCTACGCCGCCAAGGTGCTGTCGATGAATTTCGACCCGAACATGCACAACGACAAAGGCTATACCCCGCTCGCCTATGCGTCGATGAAGGGCAATCCGCGCATGGTCGAGCTGCTGCTGCGCAGCGGCGCTGATCCGAACCTGCTGACCAAGGGCGGAGACACGCCGGCCGAGCTGGCGCTGCGCTTCGGCCATGTCCAGATCGCCGACATGCTCAAGCGCGCGCGCCAGGAGATCGGAGCGCGCGTCGCGGGCGCGGTGCCGGCCGCGTAATCGGTCGGCTGCGCCGGTCACGCCCGCGCATCCTGCGGCGGCTTGAGCCGCCACCCCAACCGCTGTATATTTATACAGCCTAACTGTGGGCTGAGTGCGCCCTGCGTGCAACGCCTGGTTTGGGCGCATCAAGCGCAGGTCGGGCTTGCGTTTTTGGCCATCGAGGCGCGCGCCGCGGGGTCCCGGAAAAGGCGCGTGACCTACTAGATATAGTATCTTTCATCCGGAATTGAACGAAATATTGTGTATTCAAAGGGATACACGCAACACTTGACGATCGACAAGAAATCGACAAATCTGACCCGACAGCCGGCCACAAGACCGGTACCCTTAGCGCCTCCTGTAATCCCCAACAAGACCGGATCAGACGATGGACACACCCCAAACCGGCACGCTGGCAGTCATTGCGAAGCAGGATCTCCCGCCGCAGGAAATCTGCCGCGATGCGTTGATCGAGAAATACGCGAAAGGCAAGGAGCGCACGATCGAAGCCGTGCGGCGGCGCGTGGCGCGTGCGCTCGCGCAGGTCGAGCCTGAGGAGCAGCGCGCGCTGTGGGAAAAGCGCTTTCTCGCGGCGCTCGAGGAAGGCTTCATTCCCGCGGGCCGCATCAACTCGGCCGCCGGCATCCAGATGCAGGCGACGCTGATCAACTGCTTCGTCCAGCCGGTGGGCGACTCGATCTCGGAGATCGTCGACGGCCGCCCCGGGATCTACACGGCGCTGCAGGAGGCCGCGGAAACCATGCGGCGTGGCGGCGGCGTGGGCTACGACTTTTCCTCGATCCGCCCGAAGGGGGCGGAGGTCAAGGGAACGCACTCGCGGGCGAGCGGGCCCGTGTCCTATATGCGCGTGTTCGATCGTTCCTGCGAGACCGTCGAATCGGCCGGTGCACGGCGCGGCGCGCAGATGGGTGTGCTGCGCTGCGACCATCCAGATGTGGAGGAATTCATCCACGCCAAGGATCTCGGCGAGCTGACCAACTTCAACATTTCGGTCGGGGTGACCGACGAGTTCATGCTCGCGGTCGAGAAGGACGGTGACGTCGAGCTGTTGCACCGTGCGAAGCCGGGGGCCGACCAGCTCTCGACCGGTGCATACCAGCGCGACGACGGCCTGTGGGTGTACCGCAAGCTGCGTGCGCGCGACCTGTGGGAACAGATCATGCGCTCGACCTACGATCATGCCGAGCCGGGCATCCTGTTTCTCGACCGCATCAATCGCGACAACAACCTCAATTACTGCGAGACCATCGAGGCAACCAACCCCTGTGCGGAGCAGCCTCTGCCGCCCTACGGCTGCTGCTGCCTCGGCTCGATCGATCTCACCCATTTTGTCCGCGCGCCGTTAAGCGAGCAGGCCGCATTCGACTTCGAGCGCTTCGCCAAAGTAGTCGAGGCCTCGGTGCGCATGCTCGACAACGTGCTCGAGGTCACCGCCTGGCCGCTCGAGCAGCAGCACGCCGAAGCGATGGCCAAGCGTCGCGTGGGCCTGGGCTTCACCGGCCTGGGCGATGCGCTGATCATGCTGCGCGAGCGCTACGACACCCCCGAAGCGCGCAGCCTCGCGGCGCAGATCGCGGAGCGGATGCGCGATGCCGCGTATCGCGCCTCGAGCGAGCTCGCGCGCGAACGCGGTGCCTTCCCGCTGTTCAACGCCGACCTCTACCTGTCGGGCACCAGCTTCGCGACGCGGCTGCCGGACGAGCTGAAAGAGCGCATCCGCAAGCATGGGCTGCGCAACAGTCACCTGCTTTCGATCGCGCCCACCGGGACCATCAGTCTCGCGTTCGCCGACAACGCCTCGAACGGGATCGAACCGCCGTTTTCCTGGACCTATACGCGCAAGAAGCGCATGGCCGACGGCACGCTGAAGGAGTTTCCGGTCGAGGACCATGCCTGGCGCCTGTACCGCCATATGGGCGGAAACGTCGAGCAGCTGCCGCCCTATTTCGTCACCGCGCTCGAGATCAGTGCGGCGGCGCACGAGAAGATGGTGGCCGCGGTGGCGCCCTACGTCGACACCAGCATCTCCAAGACGGTGAATGTCCCGGAGGACTACCCCTACGAGGACTTCCAGGACCTGTATTTCGAAGCCTGGAAGTCGGGGCTCAAGGGACTCGCCACCTACCGCCCGAACAAGGTGCTCGGCGCGGTGCTTTCGGTCGAAAAGCCCGCGGGCGCGGAGGCTGCGCAGGCGGCGTCGCTGGCGCAGCCGCAGGACTTCCGCACCGACGACTTCAACCGGCGCATCGAGATCAAATCGGTGCCCGAGCCGGTCCTGGCGAGCCTGCGCTGGCCGGGCCGGCCCGAGCTCGCGGCCGGCAATGTCGCCTGGACCTACATGATCGAGCACCCGCAGTACCACTTCGCGGTGTTCGTCGGCCACGTCGAGAACGGCAAGCCGCATGCCTTCGAGGTCTGGGTCAACGGCAGCGAGCAGCCGCGCGGCCTGGGCGCGCTGGCCAAGACGCTGTCGATGGACATGCGCGCCAACGACCATGGCTGGCTCAAGCTGAAGCTGGAAACGCTGGCCAAGGCCGCGGGCGACGATGCCTTCGACATGCCCTTTCCGCCGCACGGCGAGCGCAAGCGCACGCCCTCGGTGGTCGCGGCGTTCGCCCAGGTGGTGCGCTGGCGCTGCGAGCAGCTCGGCGCGCTCGACGAGGACGGCGCGCCAACGCCCGTGCTCGACACCATGTTCAGCCGCAAGGAGCCGAAGACCGGCACCGACGGGACGATGTCCTGGACGGTCGACGTGCTCAACCCGCGCACCGGGGACGACTTCGTCCTCGGCCTGAAGGAGATCACCCTGCCCGACGGGATGACGCGCCCCTACTCGATGTGGCTCTCGGGCGAGTACCCGCGCGCCCTGGACGGCCTGTGCAAGATCCTGTCGCTCGACATGCGCGTGCTCGACCCGGCCTGGATCGGGATGAAGCTGCGCAAGCTGCTCGACTTTCCGGAGCCGCTGGGCGATTTCATGGCGTTCGTGCCTGGCAGCCGCAAGCAGGAAACCTTTCCGTCGACCGTGTCTTATCTCGCGCGCCTGATCCTGCACCGCTACGCGATGCTCGGCATTCTCGACGAGAGCGGGCTGCCGCGGCGCGAGATGGGCATCCTCGAATCGCCGGCGCCCGGGCGCGCGCGCGTCATGCAGGGCGGCCAATGCCCGGAATGCGGCAACCACACCATGATCCGCAAGGACGGCTGCGACTACTGCACGGCCTGCGGCTATGTGGGCCAGTGCGGCTGAGCGGGCGCGACGAAAACGCGGAGAAAAAGCAGAGAAAAACGAATAGGAAGCTGGACCGGGTGAGGGCCTCCCCTCCTAACGCAGGAGGAAGGTCCTCACCCAGAGCAGCCCGGCAACCGACTTCGCGTCGGTGATCCTGCCCTGCGCCACCCAGTCAAGCGCCTCGCCGAACGGCAGTTTGAAGGTCTCGAGAAACTCGTCGTCGTCAAGCTTCGCGCCGCGCTGCTCGAGGCCGCGCGCGAGATAGATCTCGATCAGCTCGTCGGTGTACGCGACCGAGGGGTGGATCGCGCCCAGGCGCCGCCATTCGCGTGCGACATATCCGGTCTCCTCGCGCAGCTCGCGCTGCGCGGTCGCCAGATGCGGCTCGCCCGGGTCGAGCTTGCCGGCCGGCAGCTCGACCATGACGCGGGCGTGCGGATAGCGGTATTGGCGCTCGAGCAGCACGCGCTCATCGTCGAACAGCGCCACCACCACCGCCGCACCCGGGTGGCGGATGTATTCGCGCACCGCGGTGCGCCCGCTCGGCAGGCGCACGACGTCGCGCCGCACGTGGAGCAGCACCCCAGAATAGACTTCGTCGCCCTCGACGAAGGTTTCGGCGAGCTGCGGGTCGGCGGAGGATTCGGGGCGCGACACGCCGGCGTCGGGCTCAGCGCAGCGCTTGGATAGCCACGAAGCAGATCTGCATCAACCCGCCGGGCAAGATGCCGAACACGAGCAGGGCCAGGCCGTTCGCCGAGAGCAGCACGCGCATCTCGACCGGGCCCTTGACCGGCGTCGCCAGCTCGGGATCGTCGAAGTACATCAGCTTGACGATGCGCAGATAGTAGAACGCGCCAATCAGCGACAGGAGCACCGCGGTGACCGCGAGCCCGATCTGCCCGGCATCGACCGCGGCGGAGATCACCGCGAGCTTGGCATAGAAGCCCGCGGTCGGCGGGATGCCGGCGAGAGAGAACATCAGCACCAGCATCAGGAATGCGTACCAGGGATTGCGCCGGTTGAGCCCTTTCATGTCGTCGAGCCGCTCGCAGTCGAAGCCGGCATGCGACATGTAGAGCAGCATGCCGAAGGCACCGAGCGACATCAGCACGTAGACGACGACGTAGAACATGGACGCGGCGTAGGCGTCCGGCGCATTGAGCGTGTTCCCGCCGACCACTCCCGAGAGCAGGCCAAGCAGCATGAAGCCCATGTGCGCGATCGTCGAGTAGGCGAGCATGCGCTTCAGATTCGACTGCGCGATCGCGGCGATGTTGCCGAGCGCCATCGACAGCACCGCGAGCACCGCGAGCATCTGCTGCCAATCGAGCGCCAGATCGAGCAGGCCGTTCACCAGCAGGCGGATTGCCATCGCGAAGGCCGCGAGCTTCGGCACCGAGCCGATGACCAGCGTCACCGCCGTCGGCGCACCGTGGTAGACGTCCGGGATCCACATATGGAACGGCACGACGCCGAGCTTGAACGCGATGCCGGCCACGATGAACACCAGCCCGAAGACCAGGAACGTGCGATCGGTCGTGCTCTCCGCGAGCGGGCCGAGGCGCTGCGCGATCTCGGATATCGTCAGGCTGCCGGTCGCGCCGTAGATCATCGACATGCCGTAGAGCAGCAGGCCCGAGGCCAGCGCGCCGAGCACGAAGTACTTCATCGCCGCCTCGATCGAGGTCGGCGAGTCGCGGTTGAGCGCGACCATCGAATAGAGGCAGAGCGACAGCAGCTCGAGCCCGAGGTACAGCGTAAGGAAGCTGTTCGCGCTGATCATGATCATGACGCCGAGCAGGGCGAACAGCAGCAGCGCGAGAAACTCGCCCCTGAACAGCCCGCGGTCGAGCAGGTACTGGCGCGAGTACACCAGCGCGGCGCCGACCGCCACATAGGCGAACAGCTTGAGCACGTTGGCCATTGCGTCGGCGACGAACAGCCCGTTGAAGATAATCAGCTGCGAGGCACCGGTTCCGCGCATTACGAACAGGCTCGCCAGCACTGCGAGCAGCAGGATCAGCTGCGCGCCGACGTAGGAGGCCGTGCGGCGCGCGCTCTTCACGAAGCGGTCGCCGATCAGCAGCGCCGAGGTGCCGGCCAGGACGATGACCTCGGGCAGCACCGGGAGATGGTCGATGAAAGCGATCGTATTGGCGCTGGCCATGGTCGTTCAGATCTTGGAGGCGGCCACGTGGCGCAGAAGCTCGGCCACCGAGGCGTGCATCACCTCGGTGAACGGCAGCGGATACAGTCCCATGAACAGCACTGCGGCGGCGAGCAGACCAAGCACGACGAACTCGCGCGGGTTGAGGTCCGCGAGCGCTGCGACGCGCTCGTTGCCCACCGCGCCGAAGATCACGCGCTTGTACATCCACAGAGTGTAAGCCGCGCCGAACACCATCGTCGACGCCGCAACGAGCGCGATCCAGAAGCTCGACTTCATTGCACCCATGATGACCATGAACTCACCGACGAATCCGCTCGTCGCGGGCAGACCGCTGTTCGCCATCGCAAACAGCATCATCAGCGTGGCGAATTTCGGCATCGTGTTGACCACACCGCCGTAATCGGAGATCAGACGCGAGTGCATGCGGTCGTACATCACCCCGACGCAGAGGAACATCGCGGCCGAGATGAAGCCGTGCGAGATCATCTGCACCAGGCCACCCTCGACCCCGTAGGCATTGAAGACGAAGAAGCCCAGGGTGACGAAACCCATGTGCGAGATCGATGAGTAAGCGATCAGCTTCTTCATGTCGGTCTGCACCAGCGCGACCAGCCCGATGTAGACCACCGCGATCAGCGACAGCGCGATCATGAACCAGGCCAGCTCGCGCGAGGCGTCGGGCAGGATCGGCAGCGTGAAGCGGATGAACCCGTAGGCACCCAGCTTCAGCATGATCGCCGCCAGCACCACCGAGCCGCCGGTGGGCGCCTCGACGTGCGCGTCCGGAAGCCAGGTATGCACCGGCCACATCGGCACCTTGACCGCGAACGCGAGGAGGAAGCCGAAGAACAGCAGCACCTGGACGCCCAGACCGATCGGCAGCTGGTGCCAGTCGAGGATCGCGAAGCTGCCGCCGGAGCTGTTGTACAGGTACAGCACGGTGACCAGCATCAGCAGCGAGCCGGCCAGCGTGTACAGAAAGAACTTGACCGCCGCGTAGACGCGGTTCGGCCCGCCCCACACGCCGATGATGATGAACATCGGAATCAGGGTGGCCTCGAAGAACACGTAGAACAGGACCCCGTCGAGCGCCGCGAACACCCCGTTCATGATCCCGGACAGCAGCAGGAAGGACGCGTAGTACTGGGCCACGCGGCTCTCGATCACGCTCCAGCCGGCAATCACGACGAGGATCGTGATGAAGCTGTTCAGCAGGATGAACAGCACGCTGATGCCGTCGACGCCGAGGTGGTAGTTCACGTTGAAGCGATCGATCCAGGGCGCGAACTCGACGAACTGCATCCCGCCGGAGTGGATGTCGAAGCCGGTGTAGAGCGGGATCGTGACGAGGAAGCCGACCAGCGCGCCGACCAGCGCAAACGCGCGCTGCAGCGGCGCATTGCGCTCCCCGCCGGTGGCGAGCACGAGCAGCCCGGCGAGCACCGGGACCCAGATGGCGAGCGACAGGTAAGGGACGCCGGAGGCCATCGATCAGGACTTGAAGATGCGCAGCACCCACATCAGCCCGAGCACGCCGAGCAGCATCGCGAACGCATAGCGGTAGAGGAAACCGGACTGCAGCTGGCGCACGACGCCGGCGAACCAGCCCATCAGGCGCGCCGAGCCGTTAATCACCACGCCGTCGATGAACGCCTGGTCGCCGCCGCGCCACAGGCCGCGGCCGATCGCGCGGGCCCCGCCCGCGAACAGCCAGGCGTAGAGCTCGTCGAAGCCGTACTTGCGCTCGACGAGCGCGTAGAGCGGGCCGAACGCGATGGCGATGCGCTTGGGCAGGTCGACGCGGATCGTGTACAGGTACCAGGACACCAGCGCGCCGCCGAGCGCGAGCCAGAACGCGTTTCCGGCCAGACCATGCAGGAGAAATTCCCACAGGCCGTG
>JAJDNJ010000186.1 GCA_022340705.1 Betaproteobacteria bacterium
TTGCGCACCGCACCGCCGTCGGCGAACGCCGCGTGCGCGATCCACGGCGAAGCGACGACGCCGTCCGCGTCCGGCGGGCCGGGAAAGATGCACAGCCCGTCGCCCGGGGTGCGCTGCGGGCCGCAGGCGAAGCAGCGCGGAAAGGGATGGCGCGCGAAGCCCGGATAGGATTTGGATGAGGCTTCCGCCTCCGCGTACGAAGGCGGCGCGGGCGGCGCGAGATCGAGCTCGGCGCGGCGCGCTTCGGCGATCAGCGTATCGCCCGCAAGGAGTCGCGCGGTACCGGCGGCCTGCTCCATGCGCAGATCGGCATCGAGCGGCGGCGGCGCCTTGAGGCGCACCGCCACCGGCCCGTCGATGGCATCGGCCAGCCGGCCGCAGACATAGCCCCCGTTGCCCGAGCGCGGCGGGCCGCAGTAGCGGGCGTCGATACGCAGCGATTCAGAGCTCATGCTCCCTCCCCCAGGGCACGAGACGGCCAGCATAGCGCTTTGCCGCCGGCAGGTGGCGACTTATCCACAGGGGTCTGACCCCGGTGGATAACTTTGACGGCATTTCGGCGGGGCACTAGCATCGTTCGCGGGAGGGGCGGCATGGACCTGAAGGGCAAAGCGGCGCTCATCACCGGCGCGACCAGCGGGATCGGGCTTGCGGTGGCCGAGTCGCTCGCTAAGGCCGGAGTGCGCCTCGTGATCAGTGGGCGGCGCGCCGAGCTCCTCGCCGGGCACGCCAAGCGACTGCCCGATTGCGTCGCGATCCCTGGCGAGATCAGCGACGCGGCGTTCGCCAATGATCTGTTCGCGCGCGCGGTCGCGCAGACCGGCGGGCTCGACATCGTGGTCAACAACGCCGGGCGCGTCGCGACCGGGCCGATCGACGAGATCGACATCGACACCGTGTGCGCGATGGTGCGGGTGAATGTCGAGGCGGCGTTCCGCGTCGCGCATCTCGCGGTGAAGCATTTCCGCGGCCGCGGCAGCGGCCACCTGATCAACACCGGCAGCGTGCTCGGCACCAAGGTGCGCGCGCAGATCGGCGCCTATGCAGGGACCAAGCACGCGGTCGAAGCGCTCTCGGAAGCACTGCGCCTCGAGCTCGCCGGCAGCGGCATTCGCATCACCACGGTCGAGCCGGGCCTGGTGCGCACCGACCTGCACCGCGACATCGCGAAGAAGGAAGGCGTGCTGCCCGACGTCGCCGAGCCGCTCACGCCGGCGGACGTGGCGCGCTGCGTACTATTCGCGCTCGACCAGCCGCCCCACGTCAACCTGCCGCGCATCATGCTTTTGCCGCGCGACCAGGCGATCTGAAGAGATGAGCCGATGACCGCGCCCGCGCCGCACTGCAACCTCGACCGCCTGGTGCAGGCCATGGGCAGCCGCGACATCGAAGGCCTCGTCGTCACCCAGCCGTACAACGTCTACTACCTCTCCGGCTTCAACGCCACGGCGCACAAGTCCGACGAGCCGCGGCCCTACGCGGTGGTCGTCTCGCGCCGCGCGCCGGACAAGCCGGTGCTGATCGTGGCCGATTACTACCTCGCCAGCTTCCTCACCCTGCCGACCTGGATCGAAGACATCCGGCCGTTCCGCGCGGTGATGATGCCGCTCGACCTCGCGCCGAACGCCGCGGACATCGACCGCTTCATCCCGCAGAGCGGGCGCGACGCGGCCTGGATCGCGAACGCGCGCAGGCAGTACGCGTTCGACATGGCGAGCGTGCTCAATCGCGCGCTCGCCGATCTCGGACTCGCGCAGGCGAAGCTCGGCTTCGACGACGTCGGCGGCGGCCTGCGCCTGGGCATCGGCATCGACCGGCTGCGCGACGCCTACGACTGCCTGATGGACGCGCGCGCGATCAAGACGCCGGCCGAGCTGCGCGCGCTCGAGAGGGCCTCGAGCCTGAACGAAAAGGCGATCCGCAGGACGATCGAGCGCTGGGATCCGGCGATGACCTGGGCGGATCTCACGCGCGTCTACGGCGAGGCGGTGCTCGCGCTCGGCGGCTTCGTGCGCGATCCGGGCGGCATGGTGTGGGGTCATCCGCCGGGCGAGGATCCGGCGATCACGCTGCAGACCGGCGCCGAGCAGCACAAGGTCGTCGCCGGGACCAACGTGATGTTCGACTGCCACGGCACGCTCGATCTGTACTGCTGGGACGGCGGCAAGACCTGGGTCGCGGGCGGCGAGCCCTCGCCGAGCGCGCAGCGCCACGCCAGGGCCACCGCGGCGGTCGCCGAAGACCTGCTCGCGGCGATGCGCCCCGGCGCGCGGATCAGCGCGCTGCAGGCGCGCGCGCGCGAGACCTACCGCAAGGCCGGGCATCCGAATGCGGAGGAGACGGTGATCTTCTTTCACGGCCTGGGCCTGTCGCACATGGACATCCCGATCCAGCTCGCCGACGGCCGCCCGAACACCGATTGGACGTTGGAAGAGAACATGGTGGTGCCGATGCACCTGCTCTGTCCCGGCGGCGCGCGCGATCGCTGGTGGGTGGAGGAAGTCGTGCACGTCGGCGCGGGCGGGGGCCGGCCGCTGTTTTCCTGGGGCTTCGAGGCGCTCTAGCATGCACGCGCACCCGGATGACAAGGTCGGCCACGCGGTCGACGCCTGGCTCGAGCGATTCAACGCCGCGCTCGCCGCGCCCGACGCGAAGAAACTCGGCGCGCTGTTCGAAGCAGACGGCCACTGGCGCGACCTGCTCGGGCTGACCTGGCGCTTCGCCACGCTGAGCGGGCGCGAGCTGTTCGCGCCGGCGCTTGCGCAGGCGCTCGCCGAGCGCGGCGCGCGCGATTTCGCGATCGACCCGCGGCGCTGCCCGCCGCGCGTGGTCGAGCGCGCCGGCACGCCCTGCGTCGAAGCCTTTCTCGCCTTCGAGACCAACGTCGGCCGCGGCGAGGGGCTGCTGCGTATGCGGCGAGACGGCAAGCCCGGCACGGCGCCGCGCGCCTGGACACTGTTCACCGCGCTCGACGAACTCCGCGGCCACGAGGAGGAGACGCTGCGCGCGCAGCGCGAGGAGCCGGTGATCCAGCGCGACTTCCACGGCCCGAACTGGCTCGACCGGCGGCGCGCCGCGCTGGACTACGCCGAGCGCGACCCCACGGTGCTCATCGTCGGCGGCGGCCACGCCGGCCTCACGCTCGCCGCGCGCCTCGGCCAGCTCGGGATCGATGCGCTGATCGTCGATCGCATGCAGCGCATCGGCGACAACTGGCGCAAACGCTACCGTGCGCTGAAGCTCCACAACCAGGTGCACAGCAACCACCTGCCCTACCTGCCGTTTCCGCCGACCTTTCCGGCCTACCTCTCGAAGGACCAGATCGCAAACTGGCTCGAGGTCTACGCCGAGTGCATGGACATCGCGTTCTGGACGCAGACCGCGTTCGAGGGCGCGACGTTCGACGCCGGCGCGGGGCGCTGGAGCGCGCGCGTGAAGCGCGCCGACGGCACGACGCGCGCGCTGCAGCCGAAGCACATCGTGATGGCGACGAGCGTGAGCGGCACGCCCAACCTGCCGCAGATCCCGACGCTCGAGCAGTTCAAGGGTACCGTGCTGCACTCGAGCCAGTTCGGCGACGGCGCCGCCTGGCGCGGCAAGCCCGTGCTGGTGCTCGGCACCGGCACCAGCGCGCACGACATCGCGCAGGACCTGCACGGCTACGGCGCGCGCGTGACGATGGTGCAGCGCAGCCCGACGCTGGTGGTCAACGTCGAGCCGAGCGCGCAGGTCTACGACGGCGTCTACCTCGGCGAAGGCCCGGCGCTCGAGGACCGCGACCTGATCAACGCGTCGATGCCGCTGCCCGTGACCAAGGTCGCGCACCGCATCCTCACCGAGCGCGCCAAGGCATACGACCGGCCGCTGCTCGAGGGCCTGGAGAAGGCGGGGTTCCGGCTCTCGTTCGGCGACGAGGGCACCGGCTGGCCGCTGCTCTACCGCACGCGCGGCGGCGGCTACTACTTCAACGTCGGCTGCTCGGAGCTGATCGCGAGCGGCGAGGTCGGCATCGTGCAGTACCACGACATCGAGACCTTTCTGGCCGACGGTGCGCGCATGATGGACGGGCGCCGGCTGAAGGCCGAGCTGATCGTGCTCGCCACCGGCTACAAGGGACAGGACCACCTCGTCGCCACGCTGTTCGGGGAAGACGTCGCCCGCCGCGTCGGTCCGATCTGGGGATTCGACGAGGGCTCGCAGGAGCTGCGCAACATGTGGTGCCGCACCGGACAGCCGAACCTGTGGTTCACCGCCGGCGCGTTCTCGCAGTGCCGGATCTACTCGAAGTACCTGGCACGGCAGATCAAGGCGAGCGAGCTCGGGCTGCTCTGATCCGACGCGCGGCGCGGGCTAGCTAGCCCGAGGCGCGCAGCGTGGCCGCCTGACGCTTCTTCTCGAGGTCGGCGAGCTGTGCCTTCTCCGCGGCGTCCGCGGCCTCGATCTCGCTTTCGCAGTTGCCCCGCGGGCATTGCTCGGCGATTTTCTTCTTCGCCTGCTCGGTCTCCGCGTGCAGCGCCTCGCGCAGCTTGGCGAAGTATTCGTCGCGCGCCGCGGCGTCCGCGAATTCGCTCGGCACCAGGATCAGCGTGACCGTGGGCGGGTATTCGGCGACCGCGCCGCTCGCCGCATCGACGATGATGCCGATCACCCCGCCGAGCAGGATGTTGCCCAGCGTCACGGGCTGGAAATTGGCCGACAGGGTCGCGCCGCTTTCCTGGAACCCGTCCTTGGTGCAGCTCAGTGCGATCGCCTCGCTCGATTTCTCCACCACCAGGCTCCCCGGGGTCGGGTTGACCGCACCGATCTTCTCGCCCTTGCGGTTGAACACGCAGGTCGCACCCGGAGGCTTGGTGTCGACCGTCAGCGTCTGCGACGATCCCTTGACGATCGTCGCACATCCGGAGGACAGCAGCATGGCGAGCGAGACGCCGAGGAGGACGGCGACTCTCGCGGGACGGTGAAACGCGAGCAACCAACGTTCCTGTCGTGTGCGCACGGCCTTCATGATGTCCCCCGCTTGCGGTTGGAGAGATCGTTCGCGGCGCGGAACCCGGCCCCGGGTTCTTCGCCTGCGGGACATCATGCGCGCCGCGCGCGGCGCGGGAAATCACATGTATTGGTGGCTTATCCACAGGGGTCTGACCCCAGTGGATAAGTTATTCGAGGATCTCGATCGTCCCGTTCGCGTTGACCGTGATCGTGCTCACGCCGCCCTCGAGCGCGGGCGCCGGGACGGCTTCCGCGGCCATCGCCGGGCGCGCCATCGCCATGCGCGGGATGGGTCCTC
>JAJDNJ010000188.1 GCA_022340705.1 Betaproteobacteria bacterium
TGGGATTGCCTTCCTTGCCGGCGATCGAGGCGATGTTGACGATGCGGCCGTACCCTGCCTTGACCATCGCGGGTGCGACTGCGCGGCAGCAGAGGAACTGACTGGTCAGATTGATTCGCAGTACGCGCTCCCACTCGTCGATCGGATAGTCGACCGTGGGCTTGTTCAGGCCGGCGATGCCGGCATTGTTCACCAGCACGTCGATCCTGCCGAGCGCCTCGAGCGTGGTCTTTACGCCGCGTTCGACGGCCGCCGCGTCCGTGACGTCGAGCGCGTCGCCGCTCGCCTGGCCGCCGAGCGCAGTGATGCTGGCGGCGAGGAGCTTGTCGTCACGGTCCCAGATGCGCACCTTGGCGCCCGAGGCCGTCAGGCGTTTCGCAATCGCGAGGCCGATGCCCTGCGCGCCGCCGGTCACGATCGCCGCGCGGCCGTTGAAATCGAGCTGGTTCAAGCTCCGTCCCTCCCCATGACAGAGCCTGCGCACGTCCGTGCGCGAGGCATGCGAACCAGTCTAATGTATCGTCTCGCCGCACGGCAATGCAGCGTTGCCGGCTTCGACAGTCGGTGGCGCAGGTCGATATAATCTGCCGCCTTTCAGGGGGAAGAGGTGGCGATGGCGGGTCGGCTCGAAGGCAAGGTTGCGTTCGTGACCGCGGCCGGACAGGGCATCGGGCGCGGCGCGGCGCTGGCCTTCGCGCGCGAGGGCGCGAAGGTCTGGGCGACCGACCTGAATGCCCAGACCGTTGGAGAGCTCGAGGGGTGCGACGGGATCCGCACGCGCCAGCTGGACGCTACCGACGAGCAGGCGGTCGCGCGCATCGCAGCCGAGGTCGGCGCCATCGACGTGCTGTTCAACTGCGCGGGCTTCGTGCATCACGGCACGATCCTCGAGTGCTCGCCGAAGGACTGGGACTTCAGCTTCAACATCAACGTGCGCACGATGTACCTCGTGACGCGCGCGTTCCTGCCCGGCATGCTGAAGAAGGGCAAGGGATCGATCATCAATATGGCTTCGGTCGCCTCATCGCTCAAGGGGCTGCCGAACCGTTTCGCCTACGGCGCAACCAAGGCGGCGGTGATCGGCCTCACCAAGGCGATCGCGGCGGATTACGTTCGCCAGGGCATCCGCTGCAACGCGATCTGTCCGGGCACGGTGGACACGCCCTCGCTCGGCGAGCGCATCAATGCTTTCGCCGATCCGGTGCAGGCGCGCAAGGACTTCATCGCGCGCCAGCCGATGGGCAAGCTCGGTACGGTCGACGACATCGTGGGTATTCTGGTCTTCCTGGCGAGTGACGAGTCGCTGTTCGCCACGGGCAACGCATACGCAATTGATGGAGGAATGACAATCTAAGAACAACGATGCATCGCAGCGCAACGCTTCGCGCTGCACCGCAATGCCCTACTTTCAGACAAACCGACCTGACATTGAAGGAATCCGATGAAACTCTGTCGCTACGGAAAGAACGGCTTCGAAAAGCCCGGGATGATCGATGCCGAAGGCAAGCTGCGCGACCTCTCGAAGGTCGTGCCGCAAATTGGCCCGGACGAGATCTCGCCGCAGGGCTTGCGGCGGCTCGGCAAGCTCAAGCCCGAGTCGCTGCCGCTGGTAAAGGGCGATCCGCGCCTTGGCGTGCCCTATGTCGGGATCGGCAAATTCGTCGCCATTGGCCTCAATTATTCCGATCACGCCGCGGAGACCGGCTCGCCGATTCCGCCGGAGCCGATCGTATTCATGAAGGCAACGACCTGCA
This sequence comes from Betaproteobacteria bacterium, assembly GCA_022340705.1. Classification (GTDB taxonomy): domain Bacteria; phylum Pseudomonadota; class Gammaproteobacteria; order Burkholderiales; family SG8-39; genus SG8-39. The sequence continues at coordinate 1,755 of JAJDNJ010000188.1, forward strand.
TCAGCGGGCCGGACGACGACGTGATCCAGCCGAAGCGCTCGACCCAGCTCGACTGGGAAGTGGAGCTCGCCTTCGTCATCGGCAGCAAGGCGCAGTACGTGAAAAAGGAAGACGCGCTCAAGTACGTTGCGGGCTATTGCATCGTCAACGATGTTTCGGAGCGCGCGTTCCAGTTCGCCACCAACCAATGGGACAAAGGCAAAGGTTTCGACACCGCGGGGCCGATCGGCCCGTGGCTCGTGACCACCGACGAGATCCCGAATCCGCAGGTGCTCGACATGTGGCTCGACGTCAACGGCAAACGCATGCAGACGGGCAATACGCGCACCATGATCTTCGATGTGGCCACGCTGGTCTCGCACTTGAGCGAATACATGACGCTGCTGCCGGGTGACATCGTCACTACCGGAACGCCGCCGGGCGTCGGGCTCGGCATGAAGCCGACCCCGATCTACCTCAAGCCGGGCGACGTCATGACGCTGGGCATTCAGGGTCTGGGCGCGCAGCGCCAGAAGGTCGTCGCCTGGAGCGGCTGATCGCGCTCGCGGCGGCGGTCCTGCTCGCCGCGCCGCCGGCGCTAGCGGGGAAGGCGCCGCTCGACCCGCTCGATGCGGACGTCGCCTTTTTGCCGACGCCGCTCGCGGTGGTCGACGGGATGCTCGACCTTGCGCGCGTGCACCCGGGCGATGTGCTCTACGACCTCGGCGCGGGCGACGGGCGCATTGCGATCGAGGCGGCCAAGCGCTTCGGAATTCGCGCGGTCGGGATCGAAATCAACCCGCGCATGGTCGAGCTTGCCCGCGCCAACGTGCAACGCGCGGGCGTCGCGGACCTGGTCGAGATTCGTCAGGGTGACGTACTGAATGCCGACATTCACGAGGCGACAGTGGTCACCCTGTTCCTGTTCGCCGAACTGAACCTCAAGCTGCGTCCGCGCCTTCAGGCGCAACTGCAGCCCGGTACGCGCGTGGTCTCGCAGCGCTTCGACATGGGCGAGTGGACGCCGGACGCCCGGGCAACCGTTCACGGCCACCCCATCTATCTCTGGACGATTCGCGCGCGCTAGACCTGCGGGGCGCGCAAGTGCCAGTCGGTCGCGCCCTGGTATGCCTGTCCCAGCGCGAGCAGCGTCGCTTCGTCGAACGGACGGCCGACGAGCTGCATGGCGATCGGCAGACGGTTCGACAGGAAACCGGCGGGGACCGCGAGCGCCGGCAGACCGAGGTAGCTGATCGGTCGCGTCAGTCGCGTGATGCGGCCGAGCACGGCCATCATTTCCGGGCTGCCGCCGACTTCGGACTCGACGATGGTCGGTGTCGCAAAGTCGACCACCGGTGCGTGCAGCACGTCGCAGCGCGAGAAAACGGCCTCGCAGAATGCGCGCAGCGCCGGGCCGCGCATGCGCAGCGCATCTACGTAGTCATGCGCGGGTATCGCGAGCCCCTGCGCAAGTCGCGTGCGAATCTGATCCGAATAGTCCTGCGGCCTCGTGCGCAGCCATTTCGCGTGCAGCGCCGCGGCTTCCGAAGCGGCGACGATCGACCAGGCTGCGCCGGCCGCGGCAAGCGCGGGCGGCTCGACGTCGACCACCGTTGCGCCGAGGCGGCGCAGCACGTCGAGCGAGGCTTCCATGCAGGAGGTGACGCCGGCGTCGGCATTTTCGTAGACATGGCGGGTCGGCCGTCCGATGCGCAGTCCCTTGATCGGCTGTCCGAGCGCGGCGACGAAATCGGGGACCGGGCGCGTCTCGCAGGTCGGATCGTCCGCATCGGCGCCGGCCAGGATCGTGAGCAGCAGCGCGGCATCCTCGACCGTGCGCGTGAGCGGTCCGACGCGGTCGAGCGAGTGTGAAAGTGGCATCGCCCCCGCGCGCGACACCCGACCGTAGGTCGCCATCATGCCGACCGTCCCGCAGAAGCTCGCGGGCAGACGGATCGAACCGCCGGTGTCGGAGCCGAGCGCGGCGAAATTGGCGCGCGCGGCGACCGTCGTACCCGACCCCGAGGAGGAGCCGCCGGTGATGTAGTCCGCATGCCAGGCATTGCGGCAATGCCCGAAGTGCCAGTTGTGCCCGGTCGGGTTGAAAGCGAATTCGGACATGTTGAGCGTCGCGAACTGGATTGCGCCTGCATGGTCGAGGCGCGCGAGCGCCGTGGCGGTGCGCGGGGCGGGCCGCTCACGCAGGATTTTCGAGCCGCCGGTCGAGATCTCGCCCGCGCGGTAGTACATGTCCTTGTGCGCCATCGGCACGCCGTGCAGCGGTCCGTGCCAGCGCCCGGCCGCGGCGTCGCGATCGGCGGCATGCGCGGCCTCGAGCGCACGCGCGTTTTCGATACGTATGAATCCGTTCAGGCGTGGCTGGATCTCGGCGGCGCGCGCGAGAACCGTCTCCATGGCCTGGACGCAGCGCACGCGCCCGGCGCGAATCTGCGCAGCGAGTCCGGTCGCCGACAGTGCGAGGAGCTCGGTGGCGGTCACCGCGCGCGCCCGTGGATTTCGAGCACGAATCCGGCAGGCTCGGCTTCGAACGCGAGATCGTCGATCGCTGGTCGTATACCCTCCAGCTGCGCGCCGAGCCAGGTCGCCGCCGCCTCGGGGCGTGTTGCGTCCGGCGCGACATCGGCAATCTCGAGCAGGGTGGCGATCAGTTGCGGCGAAATGGACGAGGGCATGGGCGAGGTCTCCGCGGATGACGCCGTCTGGCGGCGGGCTCCACGCCGCGCGTTTCGCAGCCGGCCGGCTGCCGCGACGAGGTCGTTGGAGTAAGCTTACAACGACCCGTCCGGATCATGACGACTCCCCGCATCGATCGAGATCGCCTCTGGCGCGCACTGATGGAGCTTGCACGCATCGGCGCGACGCCGAAGGGCGGTGTTTGCCGTCTGACGCTGACCGAGATCGACCGCGAAGCCAGGGACCTGTTCGCACGCTGGGCAAGAGAAGCCGGGATGTCGGTCAGCGTCGACGCGATCGGCAACGTATACGCGCGCAGAGAAGGTGCCGACCCGAAGGCGGCTCCGGTCGCCATGGGCAGCCACCTCGACTCGCAGCCCTCGGGCGGCAAGTTCGACGGCGCCTACGGTGTCATGGCGGGGCTGGAAGTCGTGCGTACGCTGAACGATGCCGGCATTGCGACCCGCGCGCCGCTCGAAGTGATTGCCTGGACGAACGAGGAAGGCTCGCGCTTCGTTCCGACGATGATGGGTTCCGGCGTGTTCGCCGGCGTACACACGCTCGACTATGCGCTTGCGCAGACCGATCGCGAGGGCGTGAGCGTGCGCGATGCGCTGCAGGCCATCGGCTACGCGGGTGACGCGCGGCCACAGCCGCTCGGCGCGTACTTCGAGGCGCATATCGAGCAAGGTCCCGTGCTCGAGCAGACCAGAACCACGATCGGAGTCGTCCAGGGCGCGCTCGGCCAGCGCTGGTTCGACCTGACGCTCACCGGACAGGACGCGCATGCCGGACCGACGCCGATGGACGGTCGCCGGGATGCACTGGTCGCGGCGAGCCGGGTGGTGCTCGAAGTCAACCGCATCGCGACCGGATTCCCCGACACCGCGCGCGGTACGGTCGGCGAGATGCGGGTGCTGCCTAATTCGAGAAACGTCGTGCCGGGCGAGGTGCGGATGACGATCGACCTGCGCAATGCCAAGCAGGCCACGCTCGACGCGATGGTCGATGCGCTGAGATCGGCGCTGGCAGCGATCGAAAGCGAATGCCGCGTGAGCTGCGCACTCACCGAAGTCGTCAGCTTCGCGCCGTCGGAATTTGACCCTGCACTAGTCGACAGCGTGCGCTCCGCGGCCGCCGCGCTCGGTCACTCGCACCGCGACATCGTGTCGGGCGCGGCGCACGACGCGGTGTACGTCTCGCGCATTGCACCCGCGGCCATGGTGTTCGTGCCCTGTGAAGGCGGCATCAGCCATAACGAGATCGAAAACGCCACCCCCGAAGACGTTGCTGCAGGTACCGACGTGCTGCTGCACGCGGTGCTGGCGCGGGCAGCCGTGGCGCGAGGAAAAGCCGAGGCCGCCTGAAGCGGTCCCGTTTGAACCACATTCTCTAGAGTTTTCGAGGAGCCACCATGAACGAACGCGCAAGACCCGAAACCGTCGGTCAGTCGCTCGAGAATTCCGCCTTTTTCATGCCGTTCAGCATGAACCGCCAATTCAAGAAAGCGCCGCGTCTGGTATCGCGAGCCGAGGGGATTCACTACTACACGCCGGAGGGGCGGCAGATCATCGACGGTACTTCCGGGCTGTGGTGCGTGAACGCGGGACACTGCCGGCCGAAGATTGTCGAGGGGGTTTCCAGAGGCGTAGCATCACTTGATTTTGCGCCGCCGTTTCAGCTCGGGCATCCGCTTGCCTTCGAGTTTGCCGACAAGGTGGCGGCGCTCGCGCCCAAGGGCCTGTCAAAAGTCTTCTTCACCAATTCCGGCTCGGAATCGGTGGAAACGGCGCTCAAGCTCGCACTTGCCTATCACCGCGTGCGAGGGGAGGGTCATCGCACGCGCCTGATCGGACGCGAGCGCGGCTATCACGGCGTCAACTTCGGCGGTACGGCGGTGGGCGGCATCGTCGGCAATCGCAAGATTTTCGGAGCGCTGCTCGCCGGCGTCGACCATATGCGCCATACGCATGATCTGGCGCGCAATGCTTTCTCGAAGGGTGAGCCCCAGCATGGCGCAGAGCTCGCCGACGATCTCGAGCGCTTGTGCCAGCTGCACGATCCGTCGACGATCGCCGCAGTGATCGTCGAGCCGGTGGCCTGCTCCACCGGCGTGCTCGTGCCGCCGGTCGGCTATCTCAAGCGGCTGCGCGAAATCTGCGACCGCCACGGCATCCTGCTCATCTTCGACGAAGTGATTACCGCCTGGGGGCGGCTGGGTGAACCGTTTGCCGCCTTGCGCTTCAAGGTGACGCCCGACCTGATCACCACCGCCAAGGGCATTACCAACGGCACGGTACCGATGGGTGCCGTGTTCATGAAAGAGGATCTCTACCAGGCGTTTCTCACCGGATCCGATACCGCAATCGAGATGCCGCATGGCTACACCTACTCGGGGCACCCGGTCGCTTGCGCCGCGGGGCTCGCGACCCTGAAGGTCTACGAGGAGGAAGGTCTGCTCACGCGCGTGAAAGAGCTCGAGCCGTACTGGCAGGAACAGGCGCATGCGCTCAAAGGCCTGCCCAACGTGATCGACATCCGCAACATCGGTCTGATTGCCGCGATCGAGCTCGCGCCGCGCGACGGCGCAGTCGGCGCGCGCGGCTTCGAGATACACCTCAAGGCCTGGGAGCTCGGTGCCTATGTCCGGGTGACCGGCGACATCATCGCGCTCGCGCCGCCGCTAATCATCGAGAAGGCGCAGATCGACCAGTTGTTCGAGGTCGTTCGCGGGGTGCTCAAACAGATCCCCTAGCGCGCAGGACGCGCCCGGGGTGGGGCAGTCGTGGCCTTCGATCTCGCTATTTCGCGGCCGAGCGTACGACGTCGAGCCGGCGACCGCGTGTCGATAGCTTGACGCGCGGGGGCGCGACGAGGTCGCGCAGGAAATTCGGCAACGCGAACACGCCTTCGTGCGTTTCTCCGTTGTAGAAGCGCAAATCCTGTAGCCGACGCTGCTCGATGCGACGGTCGATCTCGTCGGCCGTGTAGGCCTTGGGGTCGAGTTTGTCCGAGCACACGGCCATCGCCCACTGTGCGCCGTAGAGCGGCGCGAATACGGTGTAGGGGCGCACGATGCGGAACACGCCGTTCAGCCGCTGCGCGAGATCGCCGACGCGTGCGGGCTGCGCGGTCGGCGGACCCAGGTGCAGCACGAGCGCGCCGCCCGGCGCGAGCATCTGACGCATGCGCTGCAGTGCTTCGGCGTCGAACAGCGCCTGTGCCGGACTCGACGCATCGTCGCCGTAGAGGTCGAGCGCGATGAAGTCGTACTTGTCCTTGGTTTCGCGGACGAACGCGAGCCCGTCGCGCACGACCACCTCCAGTTTCGGGTGCTCGAACACGCCGCGATGCACGCTTTCGAAGTGGTCTTTCGCCACGCGCAGCACGGCGTCGTCGGACTCGACGAGCGTCAGCCTTTCGACCGACGGGTGCTTGAGAACTTCTTCCGCCGCACCCCCGTCTCCGCCGCCGATGATCAGGGCGTTGCGCGGGGCGTTGTGCGCGGTGAGCGTCGGATGCGCCAGGTTCTCGTGATAGACGAACTCCTCGCGCTCTGAAATCGTGTTGCTGCCGCCCACGCGAAACACCTTGCCGTAGGCGGTCGTGTCGTAGACCGCCACACGCTGCTGCTGCGTTTGCCACTCACCGAGCTGGCGCTGCGCGCGGATGTAGAACCCCGTCGACTCGTTGAGCGACTCCATCAGGAGGTGCTCGCCGCGCTCGAGCGCGCAGCGCGCCGTTTCCTGCGGGGCGAAATGAGCGGCGAGCGCCTCGAACAGGCGCTCGGCCCGCGCGACGTTGCCGGGGACGGCATCGGCGACGTAGACATCGAGCGTGACGCCGGCCTGATCCGGCCAAGTGTGGACCGCGACGTGCGATTCGGTCAGCAGGAGCACCCCGGTGAACCCGCCGGCATCGAACTGGTGGAAACGGGTGCCCAGGACGTGCAACCCGGCAGCGTGCACCATTTCGGTGCACTTAACCTCGAATTCGGCGCCGCCGCGGAGGCTGTCAGGGGCGCATTGGCATCCGGTCAGATCGCCGACGAGATGCAGGCCTTTCATGTCCAGTCCCCTCAAAAACACGAAGGCGCAACCTGGATCACCTGGTTACGCCTCTTCAAAAGCTGTTGCTTTGCAACGAAAAATCGGTCGCAGGACAAATCTCCCGGACCGCGCCTGGCGCGGCGCTAGGCGCCGCCGCTATGCGCTCGCCTCATCTCCTCGGTCACGCTGTCGATCAGGGCACGCGCAATCGAAATTTTACTGGGAAGCTTCGGCAATTGGAACACGTCAAACCAGGCCGCATCCTCGATTTCACTTGGATCCGGCCGGATTTCACCCCCTGTCCAGTCGCAGACAAAGGCGATCATCAGTGAATGGGGAAACGGCCAGGGCTGGCTGGCGAAGTAACGGATATTGCCTACGGATACATTGACCTCCTCGGCCACTTCGCGTGCCAGGCATTGCTCGAGCGACTCTCCGGGACCGGCAAATCCAGCCAGGGCGCTGTACATGCCGCGCGGGAAATGCGGACCACGGCCAAGCAGCACTTCGCGCCCGCGCCGGATGAGGGCCATGATCGCCGGCGCGACGCGGGGGTAGGCCGAAAGGCGGCAGGACGGGCACACGCGTACGCGTTCGTCGTGCTTGTGCTCGGTCGGCGTGCCGCAGCGCCCGCAGAACTGGTGCGTTCGGTCCCAGTCGACGATCTGCAGCGCCCGCCCCGCAATTCCAAACAGCGCGTCGTCGAGCACGGAGAAGAGCGTGCGCAGGTTCTCCCAGCTCGACCCCTGCGGGGCCTGCGTACCCTCGGGGAACTCGACGGCGAAGCAGTGCGCCTGCCCGAGCCGGCCGAGGTACAGCCTGCGCAGGGGATCGGCATTCACGCCCGCGGATGCGCCGAACGGCAGCTTCACCCACTGCGGGCGAGAGGGCACGCGCAGGTCATCGGTTGCGCGCGCGCTCGGGGGGCCGACCTCGACCAGCAGGCGGTCGCCGCAGAACGCGAACCAATGCGCGACATCCGCGTGCGGGGGGGCCGCGACGAGGTATTCGAACTGCTCCGGGCTGTGAAATGGCAGGGTGATCATCGCCGCCCCGAGTGTACCCGGGCGACGGACGCGCGCACTCAGGGAGCGTCGAAACCGACGGTCTTGCGTACTAGAGCGGCACCCTCGTCGAGTAGAAACGCCTTGAAGCTCTGTGCGATAGGCGAGAGCCGCTTACGCGCGAGGTGGATCACGTGCCAGTTGCGCATCACCGGCGTCCCTTCGACCGGGAGCGTCACCAGGCGGCGCGCTTTGAGCTCGAGTCCGATCGTATGCAGCGACAGAAAGGCGATTCCCATGCCTGCCATCACGGCTTGCTTGATGGTTTCGTTGCTCGACATTTCCGTGCTCGCACGCAGCCGCAACCCGCGCTCGGCAAAAAACCGCTCCATCGCGCTGCGCGTACCGGAGCCGGGTTCGCGAATGAGTAGGTTTTCCTGCGCGAGATCGGCGAGCTTGAGCCGCTTGCGCTTGGCCAACGGATGATCCGGCGCAGCGATGATGACGAGCGGGTGACGCGCAAACACCTTTGCCTCAACCTCCAGGCCGGGCGGCGCCTGCCCCATGATGACGAGATCGGTGCGGTTCTCGCGCAGTGCGCTAACGACCGCCTCGCGGTTGCTCACCGAAAGGCGTAGCGTGATTTCCGGATGCCGCTTGCGAAACTGCGCGAGCAGATGCGGTGCGAAGTACTTGGCAGTGCTGACCACGGCGATGTCGAGCGTGCCGCCGCGCAGTCCGCGGATGGTGGCGAGCGCGTCGTCGGTGTCCTTGAGACGCGCTTGAACGTCGCGCGCGCAACGTGCGAGCTCCTCGCCCGCCTCGGTGAGATCGATTCTCTTTCCGATACGTTCGACGAGCGCGATGCCGGCGGCGTCCTCGAGCTGGCGGATCTGCATCGACACCGCGGGCTGCGTGAGATGCAGCGCCTTCGCCGCCGCGGAAAATGATCGGTGGCGCGCGAGGGCCTCGAACACGGCGAGCTGACGCAGCGTGATGTGACGCAGGGACACGGCAAGGTTGTTTGAGATTCGAGTCTGCCTTATGGTAGCAATAAGAAATCGTGAATTGTGCTTATGAGTGGCAAGCACTAGGCTTCGCTCCTCGCTTGAGGAGACGCGATGAGCTCGAAAACCTACGACGCAGGAGTGAAGGAGTACCGCGGCACCTACTGGGAGCCCGACTACCAGGTCAAGGACACCGATCTTCTGGCCTGCTTCAAGATCACGCCGCAGTCCGGCGTATCGCGCGAAGAAGCGGCCGCAGCGGTCGCGGCCGAGTCATCGACGGGAACCTGGACTACGGTGTGGACCGATCTGCTGACCGATCTCGCCCATTACAAGGGGCGTGCCTACCGGATCGAGGACGTCCCCGGCGATTCGAGCTGCTTCTACGCATTTGTCGCCTATCCCATCGATCTGTTCGAGGAGGGTTCGGTCGTCAACGTGTTCACCTCGCTGGTCGGCAACGTGTTCGGCTTCAAGGCGATCCGCGCCTTGCGCCTCGAAGACGTGCGCTTTCCGATCGCGTATGTGATGACCTGCGGCGGACCGCCGCACGGCATTCAGGTCGAGCGCGACAAGATGAACAAGTACGGTAGACCGATGCTCGGCTGCACGATCAAGCCGAAGCTCGGGCTGTCGGCGAAGAACTACGGCCGGGCTGTTTACGAGTGCCTGCGTGGCGGGCTCGATTTCACCAAGGACGACGAGAACGTCAACTCGCAGCCCTTTATGCGCTGGCGCGACCGGTTTGGCTTCGTCATGGAAGCGGTCAAGAAGGCCGAGGCGGAAACCGGCGAGCGAAAGGGCCACTACCTGAACGTTACGGCACCGACGCCAGAAGACATGTACAAGCGCGCGGAGTTCGCCAAGCAGCTCGGCGCGCCGATCATCATGCACGACTATCTGACCGGCGGGTTCTGCGCCAACACGGGTCTCGCCAACTGGTGCCGCGACAACGGTGTGCTGCTGCACATCCACCGCGCAATGCACGCAGTCATTGACCGCAACCCGCACCACGGTATTCACTTCCGCGTGCTGGCCAAGGCGCTACGCCTATCCGGCGGCGACCATCTGCACACCGGTACGGTTGTCGGCAAGCTCGAGGGCGATCGTCAGGCGACGCTCGGCTGGATCGACCTGCTGCGCGAACGACGCGTGGCTGAAGACCGCTCGCGCGGCATCTTTTTCGATCAGGACTGGGGCACGATGCCCGGCGTCTTCGCAGTCGCTTCGGGCGGAATCCATGTCTGGCACATGCCCGCGCTGGTTTCGATTTTCGGAGACGATGCCGTGTTTCAGTTCGGGGGCGGCACGCTCGGCCATCCCTGGGGCAACGCTGCCGGGGCGGCTGCTAATCGCGTCGCGCTCGAGGCCTGCGTTCTGGCGCGCAACGAGGGGCGCAACGTGGAACGCGAAGGCAAAGAGATTCTGACGCAGGCGGCGAAATCGAGCCCGGAGCTGAAGGCCGCGATGGAGACCTGGAAGGAAGTGCGCTTCGAGTACGACACCGTAGACAAGCTCGATACGGGCAAGAAAGCGGCGGCCTGAGGGCGGCGCGATCAGAGGAGCTTTAGCCATGGCGAACATCCTGGAGTACAAATCGCGCCTGTCGGATTCCGGCAGCCGCAAGTTCGAAACCTTCTCGTACCTGCCGACGCTCAGCAAGGCGCAGATTCGGGCACAAGTCGCGTATATTGCGGCGCGGGGCTGGAATCCCGCGATCGAATACACCGAGCCCCAGCATGCAACGGGCGCTTACTGGTACATGTGGAAGCTGCCGATGTTCGGCGAGACCGATGTCGACCGCATCCTGGCGGAGGCCGACGCCTGTCATAAGGCGCATCCGGGGGATCACGTGCGGCTGATTGGCTACGACAACGCGCGTCAGACGCAGGGCACGGCGATGGTGATCTATCGGGGCGAGGCGGCCTAGGCGAGGGCCCGGGGCAGTCATCACGAGGGGGAGAGCGTGCGCCTCAAGGCGCTGATATTCGACGTCGACGGAACCTTGGCGGACACCGAGGAGGCACATCGCAACGCGTTCAATGACGCGTTTGCGGCGGCCGGTCTCGCGTGGCACTGGAATGCCGCGCTTTACCAAGATCTGCTGCGCGTCGCCGGCGGCAAGGAGCGCATCGCGCACTTCATCGGCACGCTGCCAATCGATGAAGCCGAAAAAGCGCGGCTACGTGCGCGCGTGCCGGCGCTGCACGCCGACAAGACGCAACGCTACGCGCAGCGTGTCGCGCATGGGCAGGTGGTGCTGCGCACGGGCATCGCGCGCCTGGTTACCGAAGCGCGCATGGCCGGCGTGCGCCTCGCGCTCGCGACCACCACGTCTCCGCAGAACGTCGACGCGCTGATCGGTGCGACGCTCGGAGCGGGCGCCTTGGACTGGTTCGCGAGCCGGGTCTGTGGCGATGCGGTTGCCGCGAAGAAGCCATCGCCCGAGGTCTATCTGCGCGCACTGTCCGAGCTCGGATTGCGCGCACAGGACTGCGTCGCGCTGGAGGATTCGGCAAACGGACTGCGCGCGGCGCTCGGCGCCGGACTGTGCACCGTGGTGACGCCGACCCAGTGGAGTGCAGGCGACGACCTTGCGGGGGCCGCGCTCGTGATCCCGCACCTGGGCGACGCGCAGTGTCCGCTCGATGGCAGGGACGCGGCGCGTGTCGGAGCACCTTGTCTCGGACTCGCGGCGATCGAGCGCTTGCGGACCGAATGCGCGAACGCGTTGGAGGCAACGATATGAGCTTGCAGGCGCTGATTTTCGACATGGACGGCACGCTCATCGATACCGAAGAGCTGCACCGACAGGCGTTCAATGCGGCCTTCATCGAGATGGGACTGTTCTGGGACTGGGGGCCGCACCTCTACGCCGAGCTGCTCAAGGTATCGGGCGGTCCGGAGCGCCTGCGCCATTACGTCGCTTCGCTCTCTGTCGATGCGGCCGAGCGCGATCGGCTGCGGGGCCTGGTCCCGGCGATTCATCGGACGAAGACCACGATCTATCGCGACCTGGTCGCGGCCGGACGTCTGCCCCTGCGCCCGGGGATGGTGCAGCTGCTCGGCGAGGCGCGCGCCGCGTCGCTGCGTCTGGGCATCGCCGCGACCTCGTCCAGTGAAAATGTGACGGCGCTCCTCGCCGCGACGCTCGGAGCCGCTGCGCTGCCCTGGTTCGATGCGATCGTGTCGGTCGACATGGTTTCGCAGCCGAAGCCCGCCCCCGATCTCTACCAGCGCGTACTGGGCGCATTGCATCTACCGGCGTCGGCTTGCGTCGTGTTCGAGGATTCCGCGAACGGCGTGCGGGCGGCGAAGGCCGCGGAGCTGATCACGGTCGCCGTGCCGTCGCGCTGGACGGTGGAGCAGGACCTGTCGGCCGCGGATCTCGTGGTGCCCGCCCTGGATGCGCTGGCCTCGCCGCTCGCCGAAATCCAGAGCCTGCATCGGCGCCGCAGCCTGAAGAGCGCCTGAACACATCATGCTGCTCGCCGATCACACGACGCTGGTTCAGTTCCTCATCGAGGAGCGACGCCGCTTTCCCGAGGCAAGCGGCGAGTTGAACGCGGTAATTCTCGATGTCGCGCTGGCCTGCAAAGCGATCGCGCGCGCCGTCGCGCATGGCGCGCTGGGCAACGCGCCCGGCGCGCAACCGACGGAGGCCGAGGCAGCGACGACCGCGGAGCGTGCCGCGCTCGCCGCGCGCGAGATCTTCGTGCACACGAGCGAATGGGGCGGCCATCTCGCCGGCATGCTGTCGACCGATCGGGCGGAGCCGCTGCGCGTGCCGCCGACCTACCCGAAGGGCAAATATCTGCTGCTGTTCGACGCCATCGATAGGCCCTCGAACCTGGAAGTGAACGTCACCCTGGGCAGCCTGTTCTCGGTGCTGCGCGCGGCGCAGCCCGGGCGCGAGGCGGGGGCGGAAGACTATCTGCAGCCCGGCGCGTGCCAGATCTGCGCGGGCTACGCGATCTACGGACCGACGACGATGCTCGTGCTGACGGTGGGCAGCGGGGTGCACGGATTCACCCTCGATCCGGGTCTCGGCGAGTTCGTGCTGACCCACCCGCGCATCCGCCTTCCGCAGGACACGGGTACTCTCGCGCTCGGCACGCCGAACAGCCGAAGCTGGGAGCCAGCGGTGAAGCGCTATGTCGACGAATGCATGGCCGGTCGCAGCGGCCCGCGCGGCAAAGAGTTCGACATGCGCTGGGTGGCTTCGCTGGTTGCCGAGTTGCACCGCATCCTGATGCGCGGCGGCGTGTTTCTGTATCCGCGCGACAGCCACGACGCAGGCGTTCCGGGCCGCCTGCGCCTGCTGTGCGATGCGAATCCGGCCGCGCTCATCATCGAGCAGGCGGGCGGGCGCGCGAGCACCGGCCTGCAACGCGTACTCGACATCGTGCCGCAGGCGCTCGATCAGAACGTCGCTCTGATGTTCGGCGCGGCGGACGAAATCGAGCGGCTCGAGACCTATCACCGCGAGTACAACGAGCGCGAGTACGACGCGCCGCTGTTCGGCGCGCGCGGTCTGTTCCGCGCGACGGGCTGACCCCGGCGACTCGACCCCAACAGAACAGCGCATGTCCGCGAAGCATCCGATCATCGCCATTACCGGTTCCTCCGGCGCCGGCACGACCTCGGTGATGCGCACCTTCCAGCGCATCTTCGACCGCGAGGGCGTCAAGGCCGCGTTCGTCGAGGGCGATGCGTTCCATCGCTATGACCGCGCGGAAATGAAAGCGCGTATGGAAGAGGAGATCGCGCGCAGCAACGACCAATTCAGCCACTTCGGGCAGGACGCAAACCTGTTCGAGGAGCTCGAGACGCTGTTCCGGGGCTACGGCGAAAGCGGGCAGGGACGCACCCGCAAGTATCTCCACAACGACGACGAGGCGGCCCCCTACGGCCAGCCGGCCGGCACCTTCACGCCCTGGGAGCCGTTGCCCGGCGGGACCGACCTCCTGTTCTACGAAGGGCTGCACGGCGCGGTGGTCACCGACAAGGTCAATCTGGCGCAACACGTGGACCTGCTGATCGGCGTGGTGCCGGTGATCAACCTCGAGTGGATCCAGAAACTGCATCGCGATCGCATCGCGCGCCGGCACAGCACCGGGACGGTCACCGACACTATCCTGCGCCGCATGCACGACTACGTGCACTACATCTGCCCGCAGTTCGCACGCACGCACATCAACTTCCAGCGCGTGCCGGTGGTCGACACCTCGAACCCGTTTATCGCGCAGGACATTCCCACCGCTGGCGAATCGATGCTCGTCATCCGCTTCGCCAATCCGCGCGGCATCGATTTTTCCTATCTGTTGTCGATGCTGCACGACTCGTTCATGTCGCGCGCGAACACCATCGTCGCGCCCGGCGGCAAAATGGATCTCGCGATGCAGCTCATTTTCACGCCTATGATCTGGCGCCTGATCGAGCGCCGCAAGCAGGCGCTGACACGCTGAGAGGCCGGGACGAGCGAACCGATTCGGAGGACAACAAAATGGCACTCATTTCGCTGAGACAGCTTCTCGACCACGCCGCCGAGCACCGCTATGGCGTGCCGGCGTTCAACGTCAACAATCTCGAGCAGGTGCTCGCGATCATGCAGGCAGCCGACGAGACGACGAGCCCGGTGATCCTGCAGGCCTCGGCAGGAGCGCGCAAGTACGCCGGCGAGGCGTTCCTGCGCAGGATGCTCGAGGCCGCAGTCGAGACCTGGCCGCACATTCCCGTGGTAATGCACCAGGACCATGGCGCGAGCCCGAGCGTCTGTCTGCAGTCAATCCGTTCCGGCTTCACCAGCGTGATGATGGACGGGTCGCTGCTCGAGGACGCGAAGACGCCGGCCTCTTATGACTACAACGTCGACGTCACGCGCCGAACCGCCGAGATGGCGCACGCGGTCGGCGTATCGGTGGAAGGCGAACTGGGCTGCCTCGGCTCGCTCGAGACCGGTACCGCGGGCAAGGAGGATGGCGTCGGGGCGGAAGGCAAGCTGTCGCGCGACCAGCTGCTGACCGATCCCGACGAGGCTGCGGATTTCGTGGCGAAGACCGGCGTCGACGCCCTCGCGGTCGCGATCGGCACTTCGCATGGCGCCTACAAATTCACCAAGAAGCCCACTGGTGACGTGCTGGCGATTGATCGCATCAAGGCGATTCACGCCAGGATCCCGCAGACGCATCTCGTCATGCACGGTTCCTCTTCCGTCCCGCAAGAATGGCTCGAAGTCATCAACGCGAACGGGGGCAAGATTAAGGAGACCTATGGCGTGCCGGTGGAGGCGATTCGTGAAGGCATCCGTCACGGCGTGCGCAAGGTCAATATCGACACCGACATCCGCCTGGCGATGACCGGCGCCATTCGGCGTGCCCTGGCCAAGGATCCGGGCGAATTCGATCCGCGCAAGCTGCTCAAGCCCGCGATGGACGCTGCGCGCGAACTGTGCAAGGCGCGCTTCGAGGCCTTCGGCTGCGCGGGGCAGGCTGCGCGCATCGTCCCGCTGCCGCTGGAAAAGATGGCACAGCGCTACGCGCAGCCCGGACAAGCCAAGAAAAAAGCGGCCTGAGCGCCCGTCGCGCTGTCGGGGCGGGCCCCGATTTCGCGCCACGCGTTTTCCGACGTGGCGTTTTCGCCGATAATTTGCCTTGCGCGCGGGATGCGCCACGCGCAAGGCGTGAAAGTTCTCTTATCGCAAGCAGGATCACGCCCTCATGGACCCCCAAACCGCCGTCGCAGGACCCTCAGCTCGAACCCCCGCCGCCTCGGCTCCGACACGTGACATGGCGAACGCGATCCGTGCGCTCGCCATGGACGCCGTGCAAGCCGCGAACTCGGGCCACCCCGGCATGCCGATGGGCATGGCCGAAATCGCCGTTGCCCTCTGGGGGCGGCATCTCAAGCACAACCCGGCCAACCCGGCCTGGGCCGACCGCGACCGCTTCATGCTCTCCAACGGGCACGGCTCGATGCTGCTTTACGCGCTGCTGCACCTGACCGGCTACGACCTGCCGATGGACGAGCTGCGCCGCTTCCGTCAGCTCGGCTCGAAGACACCCGGACACCCGGAAGTGGGCCATACGCCGGGGGTGGAGACGACGACGGGCCCGCTCGGCCAGGGCATCGCGAACGGCGTTGGCATGGCGATTGCCGAACGGCTGCTCGCGGCGCACTTCAATCGCCCGGGTTTCGACCTCGTCGATCATCACACCTACGTCTTCCTCGGCGACGGCTGCATGATGGAGGGCGTCTCGCACGAAGCCTGCTCCCTCGCCGGCACGCTCGGTCTCGGCAAGCTGATCGCGTTCTACGACGACAACGGCATTTCGATCGACTCGGAAAAGGGCCGCATCACGAGCTGGTACACCGACGATGTGCCGAAGCGCTTCGCCGGGTATGGCTGGCAGGTGATCCCGAACGTCGACGGGCACGACGTCGATGCCGTCGATCGTGCGATCCGCAAGGCAAAGCGCGAAAAGACTCGCCCGACGCTGATCTGCTGCAAGACGACGATCGCCAAGGGCGCACCGAACAAGGCGAACACCGGGGGCGCGCATGGCGCGCCGCTGGGCGAAGCCGAAATCGCGGCCACCCGCGCCGCGATCGGTTGGCCGTATCCGCCGTTCGAGATCCCGCAGCCGGTCTACGATGCCTGGGACGCGCGCGCCAAGGGCAAGCGCGCCGAGCGGCGCTGGACGAAGCAGTTTTCGGCGTATGAGGCCGCGCATCCCGAGCTGGCGGCCGACTTCCGGCGTCGCATGGCGGGGGTGCTGCCGCGCGACTTTGCCGAACGCGTCGATGCCCTGGTGCAGGAGCTCGAGGCGAAGGCCGAGACCGTGGCCACGCGCAAGGCTTCGCAGATCGCGCTCGAAGCGATCACGCCCTCGCTGCCCGAGCTGCTTGGCGGCTCGGCCGATCTCACCGGCTCGAATCTGACGATGGTCAAGGCGTCGCAGGTCATCGGGCGGGAGAATGGCGGCAACTACCTGTTCTACGGCGTGCGCGAGTTCGGCATGTGCGCGGTGATGAACGGGGCCGCGCTGCACGGCGGGTTCATTCCTTATGGTGGAACCTTCCTCGTTTTTTCAGACTACGCGCGCAACGCGATTCGCATGGCGGCGCTGATGAAGCTGCGCGTGATCTACGTGTTCACGCACGATTCGATCGGTCTTGGCGAAGACGGGCCGACGCACCAGCCGATCGAGCACGCAGCCAGCCTGCGCCTGATCCCGAACCTCGATGTCTGGCGGCCCTGCGATACGGTGGAGAGCGCGCTTGCCTGGGCCGCGGCGATCGAGCGCCGGGACGGACCGACCGCATTGCTCTATTCCCGCCAGAACGTCCCGTTCGTCGCGCGCACGCCGGCGGCGATTGCGGAAGTGCGCCGCGGAGGCTACGTGCTTGCGGAGGCGCAGGGCACGGCGCGCGCGGTGCTGATCGCGACAGGCTCCGAGGTGGGACTCGCGCTCGAGGCGCAGAAAAGGCTTGCCACCGAGGGCATCCCGGTGCGTGTGGTGTCGATGCCCTCGACCTCGCTGTTCGATCGCCAGGACGCGGGATACCGCGCCGGGGTTCTGATGCACGGTCTGCCGCGCGTTGCGGTCGAGGCCGGGGTGAGCGATGGCTGGCGCAAGTACGTTGGGCTCGGGGGCGCCGTGGTCGGCATTGACCGCTTCGGCGAATCGGCGCCGGCGGGCGAGCTGTTCAAGCATTTCGGCTTCACGGCGGAGCATGTGGCCGACACGGTCAAGACTGTCATTTGAAGAAAGCGGGAGCTCGACATGACCATCAAGGTAGCGATCAACGGATTCGGGCGCATCGGACGCAACATCGTCCGGGCGCACTATGAGGATGGCAAGAAGCACGACCTGCAGTTCGTCGCGATCAATGATTTGGGCGACGCGAAGACCAACGCGCACCTGCTCAAGTACGACACCGCGCACGGACGCTTTCACGGAACCGTCGAGGTGGACGCCGATGCGCTGGTGGTCAACGGCGACCGGATCAAGGTGCTCGCCGAACGCGATCCGGCGAAGCTGCCCTGGAAGTCCCTCGGCGTCGATATGGTGCTCGAATGCACCGGTCTGTTCAACAGCAAGGAAAAGGCCAGTGCGCATTTGAAAGCCGGCGCCAAAAAGGTGCTGTTGTCCGCGCCCGGCGGCAAGGACGTCGATGCAACAGTCGTGTTCGGTGTCAACGACGGTACGCTCAAGGGCGGCGATACGGTCGTGTCAAACGCATCCTGCACGACGAATTGCCTCGCGCCGCTGGTCAAGGCGCTCGATGACGCGATCGGCGTCGAATCGGGACTGATGACCACGATTCACGCCTACACGAACGACCAGGTGCTGACCGACGTGTACCACCAGGACTTGCGGCGCGCGCGCTCGGCATCGCAGAACATGATCCCGACGAAGACGGGGGCTGCGGCCGCCGTGGGCCTGGTACTGCCGCATCTGAACGGCAAGCTCGACGGCTTCGCGATCCGCGTGCCGACGATCAACGTGTCGATCGTCGATCTGTCGTTCGTGGCGAAAAAAGCGACGACCGTCGACGAGGTCAACGCCGCCGTGAAGAAGGCGGCCACGGGCGCGCTGAAAGGCATCCTCGAGTACAGCAGCGATCCGCTGGTCTCGTCGGACTTCAATCACGATCCCGCGAGCTCGATCTTCGATTCGACCCTGACCAAGGTGTCCGGTGGGCGGCTGGTGAAGGTCTCGTCCTGGTACGACAACGAATGGGGATTTTCGAACCGCATGCTGGACACCGCGGTTGCGATGATGAGCGCGAAGTAGCGTGACGGCCGTACTCGTCGAGCGGCTGGACGAGGGCATCGCGCTCGTATCCCTGAACCGGCCGCAGGCGCTCAACGCAATCAATGAGGACATCCGGCGCGCGCTGCCGCCGGCGCTCGGCGCGCTGAATGCGGACAGGTCGGTACGCGCCGTGCTGCTCCGCGGGGCCGGCGAGCGCGCGTTCAGCGCCGGCCAGGATCTCGCCGAGGGGGCGCGTTATACCATCGACGATGTCGAGCGCTGGTTCACCGAGCTGCATACGGCTTACGCCGCAGTACGCGCGATGGATAAGCCGACTGTTGCCGCAATCTTGGGTGTCGCCGCCGGCGCGGGTTACCAGATCGCGCTGTACTGCGATCTGCGCATGACGCATGCCGAGGCGCGCATCGGCCAGCCTGAAGTGAAGACCGGCCTGGGCTCGATCCTCGGCACCTCGCTCATGATGTGGCACCTGCCCTTCGGTATCAATGCGGAGCTTTCGCTGACCGGGGAGCTGATTTCGGGAGAGCGCGCCTATCAGCTCGGGATCGTCAATGCGCTCGTCGCGCGCGAGGCCGTGTTCGAGGCCGCGCTGGCGCGCGCACGCGCCCTGGCTGCGCTGCCGCCGAATGCGCTGCGCCTGACCAAGCAGCGCATGCGCGAGCTCACCCAGGCACAGTTCGACGACATCCTGGTGGCGGCCAAGCGCTACCAGCGCCTCGCCTATGAGTCGGGCGAGCCGCAGCGCACGATGCCAGAGCTGCTCGAGGCACTGCAGAAAGGGAAGAAGCGGTCATGAAATTCAAACGCATGCAGGACGTCGATCTCCGCGGCAAGCGCGTGCTGATCCGCGCTGACCTGAACGTGCCGGTGAAGGACGGCAGGGTGGGAGACGACACGCGCATCCGTGCCTCTCTGCCGGCGATCCGGCAGGCGCTCGAGGCGGGCGCGGCGGTGATGGTGACCTCACACCTCGGGCGCCCGAAGGAGGGCGTGCTGCGTCCCGAGGATTCGCTCGCGCCGGTCGCGCAGCGCCTCGGCGAGCTGCTCGGACGCAGCGTCCCGGTCAAGGCCGATTGGGTCGACGGGGTCGAGCTGAAGCCGGGCGAGCTCGTCCTGCTCGAGAATTGCCGTACCAACAAGGGCGAGAAGGCGGACGACGAGACGCTCGCGCGCAAGATCGCGGCGCTCTGCGACGTGTACGTGAACGACGCGTTCGGTACTGCGCACCGCGCGGAGGCGACGACGCACGGCGTTGCGCGCTTCGCGCCGGTCGCCTGTGCCGGTCCGCTGATGGCGGGCGAGCTCGACGCGCTGGGCAAGGCGCTCGCCGATCCGGCGCGACCGCTGCTCGCGATCGTCGCCGGCTCGAAGGTGTCGACCAAGCTGACGATCCTCGACGCCCTCGCGCAGAAGGTGGACTTTCTCGTCGTCGGCGGCGGAATCGCAAACACCTTCCTGCTGGCGGCCGGCCTGCCGATCGGCAAGTCGCTCGCCGAGGCGGATCTGGTCGACGAGGCGAAGCGCATCATCGATGCGATGCGCGCGCGCGGCGCCGAGGTGCCGATTCCGAGCGACGTGGTGGTCGCGAAGGCCCTCGCACCGGAAGCCGAAGCCACGGTCAAGCCCGCGGCCGAGGTGGCGGCCGACGACATGATTCTGGATATCGGACCGCAGACCGCGCGCATGCTCGGCGACCGCATCGCGCGGGCCGGCACCGTGGTGTGGAACGGTCCGGTCGGGGTGTTCGAGATTCCGCAGTTTGCGAAAGGCACCGAGGCGCTCGCGCAGGCGATTGCGGATTCGAAGGCCTTTTCGATCGCCGGGGGTGGCGACACGGTGGCGGCGATCAATCAGTTCGGCATTGCCGAGCGAGTCGGCTACATCTCGACCGCGGGCGGCGCGTTTCTCGAATTCCTCGAAGGCAAGACCCTGCCGGCGGTCGCCGCGCTTGAAGCGCGCGCTTGAGCGCAAGGAGGCTCGCGTGAAGCTGTCGGCGCGCATCGTCGGCACCGAGATCGCGCCGGTCGCGCACACAATCGACGCGCGCTGGCTGATGGCCTACGCCGCGGCCCTCGGCGAGACCGACGTGCGCTATTTCGACACGCGTGGTGCGCTCGTCGCGCACCCGCTGTTTGCGGTGTGCTACGAATGGCCGGCCGCGGTTGCGCTGCGCGAGCGCACCGTGCCACCCGAGATCACCGCGCGCGTCGTGCACGCGACCCACGACCTGACGATCCATCGCGCACCGCGCGCAGGCGATGCATTGCAGACCCGTGCGCGCATCGTCGG
Source organism: Betaproteobacteria bacterium (assembly GCA_022340705.1). GTDB lineage: Bacteria > Pseudomonadota > Gammaproteobacteria > Burkholderiales > SG8-39 > SG8-39. Next base: position 22,559 of record JAJDNJ010000188.1, read on the forward strand.
CGCGGAGCAGCGCGCACCGGGCGCTTTCGCGGTCACCCGCATCGAATCGCGCGACGCCGCCGGGGCGCTGGTCAGCGTCACGGACTACGGTGCGCTGTACCGCGGTGTCGTCCTCGAAGACGGGGCGCCGGGGTCCGCGGTGCGGGCCGACGAGGCGCCGGCGCCGGCGGCGCCGCTACCATCGGTCGGCCATGTCCCGATCACGCGCAACCTGGCACATGTCTATACCGAGTGCGCGCGCATCTGGAATCCGATTCATACCGATCTGGCGGTGGCACTGGCCGCGGGGTTGCCTGGACTGATCCTGCACGGCACGGCGACGCTCGCGCTATCGATCTCGCGCGTACTTGCCGCGCTCGGCGCCGACGCCTCGGCCGTGCGACGCGTGCGCTGCCGGTTCTCGGGCATGGTGCCGATGCCCTCCGAGCTCGAGGTCCACGCGCTGCGTGCCGGCGCGTCGCTGCGCTTCGAGACACGCTGCGCCGGGTCGCCAGTCATCAGCCGCGGCGCGATCGATCTCGTCTGATACACTCGCGCCGACATCGCGGCCGTCCGTCGCCTATCGCGGGGGCCTGATCCCATGCTGCGCAGTACCAAGATCGTCGCCACGCTAGGCCCCGCCTCCAGCGATCCCGCCGTATTGGAACGGATGCTGCGCGCCGGGGTCGACGTCGTACGCCTCAATTTCTCGCATGGCAGCGCGGACGAACATCGCGCGCGCGCGCAGCTCGTCAAGGATATCAGCCGCACGGTCGGTCGCACGGTGGCGATCATGTGCGACCTGCAAGGACCGAAGATCCGCATTGGCAAGTTCAAGGACGGGCGGGTGAGCCTGGAGAAGGGCGCGCGCTTCATTCTGGATGCGAAGTGCGCGCTCGGCGACCAGGAACGCGTCGGGCTGGACTACAAGGAGCTGCCGCGCGACGTCGAGGAGGGTGATGTGCTGCTTCTCGACGATGGGCGCATCGTGCTCGAGGTGAGCGACGTGCGCGCGCACGAAGTGCGCTGTGTCGTTCGCCAGGGCGGGGTGCTGTCGAACAACAAGGGCATCAACCGCCAGGGCGGCGGCCTGACCGCGCCGGCGCTCACCGCGAAGGACATGGAAGACCTTCGCACCGCGGTCGAGTTGCAGGCTGATTACCTTGCCGTGTCTTTCCCGAAATCGGGTGCCGACATGTACATGGCGCACGAGTTGATGCGCGCCGCCGGCGGCAAGGCCTTCCTGATCGCCAAGATCGAGCGCGCGGAGGCCGTCCAAGAGGCGGCGCTGATCGACATCATGAGCGCATGCGACGGGATCATGGTCGCGCGCGGCGATCTGGCGATCGAAGTGGGCGACGCTTCTGTGCCGGCGCTGCAGAAGAAGATGATCCGCCTCGCACGTGAGCACAACAAAGTCGTGATCACCGCCACGCAGATGATGGAGTCGATGATCTCGAGCCCGGTGCCGACGCGCGCAGAGGTGTCGGACGTCGCAAATGCGGTGCTCGACGGGACCGACGCCGTGATGCTGTCGGCCGAGACGGCAAGCGGCAGCTATCCGGTGGAGGTGATCGAAGCGATGGACCGGGTGTGCATCGAAGCCGAGCAAAGCCAGCATCTGTCGCTCGACCAGGAGTTTCTCAACCGCGTCTTCAGGCGCATCGACCAGTCGATTGCGATGGCGGCGTTGTTCACCGCCTATCACCTGAAGGTCAAGGCGATCGCGGCGCTCACCGAATCCGGCTCGACGGCACTCTGGATGAGCCGGATGAACTGCGGCGTGCCGATCTATGCGCTGACTTCACAGACCGCGACCCGCTACCGGACCGCGCTGTTTCGCGACGTCTTCCCGATCATGGTCAAATACGTGGGTCGCGATCGCGAGGAGCTGTTGCACGAGGCCGAAAAGGTGCTGGTCGACAACGGCGTGGTGAAGGAGGGCGACCTCATCGTCCTGACGATCGGCGAGCCGATCGGCATGGCGGGAGGTACGAACACGATGAAAATCGTCAAGGTCGGGGAGCACCTGCGACCCTAGACCGATGCAGGAAAGGAGAGGACCCTAATGAGCGCAGTTACACCGAAGGTCAAGGCGCACGAGCAGCTCCCGCCGCTCGCGTCGCGCTTCGTCGCCGCCGAGTCGATCCCCTGGGAAAAGACGGTCTACGAGGGCGTCGAGGTGAAGACGATGCTGGTCGACCCCGCGACGGGGCTGATGACCCAGCTCCTCAAGATGGCGCCCGGGGCGAAGCTGCCCGATCACGAGCACGTGCTGATCGAGCAGACCTACGTCATGCAGGGCAGCCTGGTTTGCGCCGAGGGCGAGTGCAAGGCGGGCGAGTTCGTCTGGCGACCGGCCGGAAGCCGGCACGAGGCGCACGCCGGCCCGGAGGGCGGCTTCATGATCGCGATGTTCCAGATCCCGAACAAGTTCTTTCAGCCGGACGGCCGCGTGACCGATTTTCTCGGGCGCGACTGGAACAGCGTCTGGGGTAAGGCGCTGTTCAGGGACTAGCGGCGGGCCTTGCGCGCCGTGGGCCGACGGCGCCGCGCGGGGTCCGCGCTGGGGCGCGGGCGCCCCTCGTACAAGTCGCGTCCCGCGACCAGCGCGTGGATTTTGCCGTCGGCGACGTTGCGCTTGAGCATCCAGAAGCCGCAGTCCGGATGCACATACTTCACGCGCCCGCGACCGAGCACGGCGTCCGCACGCTCGATCGCGCGTGCGATCTCGTCGGCGGACTCGATCACGGTGCGCTTGATGTCGATCACGCCGAGCCCGAAGCCGATATCCTTGCGCAGGTCCTTGAACACCGCGAGTTCCTCGGGCGGGCGGTGCGCGCATTCCATGACGATATGGTCCACGCGCAGAGCGTTCAGGTAGTCCATCAGTTTGGCCCAGCTCCCTTTCTGAATCGACTGCCCGCCGTAGTTGCCAAAGCACAGATGCACGGCGGATTTTGCGCGCTTTGGCACGGCGCGTAGCACGGTATTGATCGCGCGCGCCGCCCAGCGCCACTCATCCGGGTGGCCGGGCAGGTTCGCCTCGTCGATCTGAACGACGTCGGCGTCGAGCCGCCGGACCTGCTCGGCGAGAATCTTGGCAATCGCGTCGGCCAGCTTCTCCGGGCTGCCGTAGTGGCGGTCGTGCAATGTCTTGGCGAGCATATGCGGCCCGGTCAGGGTGAACTTGAAGCGCCGGGTCGCGAGCGCCCGGGCACGCGCGCAGGGGATCGGCAGATTGAGCGTGCCCGCGCCGACCGGGCCTTCGACCACGCCCGGCGGACGGGTGCGAAAGCGCATGCCGGAAGCCTTGGCGTAGTCGACCCACTCCGAGAAGCCGATCTCCGCGCGAATGCCCGACATCGGCCGCACGAAGTACTCGATCATGCCGTTGGTTTCGGGATGGTTGAGGTCGAAGCGATACAGCTCGCCGTCGCAGACCACGTCGATGCCGGCCTGCTCCTGCGTCGCGATCACCACGCGCGTCGCGTCGATCAGCGCCTGCTCCGAGGGCGCGGCAGCGAGCCAGTCGGGAACAGGGTAGGAGCCGACGACCGTGGTGAGTATGCGGGGCGCAGCCATGCAGATGTCCTCCTCTCGGGAATTATAATCGGCGCTTTCGTTAATTCACCAAAAGGTTAATACGCGTGAGTTTGCCTGCACGCTTCGCCGACGTCGCGGCGCTCGAGGACTTCATGACCGAGCCGTCTGCAGCGCTCAAGCAGGACCTGGCAGCTGTTCCGGGCGACATTCTCGTGCTTGGCGTCGGCGGCAAGATGGGGCCGACGCTCGCGCGCCTGGCCAAGCGCGCGGCGCCGGACAAGCGCGTCATCGGCGTCGCGCGCTTCTCGGAGGCCGATCTGCGCGAGAAGCTCGAGTCCCAGGGCATCGAATGCATCGCCTGCGACCTGCTCGAGCGCGACGCGCTCGAGCGCCTGCCGCTGGTCGAAAACGTGGTTTTCATGGCCGGGCACAAGTTCGGCGCGACCGGCAATGTCGGGCTCACCTGGGCGATGAACGTCGCGGTGCCGTTCATGGTCGCGGAGACCTTCCGCGCCTCGCGCATCGTCGCGTTCTCGACGGCCTGCGTCTATCCCTACGTCGACGTGAACGGCCCGGGCGCCGACGAAGCGACGCCGGCGACGCCGCCGCCCGGCGACTACGCCAATTCCTGTGTGGGACGCGAGCGCATGTTCGAGTACGGCTCGCAGCGCTTCGGTACGCCCGGGCGCAGTGTGCGGCTGTCGTACGCGATCGACATGCGCTATGGCGTGCTCTACGACGTGGCGTCGAGCGTGGCCGCGGGCCGGCCGATCGACCTCACGATGGGTTACGTGAACGTGATCTGGCAGGGCGACGCCAACGAGCAGGCGCTGCGTCTGCTCG
>JAJDNJ010000198.1 GCA_022340705.1 Betaproteobacteria bacterium
CTCAACGCGCGCGGCATGGGCACCCGCATGCAGCGCTTCTCGATGCTGCTCGAGGACGGCGTGGTCAAGCAGCTCAACGTCGAAGCCCCCGGCAAGTTCGAGGTCTCGGGCGGCGACACGATGCTCAAGCAGCTCGGCTGAGCCGCTTTCGAGGCGAACACGGGAATCTAGAACGGGGCGCCAGGCGCCCCGTTTTTCATTGCGCCTGCGCGCGCGCGTGCGGGTGGCGGATGTCGGTGCCGCCGATCAGGTAGACGACGTACTCGGCCAGGTTGCGCGCGTGGTCGCCGATGCGCTCGAGCGCCTTGGCCATCATCACCACCTCGACCACGTGACCGACGTTGCGTGCGTCTTCCAGCAGGAAGGTCGAAACGCGGCGCAGGCTGGCCGCGAACTCTTCGTCCAGCTCGCGGTCGCGCTCGATCAGCGCGCGCGCCTTGTCGGCGTCGAAGTTGTCATACAGGGCGAGCGCCTCCTCGAGCACCTTGAGCGCGATGCGTCCCATCGACTGCACGTCGCGCAGCAGCTTGTCGCCCGGCCGGCGCCGTTCGCGCGCGTCGCCGTAGATGGCCTTCACCGAACGCGCGATGCGCGCCGCCTCGTCGCCAACCCGCTCGAGGTCGGTGACCGCCTTCGATACCGCGACGACCACGCGCAGGTCGCGCCCGACCGGAGCACGCTTCCCCACCAGCCACCAGATGTTCTCGTCGAGCTCGAGCTCGAGCGCGTCGACCTGGTCCTCGCGCTCAAGCACGCGCGCGGCGAGCACGACGTCGCCCGCGTTCAGAGCGGCGAGCGCGTCACGGCATTGCTCGACCGCGAGGCCGCCCATCTCGAGCACCATGAGGTTGAGGTTGGTCAGGTCGCCGTCGAAGCGGCGGACGGTGTGACCTTCGAGGTAGTCTGCCGAAGTACTCATCGCGCTAGCCGAAACGCCCGGTGATGTAGTCCTCGGTGAGCTGGTGCTGCGGCCGGGTGAAGATCTGCTTGGTGTCGCCGACTTCGATCAAATCGCCGAGGTGGAAGTACGCCGTGCGCTGCGACACGCGCGCCGCCTGCTGCATCGAGTGGGTCACGATGCAGATCGTGTAGTTCTCGCGCAGCTCGTCGATCAGCTCCTCGATGCGCGCGGTCGCGATCGGGTCGAGCGCCGAGCAGGGCTCGTCCATCAGGATCACCTCGGGATGCACCGCGATCGAGCGCGCGATGCACAGGCGCTGCTGCTGCCCGCCCGACAATCCGGTGCCCGGCTCGTGCAGGCGGTCCTTGACCTCGTTCCACAGGCCGGCGCGCTGCAGGCTGTTGACCACGATTTCGTCGAGCTCGACCTTGTTCTGCGCCAGGCCGTGGATGCGCGGGCCGAATGCGACGTTTTCCCAAATCGATTTGGGAAACGGGTTCGGTTTCTGGAACACCATGCTCACCTGGGCGCGCAGCGGCACGACGTCGACGCCGCGCGCGTTGATGTCCTTGCCGTCCATGACGATCTCGCCGGTCACGCGGCAGCCGGACACGGTGTCGTTCATGCGGTTGAGGCAGCGCAGGAACGTCGTCTTGCCGCAGCCCGACGGGCCGATCATCGCCAGCACCTCGTTGTTGCCGAGATCTATGTTGACGTTCTTTACCGCGTGCTTTTCGCCGTAGAAGACGTTCACGCCGGTGCAGCGCATGCGCGCGCTCTGCGAACGCAGTTCGCCCACGGTCTGTCCGCGCGTCTCGCGCGAGACCGTGGGCGCCGGCGCCGCGCGCGCGCGAGAGAGATCATGCTGTTCGTCGAGATTTCCCTTCATGCTGATCGCCTGGCTTTCCATGTCGAATTCCCGGTCGGGTTTGGCTTTGCGGTCCGTTTGCGAGGCTCACCAGCGCCGCTCGAAGCGCTTGCGCATCATCACGGCGAACAGGTTCATCGCGATCAGGAACGCGAGCAGCACCATGATCGCGGCCGAGGTGCGCTCGACGTAGGCCCGCTCCGGGCTGTCCGCCCAGAGATAGATCTGTACCGGCAGCACGGTCGCCGGATCGAATGCGCCGCGCGGAATGTCGGCGATGAACGCGACCATGCCGATCATCAGCAGCGGCGCGGTCTCGCCCAGCGCCTGCGCCATGCCAATGATCGTGCCGGTGAGCATGCCGGGCATGGCGAGCGGCAGCACGTGGTAGATCATGGCCTGCATCGGCGAGGCGCCCACGCCGAGCGCCGCCTCGCGGATCGACGGTGGCACCGACTTGAGCGCAGCGCGGCTCGCGATGATGATCGTCGGCAGCGTCATCAGGGTGAGCACCAGGCCGCCGACCACCGGCGCCGAACGCGGCAGGCCGAAGAAGTTGATGAATACCGCCAGGCCGAGCAGACCGAACACGATCGAGGGCACCGCGGCGAGGTTGTTGATGTTGACCTCGATCAAGTCGGTCCAGCGGTTGCGCGGCGCGAACTCCTCGAGGTAGACCGCGGCCGCGACGCCGAGCGGGAACGACAGCAGCAGGGTGACGATCAAGGTATAGAACGAGCCCACCGCCGCGCCCCAGATACCGGCGAGCTCGGGATCGCGCGAATCGCCGCGGGTGAAGAAGTTCACGTTGAAGCGCTTCTCGAGACGCCCGTCGGCCTTCAGCTGGTCGATCCAACGCAGCTGGTTGTCCTTCAGGCGCCGGTCCTTCTCCGGACCCGCGCGCTTGATCTTGCCCTTCATCAGCATGTCGACGTCGTCGTCGGCCGGCACCCAGAGCGAAACCGTCTGGCCGATGAGGCTCGGGTTGGCGAGCACCCGGGCGCGCAGCTCGAACGCCGCACCGTTGCTCACCAGGCCGTAGAGGGCGATGCGGTCGCGCCGGCCGTGCACCTCGGGAAACATCTCACGCAGCCTGTGCTTGATGATGCCGCCGTAGTCGGCGCGGCCGAGGATCGCCGGGTCGCGGCCGCCCTGCGGGTCGATCTGTGAGGCGTCGAGCTTCACGTCGAGCCGCAGCTCGGTCTGCCAGAACGCCGAGTAGCCATTCGAGACGATGCTGCCGAACAGGACGACGAGAAAGAACAGGCCGACCCCGATCGCGATCCGGCCGTAGAGTCGAAAGCGCCGCTCGGCGGCGCGCCGGCGCGCCATGCCGGCCATCACGATGTCGACGTGGCGCCGCGCCGCGCCGCCGCCGGCTGCGCTCGTCGCGGCGGCGTTACTCATACTGCTCCCGGTAGCGGCGCACGATGTAGAGCGCAATCACGTTGAGGCACAGAGTGACCGCGAACAGGACCAGGCCGAGCGCAAACGCGGCGAGCGTCTTCGGGCTGTCGAACTCCTGGTCGCCGATCAGCAGGGTGACGATCTGCACGGTCACGGTGGTGACCGCCTGAAAGGGATTCGCGCTCAGGTTGGCGGCGAGCCCCGCGGCCATCACCACGATCATGGTCTCGCCGATGGCGCGCGAAACCGCGAGCAGGACGGCGCCGACGATGCCGGGCAGTGCGGCGGGAAAGATCACCCTGCGGATGGTCTCGGCCTGGGTCGCGCCCATGCCGTAAGCGCCGTCGCGCAGCGCCTGCGGCACGGCGTTCATCACGTCGTCGGAGAGCGACGAGACGAAGGGGATGATCATGATGCCCATCACCAGGCCCGCGGCGAGCGCGCTTTCCGAGGCGATGTTCAGCCCGAGCAGCGCGCCGTTGTCGCGCAGAAACGGCGCAACGATCAGTGCGGCGAAGAAGCCGTAGACCACCGTCGGGATGCCGGCGAGTATTTCGAGCGCCGGTTTGGCCGTCGCGCGCAGCCTGGCGCTGGCGTACTCCGACAGGTAGATCGCCGACATCAGGCCGACCGGGACCGCGACGAGCATCGCGATCAGGGTGATCATCAGCGTCCCGGCGAAGACCGGCACCGCGCCGAACGCCCCGGACGAGCCGACCTGGTCGGCACGTATCGCGATCTGCGGACTCCAGTCGAGGCCGAACAGGAACTCGGTGATCGGCACCGCGTGAAAGAAGCGGATCGATTCGAACAGCACCGAGAGCACGATGCCCACCGTGGTCAGGATCGCGAGCGTCGAGGAGGCGATCAGGGTCCAGAGCAGGATGCGCTCGACGGCGTTTCGCGCGCGCTGCTGCGGCCGGATCCGGGTGAGCGTGAGCGCCGCGGCGAGGATCGCGATCGCGATCGCAACGACGAACATCGCCGCATGGCTGATCGACTGCAGGCTGGCATAGCGCTCGGCGGCCGCCCGCATCGCCGCGTCGGGCTTGGACGAGACGATGCTGCCGCGCACCAGGTTTTGGATGTCGTTGACCACCAGGTTGAGGCGATCGGGGCCGAGATTGCGGATCTCCTCGGGCAGCCCGCCCACGACCAGCTTGGTGATGATCGTGCCTTCGAACGAGACCCACAGTCCGAGCAGCAAAAGCGCCGGCAGCCCGCACCAGATCGACACGTACAACCCGTAGTAGGCGGGCAGCGAATGCAGGCTGCGCAACCTGCCCTGGGCGACGGCAAATGCGCGTCGCCGCCCGAAGAAATACGCCACGCTGCTCATCACGAGCAGCGTGGCGACCAACAGGGGTACGCTCATGTGCGCAGCGCTCTTCCAGCGGCGGTGACGCGCGCGGCGCGGCGAGCCTCGCCCGCCGCGCGCTGCGGCATCAGTTCGACGCCATCGTGGTCATCGCCTTCGACGAGCCTGCGTATCTGGCGCGCTCGGCATCCGGCATCGGGATCAGCCCGCGCTCGGCGAGGTAGCCATCCGGCCCCCAGGCCTTTTCGCTGCTGAACTCGGCGATGTACTCCCTCAGGCCGGGGATCACGCCGACGTGCGCTTTCTTGACGTAGAAGAACAGCGGGCGCGAGACCGGGTATTTGCCGCTCGCGATCAGCTCGAACTCGGGCTTGACGCCTTCGATCGCGACGCCCTCGACCTTGTCGCGGTTCTGGTCGAGGAAGCTGTAGCCGAAGATGCCGAAGGCGTTCGGATTCGCTTCGAGCTTCTGCACGATCAGGTTGTCGTTCTCGCCGGCCTCGATGTAGCCGCCGTCCTCGCGCACCGTCTGGCAGGTGGCCTTGTACTTCTTCTTGTCGGACTTCTTCATCGCCTTGATGAAGCCGAACTGCTCGCAGCCCTCGTCCATCACCAGCTCGACGAACGCGTCGCGCGTGCCGGATGTGGGCGGCGGGCCGAGCACCTCGATCTTGGCGTTCGGCAGGCTCGGGTTGATCTGGTTCCAGGTCTTGTAGGGATTCGCCACCAGCGTCTCGCCGCCCTTGGGATCGGGAACGTCCTTGGCAAGCGCGAGCCACAGCTCCTTGCGCGTCATCGCCACCGGCTTGCCGCCCTTGTGGTGCGCCACGGTGATGCCGTCGTAGCCGATCTTGACCTCGACCACCTCCTTGACGCCGTTCTTGGCGCAGGTCTCGAGCTCCGACTTCTTGATGGCGCGCGAGGCATTGGTGATGTCGGGATGCTGCACGCCGACCCCGGCGCAGAACAGCTTGATCCCGCCGCCCGAGCCGGTCGACTCGATCTTGGGCGTCTTGAACTGGGTCGTCTTGCCGAACTGCTCGGCGACCACGGTGGCGAACGGATAGACCGTCGACGAGCCGACGATGCTGATGTAGTCGCGCGAGGCCTGCGCCTGCGCGAAGCCGGCGCCGAGCGCCAGGCTCGCGCCCAGGCCGGCGACAATCGCTTTGTCGATCATGGAGTTACTCCTCTCTCAAGAGTCTTGTTGGCGTGTCGCCCGCTCGACGGCCCGACCCTCCAGCGGGTTGCGCGGGCTGCGACAGGGCGCAAGTCTGCCGGGGCCCTGTGACAGGAACATGACAGCGTCATTTCGGTCGAAGGAAGGTCCGGCGCAGCGGCCGTCGGCGCGGGCCGACGCTAGAATGGCGGGCCTTCGCGGCCGCCGTTCGCTGCGGACCGCGACATTCCGAACACACAACTGGTGATTTCGACCCGCATGCGGATGGACCGGATCGTCCGCGCCCTCCGCTGGGCGCTGCTTTTATGTCTTGCCGCCGGCCTGGCGCAGGCCGCCGAGCTGCCGCGCAAGGTCGCCTCGTTCGAGGGCATCAGCGAGTACCGCCTCGACAACGGGCTGCGCGTGCTGCTCGTGCCGGCACCCGGCGTCGACACGGTCACGGTGCACATCACCTACCTGGTCGGC
>JAJDNJ010000199.1 GCA_022340705.1 Betaproteobacteria bacterium
TACCGCGCGCAAGCAGCCGCGCTGCGTGCCGCATTCGAACCGGTGCTTGAAGAGGCCGTTCCCGTGCGGCTGCTGGATGCCACGCGCCCGCGGCGGCGACGCGTCTGGGCACTTGCTGCGGGCCTGCTCTGGGCGGTGATCGGTGGCGTCGCGGGCTGGGCGATCAGCGAGGCCTACCGGCCGGGCGTGCAGGCGCCGCGCGCGCAGGAACCGCTGCCGTTGCGCGCGGCCATTGCGCATGCGGTTTACTCGCCCGAGGTGCGTCACCCCGTCGAAGTCGGTGCCGACCAGGAAAAACATCTGGTGGCCTGGCTGTCGAAACGTCTCGGTGCACCGGTGCGTGCGCCGAATCTTGAGTCGGTCGGCTACCGCCTCATGGGCGGCCGTCTGTTGCCCGGCGAGTCCGGTCCGGTGGCGCAATTCATGTACCAGTGCGAAAAGGGTACGCGCGTGACGCTGTACCTGCGCACCGAAGGGACCGATCACGGAGAAACCGCGTTTCGCTATGCCGACGAAGGCAACGTGCACGTGTTCTACTGGATCGACCGCAAGATCGGCTATGCGCTGTCCTCCGCCGACATCAGCCGCGATCGACTGAATGCCGTCGCGACCGCGGTCTACAAGCAGCTGAATCCCTGAGAGCGTCGCCGTCAGGCGCGGCGCACGACGTAACCGCCCGACTTCTCGTCGCGCTCGAGGGCGAGGAGCTTGCGCTTTTCCGCTTCTTCGAGGAGATCGGAGAACGCGCGAAAGCCATAGTAGGACTCGTTGAACCCCGGCTTTCGGCGCTTGAGCGCCTGCTTCACCATCGATCCCCAGATCCGTTCGCTCTCGCCGCGTTCCGCGAGGAGTGCCTCGTAGGTCTCGAGCGCAAGCTCGATCGCCTCCTGCTGCTTCTCCTCGGCGCTGCCCGACTCGCCGACGACGTCCGCCGGCTTCGATTCCTTACGCCGACGCGCGGTTCGACGCTTTGCCTCGCCTTCGCGCACGAGGTCGTCGTAGTAGATGAACTCGTCGCAGTTCGCGATCAGCAGGTCGGAGCTGGAATTCTTTACTCCCACCCCGATCACCGTCTTCGCGTTTTCACGCAGCTTCGACACGAGCGGCGAAAAATCCGAATCGCCGCTGATGATGACGAAGGTATCGACGTGCTCCTTCGTGTAGCAGAGGTCGAGCGCGTCGACCACCATCCGGATGTCGGCGGAGTTCTTGCCTGACTGCCGCACGTGCGGAATCTCGATCAGCTCGAACGCCGCCGCGTGCATCGTCGATTTGAACTCCTTATACCGTTCCCAGTCGCAGTAGGCCTTCTTCACCACGATCGAGCCCTTGAGCAGCAGGCGCTCGAGCACCTTGCCGATGTCGAACTTGGCGTACTTGGCGTCGCGCACGCCGAGGGCGATGTTCTCGAAATCGCAGAACATCGCGAGGCTGCGCGTGTCGGGGTTGGCGGCCATGCGCCGCATGCTAGCAGAACGGCGAAACGGCGATGCTGACCGGTGGTCCGCGCACGTATGATCCGGCCTTCGAGATTGCGAGGGGAACAGGATGATCGGCGCAGAAGCCTTGGTGCGCACGCTGCTCGCTTCCGGGGTGGAGGCCTGCTTCGCGAACCCGGGCACGTCGGAAATGCATTTCGTCGCCGCGCTCGATCGTGCGCCCGGGCTGCGCTGCGTGCTCGGTCTGGCCGAGACCGTGGTCACCGGCTGCGCCGACGGCTATGGACGGATGGCCGGCAAGCCGGCGGCGACGCTGCTGCATTGCGGACCGGGGCTCGCCAACGGCCTTGCCAACCTGCACAACGCCCGCCGCGCGCATGCGCCGATCGTCAACATCGTCGGCGACCAGGCGACCTACCACCGCCCCTACGACGCCCCGCTCACCACCGACACCGAAGGGCTGGCGCGCCCGGTGTCGCACTGGGTGCGCACCAGCGCCTCGGTCGCAACGGTCGCCTCCGATGCGGCGGCTGCAGTGCAGGCGGCACGCACGGCGCCCGGACAGATTGCGACGCTCGTTCTGCCGGCGGACACGGCATGGACCGATGGCGCGACGCCTGCAGCCGCACTGGCGGTTCCCGAGCGCACGCAGGTCGCGCCGGACATCGTGCGGGCGGTCGCGCTCGCGCTGCGTCGCCGGCAGCCATCGATGCTCCTGCTTTCGGGGACCGCCTTGTCGGAAGCGGGGCTGCGCGCGGCGCATCGCATCGCCCACGTCACCGGCGCGCGGCTGCGTACACCGACTCAGGTGCCGCGCATGGCGCGCGGGCGCGGGCGCGTGCCGGTCGATCGCATTCCCTATGTCGTCGACCTGGCGCTCGAAGTGTTCGCCGGACTGAAGCAGCTCGTGCTCGTCGCCGCCAAGCCGCCGGTCGGTTTCTTCGCCTATCCGGGAAAGCCGAGCAAGCTCTGGCCGGAGGACTGCGCGCTCGACGTCCTCGCGCGCCCCGAGGAGGACGCGGTGGCCGCGCTCGAAGCGCTGGCCGACGAGCTCGGCGCGCCGCGCGAGGTTGCGCTGCCCGCCGTCGAGCCGGTGAAGGAGAACGTGCACGGCGCGTTCGAACCGCTCGCCTTCGCGCATGCGTTTGCCGCGGTGATTCCGGAGAACGCAATCGTCGTCGAGGACGCGGTGACCTCGGGCCGCGCGCTGTTCGCGCCGACTTTCGGCGCGGCGCCGAACGACTGGCTGCAGAACACCGGTGGCGCGATCGGCATCGGCCTTCCCGCCGCCACCGGCGCGGCAGTGGCCTGCCCCGACCGAAAGGTCGTCTGCCTTCAGGCCGATGGCGCCGGCATGTACACGCTGCAGGCGCTCTGGACGCAGGCGCGCGAAGCGCTCGACGTCATCACCGTGGTGTTCGCGAACCGCGTCTATCGCATCCTGCAGGGCGAGCTTGCGGCGGTGGGCGCAAAGCCCGGGCCCGCCGCGGATCGTTTGTTCGGCCTCGCGCCGCCGGAACTCGACTGGCTCAAGCTCGCGAACGGCATGGGCGTCGAAGCCGCGCGCGTCGAGACGCTCGAAGCGTTTTCCGATGTTTTTCGCGCTGCGGCTGCGCGGCGCGCACCCTTCCTGATCGAGTTCCGGATCTAGCGCCTCGGCGCCCCCGACGGAGCGGCGCTTTGGGGGCCTGAGCGTCCTCGAGTCCCTTTTCGTGCGCCTGGCGCGCGTCGAGCTGGCCGCCTGCCGCCGGTGTCAACTGCGCCGCGCTCAGGGCGCCACGCAGCCGATTGCCGCCACGCCGGACCATCCGGAAAGGCAATTAACCATATCAATCAATGGGTTGATGTGAGCCATGGGGTTGCGCGCTCGACATCGATCGACGCCGCGCCGGATTAGGGGGTTTTTTAGCCGACGAACGGCGCGAAATCGATGATCGCCGGTCATGAGACATAACGTCATTTATTTCAATAAGTTATATGAATATTAGTGTTAGCTTATGGAATTATTTGGCACTTACAAAACTTCGTTAAAAGATGCACTTACATCGATAACTTAATTATTGTTATAAATAAGCGTCATAACGCTTGAGATTTTGTCAAGGAATGGTCGTAGTCGAGCCCGGGATTTTTTTTTCCTAAATATCCTGTGACTCGACCGAGTGAGGAAATGAGAGCAGAGAGCCTGACGATGAAGGGGCGGTCTCCGCATTGGCGTCCTCGACGCAGTGCGTTGGCGCTCGAACTGCGAATGCTGTTCGACGGTGCGGCCGCCGCGACCGTTGAGCAGCAGCAGGACGCGTCTGATCCGCTGCCGGATTTCCAGGACGCCACGCAACCGGCCGACACGCAATCGGTCGCTGCCGATGCGCAGGTTCAGCCGGGTACTGCGGAGGTTAGCGAAGCCTCGCTCACTGACCAGCTCACCGATTCCTCTTTCTCGGATTTCCTCGCACTCGACTCTGCAGCAAGCACGAGCGGTCACGAACTCCTCTTCATCGATCCGAAGGTCACCGACTACCAGCAGCTCGTCGATCTGGCCAAACCCAATGTCGAGGTCGTCGTCCTCGACCCGCTGCGCGATGGTCTGCAGCAGATCACCGAAACGCTCGAAGGCCGCACCGACGTCACCGCCATTCACGTCGTCTCGCACGGCATGGCGGGCAAGCTCTACCTCGGCTCGGGTGATCTCACG
>JAJDNJ010000201.1 GCA_022340705.1 Betaproteobacteria bacterium
CAGCTGCTCACCGATGCGGTGGACGGGGATCCGATTCGCTACGCGAATTCCGTCGCGGTCGCCCGCAACGGGCGCATCTATTTCACCGATTCCTCGCGTCGCTTTGAGGCGAAGGCCTGGGCCGGCACGTTCAACGCGAGCGTGCTGGATATCTTCGAGCACTCGGCGACCGGGCGCGTGCTCGAGTTCGATCCCGCAACGCGACGCACCCGCGTCGTCATGCGCGAGCTGTGCTACGCGAACGGCGTGGCGCTTTCCGCCGATGAGCGCAGCCTGTTCGTGGTCGAGACCGGCGAGTACCGCGTGTGGAAGATCGACCCGAACGCGAGCGGGCTGAGCGCGAAGACCGCGCTGCGCGGATCGCCGCGAGCGAAACTCCTGCTGACCAATCTCCCGGGCTATCCGGACAACCTCACCCGGGGGCGCGAGGGGCGCATCTGGCTGGGACTGGTCAAGCCGCGCGGCGCGGCGGTCGACAAGCTCTCCGGCTCGCCCTTCCTGCGCAAGGTGGTGATGCGCCTGCCCATGGCGCTGTGGCCCGTGCCGCCGGCCTACGGACATGTGCTCGCGTTCGATGAGAACGGCCGCATCGTCGCCGACCTGCAGGACCCGGGCGGCGCGTATCCGGAAACCACCGGCGTGCTCGAGACCGGCGAGCGGCTCTGGATCCAGAGCCTGCACGCGGACCACGTCGCGTGGCTGCCGAAGGCGGATGCCGGACTGAAGTAGAAGAGGCGCTTGAATCGAGGGAGGAGGAACGAATGGCGGATCGGCACAGACCCGGCCGGTTGAGCGAACGGACCGCGCTCATCACCGGCGCCAGCCGCGGCATCGGCCGCGCGATTGCACTACGCTATGCCGAGGAGGGCGCGGACCTCTTCCTGGTTGCGACCAACCGCGCGAAGCTCGAAGAAACGAAGGCGCTCGCCGAGGCGCGGGGCGCAAAGGTGGTCGTGCACGCCGTCGATGTGAGCGATCGCGCCGCGGTCGAAGCGATGCTCGCCGCCGCGATCGAAGCGTTCCGTGGAGTCGACGTGCTGGTGAACAACGCGGGGGTGTACAAGGCCGCGCGCCTGGTCGACTACACGCCGGAGGATTTCGACCGCATCATGAAGGTGAACCTGTACGGCGCGTTCCACGTCATGCAGCTCGTGCTGCGTCACATGCAGGCGCGCGGTCGCGGCAAGGTGATCAACATTGCTTCGACCGCGGGCAAGTGGATGTCGATGAACCAGAGCGCGTACAACGCTTCCAAGCACGCGCTGGTCGGCCTGACGCGCTGCGCCGGTCTCGAGATGGGGCCGCAGGGCATCAACGTCAACGCGATCTGTCCCGGCTTCGTCGAGACCGACATGCTCGAGGAATTCCGCGCGCATGCCGACATCCTCGGCGTGCCCTGGGAGCAGGTGAAGGCGGCGGGCCTTGCGCGCGTGCCGTTGCGCCGCTTTCTCAAGCCCGAGGAAATCGCGCACCTCGCGGTCTATCTCGGCTCGAGCGAGTCCGACGGCATGACCGGGCAGTCGATCCTGCTCGATGGCGGCATGGTCGTAGCCTGATGCGGATTTGCGCGGGCTCCGGGCGGCGAATAGTCGTTTTGTACTAATGTAATATTTTCGCCATGGCAACGGTCATGGTCGTCGACGACGACGAGAGCATCCGGGCGCTGCTCCAGCGTCTGCTGACCGGTGCGGGCTACGACGTCGTCGTCGCCGAGGACGCGGTCGTCGCGGGACACATGGTGCTCGAGTCGCCGCCCGATCTGATCGTGCTCGACGTGACCATGCCGTACATGAGCGGCTTCGAGTTTGCGGCGATTCTGAACGCGGATCAGACGGTGCCGTTCATCCCGGTGATCTTCCTCACCTCGCGCGAGGACGGCCACGACCGCGCGATGGCGCTCGGCGCGGTGGGCTACGTCAACAAGCCGGTCGAGCGCGACACGCTGCTCGCGCTCGTGCGCCAGCACCTGCCGCAGCGCGCCTGAGGCCGCCGGCGCCGCGCGCCGCGGGTTAAGCTGAGGCGTGGGCTCACCGAAGACCGCGATACGCCTGCGCGCGCTCGCCGCGCTGCTCGTCTGGGGCGCGCTCGTCTGGGCGGCGCCGCTCGCCGGCCTGATCGCGACCGGCCAGCCAATAGACGCCTTCGTCGCGTTCCCGCCGCGCAGCCGGGCGATCGCGCATGCGCCGTTTTCCTGGGACGCGTTCGCGCTCTACGCGCTGCCGGCCGTCGCGGCGATCGCGCTCATTGCGTTTGCGCTCGCGCGCAGGCGCTTCGTGATGGGCTGGCCGCGGCGCGCGTGGTTCCCCTGGTGGGGCTGGCTCGGCGTGCTGCTCGCGGCGGTGAGCTGGTTCTTCGCCTGGCAGGGCGAGGCGCTCGCGCCCGAATGGCGCCGGCATGTGTTCACGCCGCTGTGGCTCGGCTACGTCCTCGCGATGAACGGGCTCGCCTGGCGCAGGCTCGGCCGCTCGCCGCTCACGCACGCGACCGGATGGTTCCTCGCGCTGTTCCCGGTGAGCGCGGCGTTCTGGTGGCTGTTCGAGCATCTCAACGCCTTCGTCGGCAACTGGCATTACAGCGGCGTCGCGATGAACGACGACTGGCAGTACTTCCTTCAGGCCACGCTGCCGTTTTCGACCGTGCTGCCCGCGGTGGCGAGCACCTGGTGCTGGCTGCGCTCGTTTCCGCGCCTCGAGACGATCGGCCTGCCGCCGCTTCATGGCGATCGCGCGCTTGCATGGATCGCGCTCGCGCTCGGCGCACTTTCGCTTTGTGCCGTCGGCGTTCAGCCCGAGCCGCTGTTCTCGGCGCTCTGGTTCGCGCCGCTCCTGCTGCTTGCCGGCCTGCAGCGCCTGGTCGTCGGCGAATCGTATTTCGCGCCGCTCGCGCGCGGCGACTGGCGCCCTCTGCTGCAGCCCGCGCTCGCAGCGCTGGTCTGCGGCATGTTCTGGGAGCTCTGGAACTGGGGCAGCCTGGCGAAGTGGACCTACAGCGTGCCCTACGTGCAGCGCTTCCAACTCTTCGAGATGCCGCTGCTCGGCTACGCGGGCTACCTGCCGTTCGGGCTCGAGTGCGCGCTGGTGATGGACCTCGTCGCGCGCGTGCTCGGGCGGCCCAACCCGCTGTTGGGGTCAGACCCCTGTGGATAAGTCCGGGCGGGCCTGCCGCCTGCGCGGGACGCAGTAAACTCGCGCCATGCAACGCCTGCTGATCGCGATCGGTGCGGTGCTGCTGCTCGCGGGAATCGCCTGGCCCTGGCTCGCGAAGCTCGGCCTCGGGCGGCTGCCGGGCGACATTCGCATCGAAACCGAGAACGGCTTCTTCTATTTTCCGATCACGACCTGCATCGTGATCTCGGTCGTGGTGTCGCTCGTGTTCTGGCTGCTGCGCCGCTAGCTCAAGCCTTGTAACCCGCCTTGGTCATCATGTCGTAGCGCACGCGGTCGTGCGCCTCGACCGGATCGACGCCGCTGCGCACGGCCTCGACGATGCCGTCCTCGATCGACTTGAACAGCCTGGCGAACTCGAGCGCTTCGGCCATCCTGTCCTGGGGCACGACGCAGACGCCGTTCTCGTCGGCCTCGCCCACCGCAACCAGCTTGAGCGTCGCCGCGCGGCCGACGATCTTCTGGCAGCTGTCCCACAGCGGGCCGATGCCGTGCGGGCAGCCACGGAGGTTCAGCCGGTCGAGCCCGTCGGAGACGTTCGCCGTCGACAGCATGCGGTATTCGGCGATCATGCGCTTCAGGTCGGTTTGCGTCGAAGCCATTGTCGTTTTCCCGGTGGATTCACTGCGAACCATCGCTTGTGGCAATGGCGGTGGGCCGCAATAGTAGCGGGCCGCGAAACGCGTGAGAGGCCCCCGATGAGCGCGAATGCGAAATGGCCGGTGGTCCTGCTCGGCCACATGTACCACCCGGAGGCCGAGGAACGCCTGCGCGCTGCGCTGCCGGTCGAAGTTCTCGTGCAGCCGACGCCCGAGAGCATCAAGGCGGCGCTGCGCGAGGCCTGCGGCGCCTTCGTGCGCTACCCCAACCGCCTGCGCGCCGAGGCGCTCGAGAGCGCGGCGCACCTGCGCATCGTCAGCACCTCGGGCCGCGGCACCGACGCGATCGACATCGCGGCGGCCACTGCGCGCGGCATCCCGGTGGTCAACAACCCGGCCTTCGGCACCGTGCCGGTGACCGAGTTCACCATCGGCGTGATGATCGCCTTCGCCAAGAACCTGCTGCCGCTCGACCGGCTGACGCATGCCGGCCGAGGATGGACCGCGCAGAAGGACTACCGGCGCTTCGAGCTGCGCGGCCGTACGCTCGGCATCGTCGGCCTGGGCAACATCGGCACCGAGGTCGCGCGCTGCTGCACGCAGGCATTCCGCATGCGCGTGCTGGCCTACGATCCCTACGTCCCGGCGGACAAGGCCGCGAGCGTGGGCGCCGAGTGGGTGAGCGATCTCGGGCGCATCTGGCGCGAGTCGGATTTCGTCTCAGTGCACGCCGAGCTGAACGACGAGACGCGCGGCATGGTCAGCGACGCGGCGCTCGGCGCGATGAAGCCGCAGGCCTACCTGATCAACACCGCGCGCGGGCCGATCGTCTCGAGCGCGGCGCTCGCCGCCGCGTTGCGCGATAAGCGCATCGCCGGCGCGGCGCTCGACGTCTACGAGGAAGAGCCGCTGCCCGCGGACAGCCCGCTCGCCGGGCTCGACAACCTGATTCTGTCGCCGCACACGGGCGGGCTGACCGAGGAGGCGATGCGCGGCATGGCGCTCTCGGCCGCCGACCAGATCCTGCAGGCGCTGCGCGGCGAGCGCCCGCCGCACCTCGTCAATCCGCAGGTCTGGCGCGAGCCGGGCCGCGCTGCCTGATCAAGGGAGATTCGCATGACCTACGCACGCAACAACATTCATCCCGAAGGCCTCGCCAAGCGCATCGTCGGCGGCCACCTGCTGTATTCGCCGGTCGTGACGCTCGAGGGCGCACGCCTGGTGTTCGTCTCCGGCCTGCTCGCGCGCGACCGCGACGGCAACATCATCGGCAAG
>JAJDNJ010000228.1 GCA_022340705.1 Betaproteobacteria bacterium
TGCTGCCATGGGTAGCCGAGCAGGGCGGCATCGAACGGACCCAGCCGCTCGCGGAACCCGGGGAGCTTGAGTAACCAGGACTCGGCCGGCACCAGAAGACGGATGCTGAGCTGGACCGGCGGGACGCTTTGGACCAGCCGCAGGCGCACGAGCCGCTCGAGCAGCGCGACATAGCCCTCGAGCGTGGTCCACGGCGTAAACGCTACGAAGGTCGGCGCAAGCGCAATCCCTGCGGCGCGCGTTAGCGCGACCGCGCGGTCGAAATCGGCCGCGCTGTGGTTCTTGGCGAGCAGGCGCAGGATCTCGTCGTCGACCGCTTCCACCGCCGAGGTGACGAACAGGCAGCCGCTCGCGCGCAGCTCGGGCAGAAGCCCGGCGTGCTCGACGAGGTGCTGGATTTTGACGGTCGCATCGAACGTGACCTCGGGGAAGCTCGCATGCAGCGCACGTGCCAGGCGCAGGCCGTGCGTCGGGCCATTGAAAAAGTCGGGATCACCGAAAGAAATATGGCGCGCACCTTCGCGCACCTGCTGCGCAATGTCTTCGAGCACCACGGCCACCGGCACGGCGCGGAAGCGCCCCTGGTAGACCGGAACCACGGGGCAATGCCGGCACAGGTGCTTGCAGCCGCGGCTGCCTTCCGCGAATCCGGCAACGCGCGTCGAGCCGTCGGGCAGCACGAGGTGCGCGTAGCGCGAGAGCTTGGGCAGTATGCTGCGGTCGGGCACTTCGAAGGGCTGCCTGCGCGTTTTACGCGCGGTCGCGTTCTCTTCCCGCGTCGTCCCGCCGCCCCTCAGCTTCTCACACAGGGCGAGGAGCGCCGCTTCCGGTTCCGCGTCGAGCACGGTGTCGACCCCGAGCGCGTTCAGCATGGACTCGTTGATCGGCGCGTACAGCCCGTAGGCGCACAGCGCCGCATTTGGTGCGAGCGCGCGGATGCGTGGCAGCGCCTCGAGCGCGATGCGGGTCGCGGTGTGCATCCCCAGAGAGATCGCTACCAGCCGCGCATCCGCCAGGACTTCCGGATCGAGCCGCTCGAGCGAAAGATCCAGGGCGTGCACACGGAAGCCGGCGCGCCGAAGCACGGCGGCGGGCTCGGCCAGAGCGAATGGCTGCCGGCCCAGCTCGTATGCGTTGACCAGGACGACCGCGAAGGAGTCGGCTACTTGGACTGGGGGCGCTGCGCGTAGGGTGCCGGGCCCGGCTCGCGGCTCGCGCCCGACTGGGCCAGACGAGCGAGGTACTCCTGCCACAGCGCCTCCTGATTCAGGCCGTACTCGTAGAGGAGGTCCCATGAATAGATTCCGGTGTCGTGTCCGTCCGAAAAGACGAGCTGGATCGCGTAGGTGCCCACCGGCTCGATATGCGTGATGCCGACCTCCTTCTTTCCGGTCTGCAGCACTTCCTGGCCGGGCCCATGGCCGCGCGCTTCCGCCGATGGCGAGTACACGCGCAGGAACTCGCAGGGCAGCTGGAACGCCTTGCCGTCCGCGAACGAGATCTCCAGCACGCGCGATTTCTGGTGCAGCTTGATCTCGGTAGGTTGCGGCGTGTTGCGGTCCATACGCGCGTCGGTCGAGGAGTTTTGTATGGCCGACTATAGCAACACAAGCCATCGGCAGGCGCAGGGTCTTTGCGCGGCCCGCGTCCGCCTGCCGCGGCTTGCCATCAGGCGTTCGCCGAAAAATCTCGTGCGTATACCGGCTCGAGCCGCGCGACGACCTCGGGCGCAAGCGGGCCGCGCGACTGCGCCTCGATCACTTCGTCGAGATGCGACGGCTCTCCGATTCCGACCACGAAGCAGGCGAAATCGGAATTCGCGAGCGCGAAGCGCAGTGCGGTCTGCGCGCGCGTCCCGTGCCCTGCGCCGAGCGCATTGAGTGCGGCATGGGCGCGCTGCGTCTCGATCGCGAGTTCGCTGTTTTCGGTGAGCACGACCTCGCGGCCATGGCGCAGATCGGTTGCCAGGACGCCCGAGGCGAACACGCGGATTCCCATCATCGCAACGTCGTGTCGCGCACAGGCCGCACAGACGCCGGAGAAGTCGTGCCCCGACCAGCGCGGCGGCATGGCACGCGCAGCGCTCGGATTGAGCAGGTTGTAGTACACCTGCGCCGAGTCGAAACGGCCGCTGTGCAAAGCACGGACGATCGCGGTCGCTTCGCCGAGCGCGGTCAAGCCGATATAGCGCGTGAGGCCCTGCTTGCGTACGCGCTCGAGCCCGTCGGCGACGCCGCCCTTGCGCAGCACGTCCTCGATGCTGATCGCGCCGAGCACGCCGCTGCCTTGGCGCGTGCCGATCTGGTTGTGCAGCTGAATCAGATCGACCGAATCGCGCCGCAGGCGGCGCAGACTTTCGTGCACGCTGCGCTCGATCGCGCCCGGGATGTCCGAGAGCGTGTCGAGGTCGAGACGCACCTTGGTCGACAGATAGGGCGGCTCCGCGAGCTCCGCGAGCAGCGCGCCGATCGCCTCTTCGGAGCGCCCTTGGCCGTAGAGCGGTGCGGTGTCGATCCAGTTGATGCCCGCATCGAGCGCTCGGTGCAGCACCCGCCGCCGCGTATCCTCGTCGGCCAAGACCATCAGGCCGCCGACGTAGCCACCTCCAAAAACGACCTCTGAGACCCGTAGCCCCGTACGGCCAAACCGCCTGTAATTCATAAAAATAATATATTCAAATAGTTACCATATTATGGCGATGTCGTAACTCAACAACAAGGTGCATCCCATTCATTAAACAACGTAATATCTATTGACACCCTATGTGGGTAAGCGCATTCTAGGGTTACCTCTCAGCGACCCCACAAAAAGAAGGTCGCGGAGCTGCCCGAAGCACCCTCCTCCTCCTCCTCTCGGGCTTCTAGGCAGAGACTAGGCCCCTGGCGCGAGCCAGGGGCATTTTCTTTTAATGCATCGAAACCAGCCGCGACAAAATCAGGTCGCGCGCGTCGCTGCGCGCGTCGCTGCGCGGACCCCAATCTGCTGCGGACTCAGTAGACTTCGTTCCCCATCCATCATGAGGTTTTCACGATGCGTACTCTTCTGACTCTGGCAGTCGCGGGAATCGCCGTTTTGCTGGCTTTGCCGTCCCATGCCCAGATGGGCGGCGGGCGCGGAATGATGCAGGGTGGTGGCGGAATGATGGGCGGTTCGATGGTGCGCCACCGCTTCGCCATGCACAACGGAATCCCCGCCGAGTACAAGTCGAAGAAGAATCCGCTCAAGGCGACATCCGAGAACATCGCGGCCGGCCGAACGCTCTACACGCAGAACTGTGCCGTGTGTCATGGGCCGAAGGGCGCGGGCGACGGCGAAGGCGGCAAGGCGCTCAATCCGCCTCCGGGCAATCTCGTCGGCCTCGGACGCATGCCGGTGGCGAGCGACGGTTTCCTGATGTGGACGATTTCCGAGGGCGGCACGCCGGTGAAAAGCGCCATGCCGCCGTACAAGTCGGTGCTCAAGGAGGAGGACATCTGGCGCCTGATCCTCTACGTCCGCACCCTGTGAGGCGTCGCGCGCAACGCCAGCGCGCCAGAGCTCCCCGGTGACTCGCTTGCTGCGCGCAGCAGCAGGCGCGCTAATGCTCCTCGCGCTCGCGCCCACGGCGCGCGCCGCGCCTCCGCTCGCGGCGCTACGCGAGGGGGTGACGACGCTCGCGCCGATGCTCGCGCAGGTTACCCCCGCCGTGGTCAATATCGCGGTGATCCAGCGCCAGCCGGAGGCGCAGAATCCCCTGCTGCGCGATCCGTTCTTTCGCAGGTTCTTCGGCCTTCCCGACGATGCTCGCCCGCAGATGTCGGCCGGTTCCGGGGTGATCCTCGACGCCGAGCAGGGCTATGTGCTCACCAACCATCACGTCGTCAAGGACGCGAGCGAGGTCGTGGTGACCCTGAAGGACAACCGGCGTTTCGAGGCGCGCGTCGTCGGCTCGGACGCGGGTACCGACATCGCGCTGCTCAAGATCGAGGCCGATCGCCTGGTCGCGGCGAAGCCGGCCGATTCCGACGCGTTGCAAGTGGGAGATTTCGTCGTCGCGATCGGCAACCCCTTCGGCATCGGGCAAACCGTGACTTCGGGCATCGTTTCCGCGCTCGGGCGATCCGGCCTGTCAAGCGAGGGCTATGAGGAGTTCATCCAGACCGATGCGCCGATCAATCCGGGCAACTCCGGCGGCGCGCTCGTCAATCTCAAAGGCGAGCTCGTCGGCATCAACACGGCGATCATAGGTCCGAGCGGCGGCAACGTCGGCATCGGCTTCGCCGTGCCGATCAATATGGCGCGCGCCGTGATGCGCCAGCTGATTCGCTTCGGCGAAGTGCGTCGTGGGCGGTTGGGCATCAGCATGCAGGATCTCGCCCCGGATCGCGCCCGCGCGCTCGGCATTTCCAACGGCTGGGGTGCGGTGATCGCCGAGGTGCAGCCCGATTCGCCTGCCGCGCGCGCGGGACTGCGCGCGGGCGACGTGGTCACCGAGGTGAACGGGCGCCCGGTGCAGACGGCATCGAGCCTGCGCGCGCGGCTCGGCGTGCTGCCGGTCGGGGAGACGGTCGTGCTGAGCGTACGGCGCGATGACGGGACGCATACCATTCGCGCGCGGATCGGCGAGATCGAAGCGCGCCATGCGCGGCAGGGGCGCAGGATCCCGGAGCTCGAGGGGGCGACGCTCGCGGCGGTGCGCGGCGACGAGAGCCAGGGAACCGAGAGCGGCGTGCTCGTAGTCTCGGTCAAGGCAGGCACACCGGCATTCGAGCATGGCCTGCGCCCCGGCGACCTCATTCTCGGGGTCAACCGACGGCGCGTGGGCTCGGTCGATGCGCTCGCCGCGCGCCTGCGCGCGCCCGGGCGCACCACCCTCAACGTGCTGCGCGGCGATTTCCTTCTGACGATCGTCCTCGGCTGAGCGCGCGGCGCGGGCCGGGCAGCGCGCTCGCTAGACTCCGGTGACGCGCGCGATCTTCTTGACGTCCTGAAGGCGACGCAGCGCGCGCATGACGCGCGCCAGATGCTTGCGGTCGTATACCTCGAGTACGAAATGCATGCTCGTGTACAGCGCGCGGTCGTCGTCCATCGTGATCGCGTCGATATTGGACCCGGCCTCCGCGATTTCGGAGGCCACCCGGCCGAGCACGCCACGCTGGTTGGCAACCGTGACCCGGATCTCGGCCTGATACAGGCGGCCGGACTCCGGCGCCCATTCGACGTCGATCCACTGTTCCGGCTCGGCGCGCCGCGAGCGTTGCGCCACGCGGCACTCAGCGGCATGCACCACGAGCCCCTGACCCTTCTTGATCGAGCCGACGATCGAATCCCCGGGGATCGCGCGGCAGCAGCGAGCGAGCTGAACCGCCATGCCCTCGGTGCCCCGGATGACGACCACCGCGTCCTGTTTCGGCTCGCTCGCGCTTTCCGCGCGGCGCAGCAGACGCCGCGCCACCACGGCGGGCAGCCGCTTGCCGAGGCCGATGTCGGCAAGCACCGCTTCGCGCGAGGCACCGCCGCCGTCGCGCAGCACGCGCTCCCAGCTCATCGAATCGATGTCTTCGGGCGCAGCGTTGAGCCCGCGCAGCGCAAGCTCGAGCAGCCGCTCGCCCAGGCGCACCGATTCCTCGTACTGCATCGTCTTCAGGAAATGCCGGATGTTCGAGCGCGCCTTGCCCGTGCGCACGAACTGCAGCCAGGCCGGATTCGGCTTCGCGTGGCTCGCGGTGATGATCTCGACGCGATCCCCGTTGCGCAGCTCCGAGCGCAGGGGTACCAGCTCGCCGTTCACTTTCGCCGCCACGCAGCGGTTGCCGATGTCGGTGTGTACCGCGTAGGCGAAGTCCACTGCCGTCGCGTCGCGCGGCAACGACAGGATCAGGCCTTTCGGCGTGAAGACGTAGACCTCGTCGGGGAAAAGGTCGACTTTCACATGCTCCAAGAACTCCTGCGCGTCGCCCGACTGGTTCTGAATCTCGAGCAGCGATTGCAGCCAGCGGTGGGTCTGCATCTGCACCGCGGAAAGCGACTCGGGGTCGTCTTTGTACATCCAGTGCGAGGCGACCCCCGATTCGGCGAGGCGGTGCATTTCCTCGGTGCGGATCTGTACTTCGACCGGCCCGCCGTAGGGGCCGATCAGCGCGGTGTGCAGCGACTGGTAGCCGTTCGCCTTCGGGATCGCGATGTAGTCCTTGAACTTGCCCGGGATGGGCTTGTACAGCGCATGCAGCGCGCCGAGCGCGAGATAGCAGGAGTGCACGTCCTTCACGATGACCCGCACGCCGTGAATGTCGTGCACCTCGGAAAAAGACAGCCGCTTCTCGACCATCTTGCGGTAAGTCGAGTAGACGTGCTTCTCCCGCCCCGTCACGCTCGCCTCGATGCCGTTCGCCGCGAGACGCGCCTTGATCGCCGCCTCGATCTTGCTGATCGCCTCGCGCCGGTTGCCGCGCGCCGCGCGCGTGGCCTTGGCGAGCGTCGCGTAGCGCAGCGGGTGCTGGTGCGAGAACGCGAGCTCCTGCAGCTCGTGATACAGCGCGTTCAGCCCGAGCCGGTTCGCGATCGGCGCGTAAATCTCCATCGTCTCGCGCGCAACGCGCCTGCGCTTTGCCGGTGGCACGGCGCCGAGCGTGCGCATGTTGTGCAGCCGATCGGCGAGTTTGATCAGGATGACGCGCACGTCGCGCGCCATCGCGAGCAGCATCTTGCGGAAGTTCTCGGCCTGCGCTTCTTCGGCGGACTGCAGCTCGATGCGATCCAGCTTCGAGACTCCGTCGACGAGGTCCGCGACCGGCGCACCGAACGCGTCTGCGATCTCGTCCTTTGTGATCGCCGCGTCCTCCAGCACGTCGTGCAGCAGCGCGGCCATCAGGGTCTGGCCGTCGAGGTGCCAGTCGGCGAGGATCTCCGCAACGGCGAGCGGGTGCGAGATGTAAGGGTCGCCGGACTGCCGCTTCTGGCCGGCGTGCGCCGCGTCCGAGAAGCGGTAGGCGTCTGCCAGGCGATCGATATCCCCGGGCTTCAGGTACCCGAAGCGGGACTCGTCGAGGAGCGATACGGCAGCCATCCGGGGAGCGTACCCGAAGCCGCGCTGCTTGGGGCGGGACTCCGTCGCAGCGCGGAGCCCTCGCGCAAAAGGAGGTTAGAGCGGGCCGGCGGGCGTCGGCGCGGCCGCGCCGGGGTTCCGCTTCAGGACT
>JAJDNJ010000241.1 GCA_022340705.1 Betaproteobacteria bacterium
AGCGCGCATCAAGCTCCGTCAAGTCGGGCGTGCGAGACTCGGCACGCAGGTGTGCATGCCGTCGGCGCCCTCGACGATGCGCACCGAGACGCCGTACATGCGCGCGAGGCTCTCGCGCGTCAGCACTTCGCGCGGCGCGCCGAGCGCGAGCGCATGCCCGTCCGCAATCAGCAGCGCGCGCTGCGCGCAGAGGAAGGCGTGGTCCGGGTCGTGGGTCGAGAACAGCACCGCGATGCCCCGTTCGGCGAGCTGTGCGAGGCGCTCGAGCACGCGCACCTGGTTGCCGAAGTCGAGGCTCGCGGTCGGCTCGTCCATGATGAGCAGTCCCGCTTCCTGCGCCAGTGCGCGCGCGATCAGGGCGAGCTGGCGCTCGCCGCCCGATATCTCGGTAAACGGGCGCTCGGCGAGCGGCGCGATGCCGAGCGCATCCAGCGCAGCATCCGCCACTGCCCAATCGCGCAGACCCGGCGCGCCGAAGGCGCCGAGGTGCGCGGTGCGGCCCATTAGCACCATGTCGCGCACCGAGTAGGCGAAGTAGCCGGCATGCGCCTGCGGCACGTAGCCAACTCGGCGTGCGATCACGTCGCGCGGCAGTTCGGCGAGCGGCGCCCCGTCGAGCGCGATCGCGCCGCCATGCGGTGGCAGCAGGCCGAGCAGGGTGCGGAACAGCGTCGTCTTGCCGCTGCCGTTCGGGCCGAGCACGCAAAGTATCTCGCCGTCGGCGAGCGCGAAGCTCAGCTCGCGTCCGACGGTGCGTCCGGGAAATCCGAAGCTGAGGTTCTCAACCGCGAGCATCACCAGCGCCGGTGCGAGACGGCGAACAACCAGAGAAATACCGGCGTGCCGACCAGCGCGGTCAGCACGCCGGGCGGTACCTCGATCGTCGTGAGGGTGCGGCACAGCGTGTCGACCGCGAGCAGGAACGCGGCGCCGATCAGCATCGCGAGCGGCAGCAGGCGGCCGAAATTGGGTCCGACGACGAGGCGCGCCGCGTGTGGCACGA
Source organism: Betaproteobacteria bacterium (assembly GCA_022340705.1). Lineage (GTDB taxonomy): Bacteria > Pseudomonadota > Gammaproteobacteria > Burkholderiales > SG8-39 > SG8-39. Next base: position 1,004 of record JAJDNJ010000241.1, read on the forward strand.
GCAACCCGACCCAGCCGATGATCCCGCTGATCGCCACCGCCGCGGCGGTCATCAGCGTGGCGGCGGCGACGACCACCACGCGCAGGCGGCGCGTGTTGACGCCGAGCGCACGCGCCTCGTCGTCGGGCAGTGCGAGCAGGTTCATGCGCCAGCGCAGAAGCAGAAGCGGCGCGAGCCCGGCCAGCGCGAGCGGCGCGGCGATCGCGAGATCCCTCGGCGCGACTGCGGCGAGGCTGCCGAGCAGCCAGAAGGTGATCGCGGGCAGCTGGTTGTAGGGATCGGCGAGGTATTTGAGCAGCGCGATCGCCGAGCCGAGCAATGTGCCGATCACCACCCCGGTGAGCACCAGGGCGAGCAGGGGATCGTGCCCGCGCAGACGGCTGCCGACGCCATAGACCAGCGCGACTGCGGCGAGTCCTCCGGCGAACGCGCAGAGCTGGACGCCGAGCGCGCCGAGCGAGAGGAAGATCGCGAGCACCGCGCCGAGCGCGGCGCCGGTCGACACGCCCAGGATGTCGGGTGAGACGAGCGGATTGCGGAACATGCCCTGATAGGCGCTGCCCGCGGCGGCGAGCGAGGCGCCGACGAGCAGCGTCGCGAGCACGCGCGGGCCGCGCACCTGCAGCACCACCGTGTCGACGTTCGATTCCAATGCATGTGGCGCATTGCTGAATAGGGCGCCGAGCAGGCGCGCGAGATCGCCGATCGACACGGGGTAGCGGCCGACCGCAAAGGCGAGCGCGATCAGGGCGAGCAGCGCGGCGCCGGCGGTGAGATAAGCGATCGCGTGCGACTTCATTAGGACGACCGCGCGTCGGCCTCGCCGAGCGGGGCGTGATTCCAATCCGGCGGCGTGCGCAATGGGCTCATCAGGGCCGCAGTGTAAGGGCTGCGCAATGGCGAGCGGTCTAGAATGCCTCATGCGCGACCCGAAGCTCACGCCCAAGATCCGCGTGCTGATCGGCGCCGTCGTGGCGATCGGCCCCGGACGCGCGGACCTTCTTGAGGCGATCTCCCGGAGCGGATCGATCTCGGCCGCAGCGCGTCGGCTGGGCATGTCCTACCGCCGTGCCTGGTTGCTGGTCGACGCGGTCAACCGCTCGTTTCGCCGGCCGCTCGTCGAGCGGGTGACCGGCGGGCGCGGCGGCGGCGGCGCCCGCCTTACAAGGCAGGGCGAGGACGCGCTGCGCCTGTATCGGGCGATCGAGCGCAAGGCCGCGCGCAGCGTGCGCAGCGAGCTGTCCCGCCTTGCGCGCAACCTGCGGCGCAGCACGCGCTGATCGGTACGATTGACAGTACAGATTAGGATCCCTACCGTTGTATTTCTCCGTATACAACAAAAGGATCCGGGTGACGCTGCGCAGCTTTCTCCAGGCCTTGCTGCTTGCGCTAGCGCTGCAGGCCTCTGCGGCCGTGGGCGCACCTGGTCCGGGGCTGACCGTGTTCGCTGCGGCGAGCCTGCAGAACGCACTCGAGGCGATCGACGCGGCGCGCCGGCGCGCGGGCGAGGCGCCGGCGCGGCTCGCTTTTGCGGCGAGCTCGACCCTCGCGCGGCAGATCGAGCGCGGCGCGCCGGCCGACGTCTACGTTTCCGCGGACCGTGACTGGATGCACTACCTTGCCGCGCGCGGGCGCATCGCCGAGGGCTCGCAGGTGATCGTCGCGCGCAACCGGCTGGTGCTGATCGCACCGGGGCCGAGCACCACGCCGGTGACCATCGGACCTGCGTTTCGACTCGCCGAGCGCCTCGGCGGCGGGCGTCTCGCGCTCGGCGATCCCGACCACGTTCCTTCCGGGCGCTATGCGAAAGCGGCGCTCGTGTCGCTCGGCCTGTGGAGCGCGGTCGCCGGCCGCCTTGCGCCGGTCGGCAATGTGCGTGTCGCGCTCGCCCTGGTTGCGCGCGGCGAGGCGCCGCTCGGCATCGTGTACGCGAGCGACGTCGTCGCCGAGCCGAGCGTTCACGTGGTGGGAACCTTCCCGCCCGATGCGCACCCGCCAATCGTCTACCCCGCCGCGATCGTCGTCGGCGGCGCGCGCGCGGCGGCGCAGCGCTATATCGCGTTCCTACGCTCGGCGCCGGCGCGTGCCGAGTTTCTGCGCCAGGGCTTTCTGCCGGCCGAATAAGCGGATCGGCTGCGCGCACCATGGTCTTGCTCACGCCCGGCGAGCTTCAAGCGATCGGCCTCAGCTTGCGCGTCGCGGCCTGGAGCGTCGCGGCGAGCCTGCCGCTCGCGGTCGCGGTGGCCTGGCTGCTGGCACGGCGCGAGTTTCCCGGCAAGACGCTGCTCGACGCGCTGGTGCATCTCCCCCTCGTGCTGCCGCCGGTCGTGGTCGGCTACTTTCTGCTTCTCGGTTTCGGCAGCCAGGGGCCGCTGGGCGCGTTTCTCGAGCGCTGCTGCGGCTTGGTGTTCGCATTCCGCTGGACCGGTGCCGCGCTCGCCTGTGCGGTGATGGGCTTTCCGCTCATGGTGCGCGCAGTGCGCCTTTCGCTCGAGGCGATCGATCCGGGGCTGGAAGCGGCCGCGCGCACGCTCGGCGCCGGGCCGCTCGCGGTGTTCTTCAGCGTCACGCTGCCGCTCGCCGCGCCGGGGCTGGTCACCGGCGCACTGCTGTCGTTCGCGCGCAGCCTGGGCGAGTTCGGCGCGACGATCACCTTCGTGTCCAACATTCCGGGCGAGACGCGCACTCTGCCGCTCGCGATCTACAACTACACGCAGGTGCCGGGCGGCGATGCGCAGGCCCTGCGCCTCAGCCTCATGGCGGTGGCGCTGTCGATCGCCGCGCTGTTCCTGTCCGAGGTGCTTGCGCGGCGCGCACGTGCGCGCGTGCGAGGCAGCGATGCTGCAGGTTAGCGCGCGCACGCGGCTCGGGCGCTTTGCGCTCGATGTCGAGCTCGAGTCGGCGGGCGGGGTGACCGCGCTGTTCGGCCGCTCGGGCTCGGGCAAGACCTCGATCATCAACGTCATCGCCGGGCTGCTGCGCCCCGCGCAGGGACGCGTCGCGCTGAACGGCGAGCTGTTGTTCGATTCGAGCCGGGGGGTGGACGTGCCGGTCGAGCGCCGGCGCATCGGCTACGTCTTCCAGGACGCGCGCCTGTTTCCGCACCTCAGCGTGCGCCAGAACCTGCGCTACGGCGCGGTCTTCAATCGGCGCGCGGGTCGCGCAGGCGACGCCGAACACGTCATTCGCCTGCTCGGTCTCGAGGGACTGCTCGAGCGCAGCCCGGGCGCGCTCTCCGGCGGAGAGAAGCAGCGCGTGGCGATCGGGCGTGCGCTGCTCGCACATCCGCGCATCCTGTTGATGGACGAGCCGCTCGCCGCGCTCGACCTTCAGCGCAAGGGCGAGGTACTCGGCTATGTCGAGCGGCTGCGCGAGGAGCTCGACGTCCCGATCGTCTACGTCAGCCATGCGATCGAAGAGGTGGTGCGCATCGCCGACCGGGTCGCGCTGATCTCCGAGGGCCGGGTGCTCGCCAGCGGGGCGCCAGACGAGATCATGAGCCGGCTCGACCTGCGCCCGGCCACCGGACGCTACGAGGCGGGTGCGGTGATCGAGACCCGTGTGCTGGCCTACGACGCGCGCGATGACATCAGCACGCTCGGCTTCGCCGGCGGCGAGCTGCTCGCGACCAACCTCGACGCGCTGATTGGCGAACCGGTGCGCGTGCGGGTGCGCGCGCGCGATGTGTCGCTCGCGCTGCGTCCACCGCAGGACAGCAGCATTCTGAACGTCCTTCCCGGACGCATCCTCGAGATTGTCGAAGGTCCGGGCGCGGCGGCCGAGGTGCGCCTCGCCGTCGGCGACGCGATCCTGCTCGCGCGCGTCACGCAGCGCTCGGTGCGCCGGCTCGAGCTCGCGCCCGGGCGCGAGGTCTATGCGCTGGTGAAGGCGATCTCGCTTGATCGCCACAGCACCGGATTCGCCTGACCCTGCAGATCTAGCTGGCGCGCAGCGCGTCGAGCGTGCAGATCTCGCCCGCGCCGGTGGCATCGTAGCCGCCGAGGCGCCCCGCCAGCCGGCTGAGGGTCGCTTCGCGCAACGCGGTGACGAAGCGCTGCAGGCGCGCTTCGCTCAGCGCACGCCGGCGGGCGGCGAACCAGTAGCGTTCCTGCGCGAGTGGGACGAAATCGAGCTTCAGGCGCAGCGCCGCGGCGCGCACGCCGACGCCCGCGTCCGCGCGCCCCGCGGCGACGCTCGAGGCCACCGCGAGGTGGGTGAACTCTTCATCGTCGTAGCCCGCGAGTCGCGTCGGGTCGACGCTTTCGGCGGCGAGCAGATGATCGACCAGCGTGCGCGTCCCCGAGCCGCGCTGTCGATTGACGAAGCGCACGCCGCGCTTCGCCACATCGGCAAGTCCGCGCAGCTTCTTCGGGTTGCCGGGACGCACGATCAGGCCCTGCTCGCGGCGCACGAAGCGGATCAGGCGATCGCGTCGCGCCTGCAGATGGCGCGCGGCCGCGGCCGCCTGCGCTGGGACCAGGTGGAATCCGCAGACATCGGTATCGCCGCGTGCGAAAGCGGAGAGGCTTTCCTGACTGCCGCGAAATGCGAGATCGATGCGCAGATCGGACGCGGAGACCCACTCGGCGAGCAGCGGGTCGTGGCTCGCCGTCAGGCGCAGCGGGCCACCGGGCGGCGCGCTCGCCGGTTCGACCGGAACCGTGAACAGCGCGGCGTCGCGCTCGAGCAGGTTGCGCAGCGCGTCGTCGGCGGCGAGCAGGCGCTCGCCGACCGGGGCGAGGCGTGCGCCGCGCCCGCGTTCAAGCAGCACGAGCGGCGCGCCGAGCGCGCGCGCATGCGCACCGAGCAGCGCCCAGGCGTTGCGATAGGAAACATCGAGCGCGGCCGTGGCCGCGCGCAGCGTGCCGTGAGCGCGCACCGCGCGCAGCAGGGCAACGATGCGCGGATCGACGCGAAGATCGGCGCCGCTGCTGCCGCGCCAGGCAATGTCGGGGATCAGTTGCATAGTGGCGGATTGAAACATATTTGATATGACTGAGCTAATTAGTACGATTTGTTTAAAGATTTATATTTAAAGTTGATAATAATTGCATATTATGGCGAGCAGTTTGCGGAGCCTTCCCGGTGAACTCGATCTTCGAAGCCACGCGTCATGCGCTCGCCCTGATCGGCGGCGGCGATCCGGAACTGGTCAGGATCGTGCTGCTCAGCCTGAAAGTGAGCTTGAGCGCGGTGTTCTGCGCGGCGCTGCTTGGCCTGCCGCTCGGTGCGGCGATCGCGGTGGGGCGATTTCCGGGACGCCACGCGCTGATCGTGCTGCTCAACGCACTGATGGGTCTGCCGCCGGTGGTAGTCGGTCTCGCGGTCTACCTGCTGCTCTCGCGTGCCGGACCGCTCGGCGAGGCCGGGCTGCTGTTCACCCCCGGCGCGATGGTCATCGCGCAGACCGTGCTGATCCTGCCGATCATCGCGGCGCTCTCGCGCCAGGCGGTCGAGGACGCCTGGCGCGAATACGAGGAGCAGCTTCGCTCGCTCGGCGCGCAAGGCCTGGACGCGGCGCTCACGCTGCTCTGGGACATCCGCTTTTCGCTCCTCACCGCGGTGCTCGCCGGCCTCGGGCGGGCGAGCGCGGAGGTCGGCGCGGTAATGATCGTGGGCGGCAACATCGACGGGGTGACGCGCGTCATGACCACGGCGATCGCGCTCGAAACCTCGAAGGGCGATCTGCCGCTCGCGCTCGGCCTCGGCCTGGTGCTGATCCTGATCGTGATCCTGCTCAACACCGGCGCCTTTCTCATCAAGGAGACGGCCGAGCGCCGCAGCGGCTGAGCATGGCCTCGATCCTGCCTCTGCGCCTGCACGAGCTCAGCTTCAAGGTGAACGGGCGGCGCATCATCGACCGCGTCTCGCTCGCGATTGAATCCGGTGCAAGCACGGTGATCCTGGGCGCCAACGGCGCGGGCAAGAGCGTGCTGATGCGCCTGATGCACGGTCTGCTCGTGCCGAGCGGCGGGCGCATCGAATGGGGCTCGGAGGACCCGCGCCGCCTGCGGCGCGCGCAGGCGATGGTGTTCCAGCAGCCGGTGATGCTGCGCCGCTCGGCGATCGCCAACGTGGTCTACGCGCTCGCCTGCGCCGGCGTGCAGCGCGCCGAGCGTGAGGTGCGCGCGCTCAACGCGCTCGACAGCGTGCGCCTGCGCGCGCTCGCGCACCGGCAGGCGCGCACCCTGTCGGTCGGCGAGCAGCAGCGCGTCGCGCTCGCGCGCGCCTGGGCGCTGAATCCGGAAGTGCTGTTTCTCGACGAGCCCACGGCGAGCCTCGACCCGGGCGCGACGCGTGAGATCGAGCGCGTGATCCGCGCCATCGCCGCGGCCGGCGCCAAGGTGGTCATGTCGACCCACAACCTGGGCCAGGCCAAGCGGCTCGGCGGCGAGATCCTGTTTCTGCACGAAGGCCGGCTCGCCGAGCGCGCGCCGGTCGATCGTTTTTTTGCCGAACCCGCTTCGGCCGAGGCGGAGGCATTCATCAGGGGGGAACTGCCATGGACCTGACACGACCACTCGCCGCCGCGGTGCTCGGTGCGGCCATGTTCGCGGCGGCTGCGGCGCATGCGGACGAGCGCTTCATCGTCGTATCCTCGACCACCTCGACCGAGAACTCCGGCCTGTTCAGGTACCTGCTGCCGATCTTCAAGGCGAAGAGCGGCGTCGCCGTGCGCGTTGTCGCCCAGGGCACCGGCCAGGCGCTCGACATGGGCAAGCGCGGCGACTGCGACGTGGTGTTCGTGCACAACAGGAACGCCGAGCTGAAGATGGTCAAGCAAGGCTGGTTCGTCGACCGGCACGACGTGATGTACAACGACTTCGTCATCGTCGGGCCGAAGTCCGACCCGGCGAAGATCAAGGGCATGAAGGACGTCACCGCGGCGATGAAGAAGATCCTTGCGGCGAAGGCGCAGTTCGCATCGCGCGGCGACCGCAGCGGCACGCACTCCGCCGAGCTGCGCCTGTGGAAGGCGGCGGGCGTCGATCTCGCCAAGCAGAAGGGCGCCTGGTACCGCTCGACCGGATCGGGCATGGGCGCGACGCTGAACACTGCGGCCGGGATGAACGCCTACGCGCTCAGCGACCGCGGCACCTGGCTGTCGTTCAAGAACCCGCAGAACCTCGTGATCCTGGTGCAAGGTGATCCGCGCCTGTTCAACCAGTACGGCGTGATGCTGGTCAACCCGGCCAAGCATCCGAGCGTGAAGAAGACCGACGGCCTGACGTTCATTAATTGGCTGATCTCGCCCGAGGGACAGAAAGCGATCGCCGGATACAAGATCGACGGCGAGGAGCTCTTTTTCCCGAACGCCAAGCGCTGACCCCGCTTGCATCAGGGTCGCTGCGGCTGCGAACCGGCCCGCGCGGCGGTAGAATCAGCCGCGCATGAAAACGTTCGGTTTCGCGGGATATAGCGGTAGCGGGAAGACCACGCTCATCGAGCAGCTCATCCCGTGCTTCGTCAAGCAGGGCCTGCGCGTATCGCTCATCAAGCACGCGCACCATGCCTTCGACGTCGACCAGCCGGGCAAGGACTCCTACCGCCACCGCCACGCGGGCGCGGGTGAAGTGCTCGTGACCTCGTCGCGGCGCTGGGTGCTGATGCACGAGCTGCGCGGGGAGCCCGAGCCGAGCTTCGAGGCGCAGCTCGAACATCTTTCGCCCTGCGACTTGCTGCTGGTCGAAGGCTTCAAGCACGCGCCGATTCCGAAGCTGGAAGTCTGGCGCGCGGTGACCGGCGAAGGCCTGCTGCACCCGAGCGATCCGCACATTGTTGCGGTCGCCTCCGATCAGGACATCGACACCCGTCTGCCGCGTCTCGACCTGAACGACGTCGACGGCATTGCCGGTTTCATCCGCAACCACCTGGCGCTGGCATGAACAAGGGTCTGCTTTCGGTCGACGAGGCGCTCGGCGTTCTGCTCGAGGGCGCGCGCCCGCTCGCCGAGATCGAGACGGTGCCGACGCTCGAGGCGACCGGACGCGTGCTTGCCGTGGCGCAGACCTCGACCATGGACGTGCCGCCGATGGACAACAGCGCGATGGACGGCTACGCGCTGCGCCGCGTCGACGTTCCTGCGCCGGATACGCGCCTGCGGGTTGCGCAGCGCATCGCTGCGGGCGCGGTGGGCGCAGCGCTCGAGCCCGGCAGTGCGGCGCGCATCTTCACCGGCGCGCCGATTCCCGACGGGGCGGATGCGATCGTGATGCAGGAGTTCTGCACGCTGGACGGCGACGCCGTGGTGGTCAAGAAGGTGCCCCAGCCGGAGGAATGGATCCGCCGGCGCGGCAGCGACATCCGCGCCGGTGCCCAGATTCTCGCCGCGGGCACGCGCCTGCAGCCGCAGGACACGGGGCTTGCGGCCTCGGTCGGTATCGCCACGCTGCCGGTCGTGCGGCGTGTGCGCCTCGGGCTGTTCTTCACCGGCGACGAGCTCGTCATGCCGGGCGACCCTCTGCCGCCGGGACGGATCTACAACTCCAACCGCTTCACCCTGAACGGTCTGGCAAAGGCCTTCGACTGCGACACGCGCGACTACGGCATCGTGCCCGACAGCCTCGAGGCCACGCGCGCGGTGCTGCGCCGCGCGGCGAGCGAATGCGACGTGATCGTGACCTCGGGCGGCGTGTCGGTCGGCGAGGCGGACTTCGTCAAGCCCGCGGTCGAGGCCGAGGGGTCGCTGCTCATGTGGCGCATCGCGATGAAGCCGGGGCGCCCGCTCGCCTTCGGCCGGGTGCGCGGCGTGCGCGCAGAGGGGGGCGCGGGACCGGAGGCCGCATTCATCGGCCTGCCGGGCAATCCGGTGTCGAGCTTCGTCACCTTTCTCATCTTCGTGCGTCCGTTCCTGCTGCGCACCCAGGGCATCGCCGACGTCGCGCCGCGCGCGATCGCGGCTCGCGCCGACTTCGACTGGCGCGAGCCGGACGCGCGGCGCGAATTCCTGCGCGTAAAATGGAACGCGTCGGGTGGCTTGGATCTGTACCCGACGCAGGACTCGGCCGTGATGACCTCGACCGCCTGGGCCGATGGCCTGGTCGACAACCCGCCGAATGAAGTGATTCGCAAGGGCGACGCGGTGCGCTTTCTGCCGTTTTCGGAGCTGTACGCATGAAGGTCAAAGTGCTCTTTTTCGCTGCGCTGCGCGAGCAGCTCGGCAGCCCGGGCGAGGAGCTCGAGCTGCCCGACGGCGCCGCCACGGTGGCGGGGCTGCGCGCGCACCTGATCGCGCGCGGCGGTGCCTGGGGCACCGCGCTTGCCGACGGCCGCCGGCTGCGCGCCGCGGTCAACCAGGACATGGCCGCGCCGGAGGCGAAGCTGCGCGCGGGCGACGAGGT
>JAJDNJ010000243.1 GCA_022340705.1 Betaproteobacteria bacterium
CGCGCGCAACAGCTCCGCGAAGCGCGGGTGGGCGTCGCGCGAATGCAGGAACAGCGGCTTGCCGAGCTCGCAGGCCAGCTCGAGCTGGGCGACGAACCAGCGCTCCTGCGCCGGGTGGGGGCTGTAGTTGCGGTTGAAGTCCAGCCCACACTCGCCCAGAGCGACGACCCGCGGCTGCGCCGCGAGCGCGCGCAGCGCCGGGATCGTCTCCGCGTTGCAGTCGCCCGCGTGGTGCGGGTGCACGCCTGCGGTCGCGCACAGCATGTCCGGATGCGCCTCGGCGAGCCGCAGCGCTCGCGCGCTCGCTTCGAGGCTCGTACCCGTCACGACGATGGTCGTTACGCCGGCCGCGCGCGCGCGTGCGAGAACCTGCGCCAGATCGTCGCGAAACGAGGCGTGCGTCAGATTGGCGCCGATATCGACGAGCCCTGTACACGGTAACGTAGTCAAGGACGGCTCAGAGGGACTTGAGACGGTACAAGAGCTCGAGTGCTTCGCGGGGTGAAAGTTCGTCAGGATTGACCTGTCCGAGGGCCTCGCGCAGGGGATCGACCGCGGGTTCCGGCTCCGGGGCCGCCGCGCCGCCTCCGGCAAAGAGGTCCGCCTGCCCGCCGTGCTCGAGGCTGGCCTGCTCGAGCCGCTCGAGCGTGCGGCGCGCCTGGCGCAGCACCGCGCGCGGCACGCCGGCGAGTGCGGCGACCTGCAGGCCGTAGCTCTGCGAGGCCGGCCCTTCCTCGACCGCGTGCAGGAACACGATCGAGTCCTTGTGCTCGACCGCGTCGAGATGCACGTTGGCGACCTCGCTGTAATCGAGGGCGAGCTGGGTGAGCTCGAAGTAGTGCGTCGCAAACAGCGTCAACGCCCGGTTGCGTTCCACCAGGTGCCGCGCGATCGCCCAGGCGAGCGCCAAGCCGTCGAAAGTCGAGGTGCCGCGCCCCACCTCGTCCATCAGCACCAGGCTCGAGGCGGTCGCGTTGTGCAGGATGTTTGCGCTCTCGGTCATCTCGACCATGAAGGTCGAGCGACCGCCGGCGAGGTCGTCCGCGGCGCCGATGCGCGTGAAGATCTGATCGATCGGCCCAAGGCGCAGGCGGCGCGCGGGGACGAACGCGCCAACGTGGGCCATCAGCACGATGAGCGCGACCTGGCGCATGTAGGTCGACTTCCCGCCCATGTTGGGGCCGGTGACGAGCAGGAGCCTGCGGGCGGGCGTCAGGCGCGCATCGTTTGCGATGAACGATTCGATTCCGGCTTCGACCACTGGATGGCGCCCGGCCTCGATCTCGATGCACAGATCGCCGCGGAACTCGGGCCGGCAGTAGTTGCCGGCGAGCGCGCCCGCCGCGAAAGCTGCCAGCAGGTCGGTCTGCGCCAGCGCACGCGCGATGCGCTGCAGAGTCGGCACCTCGGGCAGCAGCGCATCGAGCAGCGTCTCGTACAGGCGGCGCTCGAGGGCGAGGGCGCGCTCGTTCGCCGACAGCGCCTTGTCCTCGAAGGCTTTCAGCTCGGGCGTGATGTAGCGCTCGGCGTTCTTCAGTGTCTGCCGCCGGCGGTAGTCCTCCGGCACGCGCTCGGCCTGCGTCCGGCCGACCTCGATGTAGTAGCCGTGCACCTGGTTGTAGGCAACCTTGAGGTTCGCAATGCCACTGCGCGCGCGTTCGCGCGACTCAAGCTCGATCAGAAAGGTGCCGGCATTCGACTGCAGCGCGCGCAGCTCGTCGAGGCCCGCGTCGTAGCCGTCGGCAATGACCCCGCCGTCGCGCAGCAACGCGGCCGGCGACGCCTGCAGCGCGCGCGCGAGCAGCGCGTGGCAGTCCATCGGACAGGCGAGCGCGCTCGCCAGCTCGGCAAGAAGGTCCCCGTCCCCGGCCGGGAGCGTCGCGCGCAGGGCCTCGAGTTGCGCCAGGCTGTCGCGCAGCGCGGCCAGGTCGCGCGGGCGTGCGCTCTTCAGGGCGATGCGCGCGGTGATGCGCTCGACGTCGGCGAAGCCGCGCAGCGCCGACTGCACCCGATCGGCCACCACGCTCAGGCGCTCGACCGCGTCGTGCCGTGCCGCGAGTGCCGCCTGATCGCGCAGCGGGTGATGCAGCCAGTGGCGCAGCATGCGACTGCCCATGCCGGTGGCGCAGCGATCGAGCAGCGAGAAAAGCGTCGGCGAGGCCTCGCCGCGCAGTGTCTCGGTGAGCTCCAGGTTGCGCCGCGTCGCCGCATCGAGCCGCAGGTAGTCGCCGGCGCGCTCGGCGCGCACCGCGGTGACATGCGCCAGCGCCTTCCCCTGGGTATTACGCGCGTACTCGAGCAGCGCCCCGCAGGCGCCGAGCGCAGGCGAAAGGTCGTCACAACCATAGCCCACGAGCGAGGCGGCGCCGAGCGTTTCGCATAGCTTTTGCGTCCCGCGCGCGACGTCGAAATGCCAGTCCGCCAGGCGCGTCACCGCGATGTCGGTGCCGGCGTCGAGCGGCGGACCGCCGTCGGCGACCAGGATCTCGGCCGGCGCGATGCGGCGCAGCTCGTTGGCAAGCGCCTGCGGCGCGATCTCCGCGACGCGCAGCTCGCCGCTCGCTAGCGTCAGCCAGGCGAGACCGACGCTGGTCGCGTCGCGCGCCAGCGCGAGCAGCACCTTGTCGGACTTTTCGTCGAGCAGCGCCGAATCGGTGAGCGTTCCGGGCGTGACGATGCGCGTCACCTTGCGCTCGACGGGGCCCTTGGAGGTCGCCGGGTCGCCGATCTGCTCGCAGATCGCGACCGGTTCGCCGAGCTTGACCAGCTTGGCCAGGTACTGTTCGAGCGCGTGTACCGGGACGCCGGCCATCTTGACCGGTGCGCCCGCCGATGCCCCGCGCGCGGTGAGCGTGATGTCGAGCAGCGCGGCCGCGCGCTCCGCGTCCTCGTAGAACAGCTCGTAGAAATCGCCCATCCGGTACAGGACGAGGATGTCCGGATGCTGCGCCTTGATGCGCAGGTACTGCTGCATCATCGGCGTGTGGGCTTCGAGCGGGGCGTTCATGCGCGATCCGCGCCTATTTTATCGGGGCGCGGCCCGCGGCCCGCGCCTGCCGCGGGTCAGCGCAGCGCGGCGAGCAGCTCGGGAAAAACCTTCGGCGTGGCCGCCGCGATGTCGCCCGAGGCGAGATAGTCCTGTCCGCCGCGCAGATCGCCGACCAGGCCGCCCGCTTCGCTGATGAGCAACGCGCCGGCGGCCATGTCCCAGGGCGCGAGGCCCAGCTCCCAGAACGCATCCAGCCGACCGCAGGCGACATAGGCCAGGTCGAGCGCAGCGCTGCCGGCGCGACGGATCCCCGACGAACCGCGCATGATGGTCTCCATGCCGCGCAGATAGTGGTCGAGGCGCGAGAGCTCCTTGAACGGAAAACCGGTACCGACCAGCGCGTCACGCAGGTGCGCGCATTTCGTGACCCGCATCCGACGGTCGTTGAGAAAGGCGCCGCGTCCCTTCGACGCGGTGAACAGCTCGTTCTTGCTCGGGTCGTAGACCACCGCATGCGCCATGGCGCCGCGCTGTTCGACGCCGATCGAGACGCAGTATTGCGGAAAGCCGTGGATGAAGTTCGTCGTGCCGTCGAGCGGGTCGATGATCCAGCGCGTCTCGGGCTGCGCGCTCTTCGGCCTTCCCGGGCGCGCTTCGGCCACCCGGCTCTCGCCGGATTCCTCGGCGAGGATCGCGTGGTCGGGATAGGCGCGCCGGATCACTTCAATCGCGGCGCTTTCCGCGGCCCGGTCGACCTGGGTGACGAAATCGTTGCGCTGCTTGGCGCGCACTTCGAGCGCGCCGCCGTCGAGCGCGGCGCGATTGATCACGCTGCCCGCGCGGCGCGCCGCCTTGATCGCAATATTCAACAGGGGATGCATGGGAGCGCGATTCTAGCGTGACGCTTGCGTACACTTGCGCGCATGAGCGAGGACGTCCTGCAGCGGGTGCGCGTCGTACTGTGCCGGCCCAGCCATCCCGGGAACATCGGCGCGGCGGCGCGTGCGATGAAGAACATGGGCCTCGAGGACCTGCGCCTCGTGGCGCCGCGCGACTTCCCGGCACCCGAAGCGCGCTGGATGGCGGCGCATGCAGTCGACGTGCTCGAACGCGCGCAGCTTGCCGCGTCGCTCGAGGACGCGATCGCCGATTGTGTCGGCGCGTACGCGCTGACCGCGCGCCCGCGCGACTGGTCGCCGCCCGTCATGGCGGCGCGCGAGGCGGCGCAGAGCGCTGTCGCGCAGGCCGCGCAGGGGCCGGTGGCGCTGGTGTTCGGCGCCGAGCGCGCGGGTCTGACCAACGAGGAGGTGCTCGCCTGCCAGGTGCTCGTGCACATTCCTGTGAGCCCGCGCTATGCCTCGCTCAACCTCGCGCAGGCGGTTCAGGTGATGGCCTACGAGACGCGCGTCGCGGCGACTGCGGAGGTTCCCGCGGAGCGTGGGCAGATGCTCGCGACCCGCGCCGATATCGAAGGGCTTCATGCCCATATTGCGCAGGCGGCAGAGGCAGTGGCCTTCTACGATCCGGCCGCGCCGATGAAATTCCGCGAGCGGCTGCGGCGTCTGTTCTCGCGCACCCAGCTCGAGCGGGAGGAGGTCAACGTGCTGCGTGGTCTGCTCCGCGCGCTGATCGGGAACTCGCCCCGGAAATAGTTGACTAATTTAGTGGGACACCATAGGATTCGTGTCTCTTTCCGTGGAGAAAGCCGTTCATGTTCAAACAGCTGCGTGAAGACATCACCGCAATCTTCGAGCGTGACCCGGCCGCACATTCGACCTGGGAAGTCCTCACCTGCTACCCGGGTTTGCACGCGATCTATCTCCACAAGCTGTCGGGCTGGCTGTGGGGCCTGCGACTGCGCTGGCTCGGCCGACTGGTCTCGCATTTCGGCCGCTGGCTGACAGGGATCGAAATCCATCCGGGCGCGACCATCGGGCGGCGCGTGTTTATCGACCACGGCATGGGGGTGGTGATCGGCGAGACCGCCGAGGTGGGCGACGACTGCACGATCTACCAGGGCGTGACGCTCGGCGGCACGTCGCTGTATCGCGGCGAGAAGCGCCACCCGACGCTCGGCAAGGGCGTCGTGATCGGCGCCGGCGCCAAGGTGCTCGGAGGCTTCACGGTCGGCGACGCTGCGCGCGTCGGCTCGAACGCGGTTGTCGTTAAGGAAGTTCCGGCCGGCGCGACGGTGGTTGGCGTGCCGGGGCGAATCGTGGAAGCGAGCGCGGCGCAGCCGGCGGCGGCCAAGCGCTTCGCGGCGTATGCGGTGGTGCAAAACCAGGACGATCCCTACGCCAAGGCGATCCAGGAAATGGTGGCGCACACCCACGAGCTCGAGGAATCAGTGGCTGCGCTCAGCAGCAAGCTGGCCGCGCTGGAAAAGGAGCTCGCCGAACACGAAGCCCAAGCGACCCCGGCAGAGAACCTGAGAGCCGTGAAGTAGATGTAATCGTCTGAGCCAACGGTTGTTTTTCGATTAGTTGATCGATTTTGTCGGAATTTGTTATAGTTGAGCAATCTTATCGGATATTGAACCCGAGGAACCTATGAGACTGACCACAAAAGGACGGTTTGCGGTGACGGCGATGGTCGACCTGGCGATGCGTCAGACCAAGGGACCGGTGACCCTGGCCGCGATCAGCGAGCGCCAGCGCATCTCGCTGTCTTACCTGGAGCAGTTGTTCGGCAAGCTGCGCCGTCACAACCTGGTGAAAAGCGTACGCGGCCCGGGCGGCGGCTACTACCTGGCAGTGCCGCCGCAGGACGTGTCGGTGGCCGACATCATCGCCGCGGTCGACGAGCCGCTCGATGCGACCCAATGCGGCGGGCGCGAGAACTGCCTCGACGACAAGCGTTGCATGACGCACGACCTGTGGGCGACGCTGAATGCGAAAATGTACGACTATCTTTCGTCGGTGACGCTCGCCGACCTGGTGGCGCATCAGCACGGCAAGCACGTCGCGGTGCTGCACGACTGGCGCGCGGCGGAGAACCCGGAGCCGAAGCCCGAGCCGGCGATCGCGGCCTGAGGAACGAGCAGAGGACGCCAAGCGTGAAATTTCCGATTTACCTGGATTACTCCGCGACCACACCGGTCGATCCGCGTGTGGCGGAGAAGATGATCCCGTATCTGACCGAGCACTACGGCAACCCGGCGAGCCGCTCGCACGCCTTCGGCTGGAAAGCCGAGGAAGCGGTCGAGACCGCGCGCGCGCAGGTCGCCGAGCTGGTCAACTGCGACGCAAAAGACATCATCTGGACCTCGGGTGCGAC
>JAJDNJ010000256.1 GCA_022340705.1 Betaproteobacteria bacterium
TGGCGGCGCCGGATCTGCGTCCCGATCAGACGATGGCCTTCGTGGATCGCTACCGGGCCCATTTCCTCGCACGCGAGGATGACATGCGCCTGTTCGAAGGCATCGAGCCGCTCCTCACCGCGCTGCGCGCGCGTGGCCATCGCCTCGCAATCGCCACCGGAAAGAGCCGGCGCGGGCTCGATCGGGCACTTGCTGCAAGCCGGCTGGGGGAACTCTTTGTGGCCTCGCGCTGTGCCGACGAGACGCACCCGAAGCCGCATCCGGCGATGCTCCATGAGCTGCTCGACGAATTGGAGGTCGCGGCGTCTGCGGCGCTCATGATCGGCGATACATCGCACGACCTCACCATGGCACGCGATGCGAAGGTCGACGCCGTGGCGGTGACCTATGGCGCGCATCCGGCGGCTGCGCTGCGCGCCTGCGCACCGCTCGCCTGCGTTGACTCGGTCGCGGGCCTACGCGAATGGCTCGCGCGGAACGCCTGATCTGCGGCTCGGCTGCGTTGCGCGACGCCGGACCGGGCGTGCGCTTTGAAGTCGAGTATTTCGGCGAGGCGGCGCCGGCGTTCGTCGTACGCTGGGAGGGGCGCGTCTACGGCTACCTGAATCGCTGCGCGCACATGCCGATGGAGCTCGACTGGAATCCGGGAGACTTCTTCGGGATCGAAGCACGCGATTTGGTATGCTCGACACACGGTGCCGTCTATGCGGTGACCGACGGCCGCTGCCTCGGTGGTCCCTGCGCCGGCGCGCCGCTCGTTCGGCTGGACGTCGTCGAGCGCGACGGCGCAATCTACTTCCTGGGAATTGAAGATGACGGATAGTACGGGTAGTACGGATAGTACCGACCGCACGGATCAATGGGAACGCAAGGCGCTCGAGAAGATCGCCCTTGCCGGGGTGGCCGAGCAACGCCGCGCGCGTCGTTGGGGCATCTTTTTCAAGCTGCTCGGTTTCGCCTACGTCACTTGGATCATCCTGCTGGTGACCGGCTGGCAGGCGGCCGAAGCGCCCGGCGCCGAGAAGCACACCGCGCTGGTCGAGGTCGACGGCTTGATCGCGCCCGGGAGTGATGCGAGCGCGGATCGCATCACCAGCGCGCTGCAGGCGGCCTTCGAGGACGAGCGCACCCAGGGCGTAGTCCTGCGCATCAACAGTCCCGGCGGCAGCCCGGTGCAGGCGCAAACCATCTACGACGAAATGCGACGCCTGCGCAAGAAGTATCCCAAGATCCCGCTGTATGCGGTGGTCGAGGACCTGTGTGCCTCGGGCGGCTATTACGTCGCGGTCGGCGCCGATCGGATCTTCGTCAGCAAATCGAGCATCGTCGGGTCCATCGGCGTACGCATGGACGGCTTCGGGGTCACCGGCCTCATGGAAAAGCTCGGCATCGAGCGGCGGTTACTCACCGCCGGCAAGAACAAGGCCTTGCTCGACCCGTTCCTGCCGGTGGAAAAGGATCAGGAGCAGTATGTACTCGGGCTGCTGAAGGAAATTCACCAGCAGTTCATCGATACGGTGCGTGCAGGCCGGGGTGCGCGGCTCAAGGAAACGCCGGAGATGTTTTCGGGGCTGATCTGGACTGGAGAGAAGGGCATCGAGCTCGGGCTGGTCGATTCGCTCGGCACGCTCGATTCCGTCGCGCGCGAAGTGATCAAGGCCGAGGAGGTCGTCGATTACACGCAGAAGGAGAACATCGCCGAGCGCATCGCCAAGCGCTTTGGCGCGAGCATGGCGAGCGCGCTCGCGGATCTCGCGGTACGCGAGCGTCCGCTGCTGCGCTGAACGCGCTGCGTCGTATCAGCCGACGACCGGCCGGCCCGCGGCGGCGAGCAACTCGCAGAGCGCGATGAGCGGCAGACCGATCAGCGCGGTGGGGTCTTGGGTGTCGATGCGCTCGATGAGCGCGATGCCGAGTCCCTCCGACTTCGCGCTCCCCGCGCAGTCATAAGGCTGCTCGCGCCGAAGGTAGGTCTCGATGGTCTGCGCGTCGAGACGGCGGAACGTGACCCGACAGGGGACGAGGCGCTCCCAGTGCCTGCCGCGCGCGCCGTCCAGCAAGCACAGGGCGGTATCGAACTGCGCCGTCTGGCCGCTGAGCGTCGCGAGCTGGCGTGCCGCATTCGCGTGATTGCCGGGTTTTTCGAGGCGCAGTGCGCCGAGGCTGGCGACCTGATCAGAGCCGATCACCAGCGCGTTCGGAAAGCGCGGCGCCACGGCCGCGGCCTTCGCGCGCGCCAGACGCTGCGCGGTCTGCTCCGGCGACTCACCATCGCGGGGTGATTCATCCACGCCCGGCGCGGCGCATTCGAAGGGCAGGCCGAGGCGTTCGAGCAGGGCCCGTCGATAGGCCGAGGTCGACGCCAGCACGAGCTGCTGACGCTCATCCATGGCTTTGTTTTGACTGGAAATTTTTGAAATGATACCATCGCCCGTTTTATGTCGCAGCAACCCTACATCGACGGCTTCGAATTTGCCGAGAGCGGTGAGACGCGCGCCGGGCGGTGGGCCCTGCGCGAGCTTCCGCGCCTGCGGCCAAGCCTGGTCGACGATGCCGGCGAGCTGCACTATGAGCTGCGCGGTACGCGCGATGCCCTCGGGCGGCGCGCGCTGGGTTTGAAGATCAGCGCGGTGCTGCCGCTGTGCTGCCAGCGCTGCCTCGACACCCTGATGTTTCCACTCGAACTCGACGCCATACTGGTGCTCGCCACCTCGGAAGCGGAAATCGACGCCGACGCGGACGACCCGGAGGCTCCCGACCGCGTGCTCGCGAAACGGGAAATGCCGATCGGCGAGCTGATCGAGGAGGAAGTGCTGCTGGCGATGCCGTTCGCCCCGCGCCACGAGCGCTGCGGTGAGCGGACTCGCGAAATCGGCGAACACCGCGCATCTCCGTTCGCCGGACTGTCGGCCCTGCTCGAAGCCTCTTCGGGCGAAGCGCGCAACCGACGGCGCTGAAGCAACCGCGCAATCACATTCGAAAAGGAGTTGTCCATGGCTGTTCAGCAAAATCGCAAGACCCCTTCCCGGCGCGGCATGCACCGCTCGCACGACGGGCTCGCAACGCCCGCGCTCGCGGTCGAGCCGACCACGGGTGAAACGCATCTGCGTCACCACATCAGCCCGACGGGCTACTACCGCGGCAAAAAGGTCGTCAAAGGCAAGAACGAGTAGCCGCGAATTGGCCGTCGGCGCACGGGGCGTGCCGCGCCCGGGTGCCGCGCGACGGCATGTGCATGACCATCACTGTCGCTGTCGACTGCATGGGGGGCGATCACGGCCCCCATGTCACGGTCCCGGCCGCGCTCGACTTCCAAGCTCAGCAACCGGACGTCGATCTGGTGCTCGTCGGCTTGCGCGAGACGATCGAAGCCGAGCTCGCAAAGCGCGGCATGCGGAGCGGCGCGCGGCTGCGCATCGAGCATGCGAGCGAGCAGGTGGCGATGGACGAGCCGCCGGCGGCCGCGTTGCGCTACAAGAAAAACTCTTCGATGCGCATCGGCGTCAATTTGGTGAAGGCGGGGCAGGCGGACGCCTGTGTCAGCGCGGGCAACACCGGCGCGCTGATGGCGATTTCGCGTTTCGTGCTGAAGACCGTCTCGGGTATCGACCGGCCGGCGATCGCCACCGTCCTGCCGAACATGCGCGGCGAGGATACCTACGTGCTCGACCTCGGCGCCAACGTGGATTGCGCACCCGAACATCTGCTCCAGTTCGGCATCATGGGTGCGATGCTCGTCGCGGCGGTGGCGGGCAAACCGCGCCCGACCGTGGGGCTGCTGAACATCGGCGTCGAAGACATCAAGGGTAACGAGACGGTGAAGCGTGCCTCCGAGCTTCTGCGCGTCAGCGGGCTCAACTTCGTCGGCAACGTGGAGGGCGACGACATTTACAAGGGCACCACCGACGTGGTGGTGTGCGACGGCTTTGTCGGCAATGTCGCACTCAAAGCGTCCGAGGGGGTTGCCCAGATGATGGCATCCGCTCTGCGCGAGGAGTTCACGCGCAGTCCCTTGCGTCGCCTGGCCGCGCTCGCCGCATTGCCAGCCTTGCGCTCGTTCCGCCACCGAATGGATCACCGGCGCTATAACGGGGCCAGCCTGCTCGGCCTGCGCGGCATCGTCATCAAGAGCCACGGCTCGGCTGACGCATATGCGTTCGGTCAGGCGCTCAATCGGGCGGTCGAGGAAGTCCGCAACAACGTGCCGCAGCGCATTACGCAGCGCATGGCAGAGCTGGACGCAACCCCGGAGATTGCGCCTGTACGGGCGCTCGGCGCGTGACGCGGTCGCGCATCGTCGGTACCGGCAGCTATCTGCCCGAGCGCGTCGTACGCAACGACGAGTTTTCCGCGCGCTTGGATACGAGCGACGCGTGGATCCGAGAGCGCACCGGCATCATCGAGCGTCGCATCGCCGACGAGTCGCAGAGTTCGAGTGACCTCGCGCTCGCCGCGAGTCGCGAAGCGCTGGCAGCGGCCGGCATGGGTGCCGCCGACCTGGATCTGATCATTGTCGCGACCTCG
>JAJDNJ010000264.1 GCA_022340705.1 Betaproteobacteria bacterium
CGCCCAGCGCGCGCAGCACCGGCGCCAGCGCCGCCTGCCCGCGATTGATTTCGTTCGCCAGCTCGAACAGCACGGCGATCGCCTCGGGCGTGCCGAAGTCGTCGTCCATCGCTGCCTTGAAGCGCCGGGCGGTGGGCGCGCTCCAGTCGACCGCCACCGCCTCGGCCGGCGTGTCCTTGAGCGCGGTGTACAGCCGGGTGAGCGCCCCCTTCGCGTCCTCCATGTGCGCGTCGGAATAGTTCAACGGGCTTCGGTAGTGCGCGCGCAGGATGAAGAAACGCACGACTTCGGGGTCGAATCGCTCGAGGATGTCACGCACCGTGAAGAAATTTCCGAGCGACTTGGACATCTTCTCCTCGTCGACACGCACGAATCCGTTGTGCATCCACACGTTCACGAACGGCGCGCCGTTGGCGCCCTCCGATTGCGCGATCTCGTTCTCGTGGTGCGGGAACTGGAGATCCTGCCCGCCACCGTGAATGTCGAAATGCGTGCCGAGCAGCGCGCAGCTCATCGCCGAGCACTCGATGTGCCAGCCGGGACGGCCCGCGCCCCAGGGCGAAGGCCAGGCCGGCTCGTCGGGCTTGGCGTGCTTCCAGAGGACGAAATCGAGTGGGTCCTGCTTCGCGGCACCGACCTCGACGCGCTCGCCCGCACGCAGCGTGTCGAGCGACTTCCCGGACAATCGCCCGTAATGCGGGAAGCGGCGCACCGCGAAGTTCACGTCGCCGTCCGCTGCACGGTAGGCCAGGCCGTTCTGCTCGAGGCGCGCGATCATGTCGATCATCTGCGCGACGTACTGGGTCGCGCGCGGCTCCCGGTCCGGCGGCTCGACACCGAGCGCGGCGGCGTCCTCGTTCATCGCCTCGATGAAGCGCGCGGTCAGCGCCTCGATCGGCTCGCCGTTCTCCTGCGCGCGGCGGATGATCTTGTCGTCGATATCGGTGATGTTGCGCACGTAGAACACGCGATAGCCGCTCGCGCGCAGCCAGCGGCGCACCATGTCGAAAACGACCAGAACCCGGGCATGCCCGAGGTGGCAGTAGTCGTAGACGGTCATCCCGCACACGTACATGCGCGCCTCGCCGGGCCGCAGCGGGACGAATTCGGCGGATTTCCGAGAAAGGGTGTTGTAAATCTTCAGCATGGACGGGTCGATCCGGCCGCCGGCGCGGGCCCGCGCCCGGCTCCGGCCGAGTACAACTCGGCCAAGCGCGTCGACGATGGGTTGCGCGATGCAGCAAGTCTAGCCGAAGATGCGTGTCGGAACGCCTCGAGTCATCTAGAATCCGGGGTGATCGCCGGACGTTGATAATTAGAAGAACAATGGCTTTTCCGACCGCGCCTCCTCACCCTCTCAGAATCGGCGTCGCGGCCACGCTGTGCGCACTTTCGCTGCTGGCGGCGCCGGCGCGTGCGCAAGCCGCGCCGCCCATCGAGCCTGACGCACCCTCACCGCTCGTCCTCGCGCAGGCGTCGACGCAGCCTGCGCCGGCCAAGCCGTCGGCGGAGTCGGCGGAAGACGCGGCGATCACCGCCACGGTGAGGGCCTGGGCGCAGGCCTGGGCGGGACAGGACGTGGACCGATACCTCGGCTTCTATGCGACCGCGTTCAAGCCGGAAGACGGACAGTCGCGCAAGGCCTGGGAAAACCAGCGCCGCTCGCGCGTCACGACGCCGCGCAGCATCGTCGTGACAGTTACCGACGTCGAGGTGACGCGACCGGACGACAGCCACGCCTCGGTGACGTTTCGGCAAGCCTACCGCTCGGATCGTTACCAGGACGAGGTCGGCAAGACGCTCGATTTCGTGCGCGAGGGCGATCGCTGGCTGATCGTGGCGGAGAAGGCCGGGCCGGTTCCACCGAAGAAAGAACCCGCGCCCGAGCCCTCGCCCAAGAAGAAGAAGGCGCTGCCGCCGGACGACGGGAGCCTGGGCGCACTGCGCGTGCTTTCCTACCTCGGCCAGCCGTTGCGCGCGGAAATCGATATCGGCGTTCTGCGGCACGGCCCTCAGGACGACTACACCGTTCGGGTCGCCCCGGCCGACGCCTACCGCGAGGCTGGCGTCGACCTCAACCCCGTGCTGATCGGCGCGCAGACGTCGATCGAGCAGCAACACGGCAAACCCGTGTTCGTGCTGAAGACGCGGAACTCGGTGAAGGAGCCGTTCCTCGTCCTGCTGGTCGAGCTGGAAACGAAGTCAGGGATCCTGACGCGCAAGTACACGGCGCTGCTCGACCCGCCGACCTACATCCCGCCGCCGCCGAACGACGCGGTCATGGGGCCGACGCCTGCTGCTAAACCGGCGCCCGAGCAGGTGGCGCGGCCCGAGCCGCGCCCCGCCCCAAGAGCGAGACGCGTGGCCCCCCCCGCGCCCTCCCCCAAACCGGCGCCGACGCCGCCGCCCGCACGACCTGCGGGAGGGACCGAGTACACAGTCGCCGCGGGCGACACGCTGGCGCGGATTGCGAGTCGGCGACTGTACGAGGGCACGACGCTCGATCAGATGCTGCTCGCGCTTTACCGGACGAATTCCGAAGCGTTCATCAACGGCGACATCAACCTGCTGCGCGCGGGCTATGTGCTCAAGATTCCGGACCGCGCCGAGGTGGCCTCGGTCGATCCTGCGGAGGCAAAGGAGCGCGCTCGCGCACTGATGGCGGGCGAGAGGGAGCATCGCGGCGAGGTCGCCGCGAAACCGCCGACCGTGTCGGGGCGCGCGCCCAAGCCCGCAGCGGCGCCGTCGACCGCCGCCGAACCAGAGCCCAAGCCACGGGTCAAGCTGTCGCGCGCGGAGCCCGGCAAGCCGGTCAGCCCCGTGACCACCGCGGCGAGCGCCGACGACGTTGCCGCGCGAGAGCGCGAGCTGAAGGAAGCGCTGTCGCGGGTCGAGGAACTGGAAAAGAATGTCGCAGACCTGCGCGCGCTGATTCAGATCCGCGATGCGCAGATCGCCCAGCTCGAGCAACGCATCAAGGCTGCGCAGTCCGCGCCTAAACCTCCGGTCGAAGCACCCAAGCCGCCAGTCGAGGCACCCAAGCCGCCAGTCGAGGCACCCAAGCCGCCGGTCGAAGCGCCCAAGCCGCCGGTCGAAGCGCCCAAGCCGCCAGTCGAAGCGCCCAAGCCGCCGGTCGAAGCGCCCAAGCCGCCGGTCGAAGCGCCCAAGCCGCCGGTCGAAGCGCCCAAGCCGCCGGTCGAAGCGCCCAAGCCGCCGGTCGAAGCGCCCAAGCCTGCGCCAACGCCGCCCAAGCCGGCACCCAAGCCGCGCCCGGTGCAGCCACCGCCGTCGGAACCGAGTTTGGTCGACGAATACCTCGGCGATCCCTACATGGTCGGTGGCCTCGTCGGCGTGTTCGTGCTGCTCGTTGCCTACGGCGCCTACGCATGGCGCAAAAAGAAACGCGCATTGCGTTCCCAGCTGACCGAGAGCCTGCTCGCTGCCGGGGCTGGCGGTGGCGCCGTGCAAGCTGCGGCAGGTGCGGAGGCGATCGGCGCGGCCGCCGCGGCTGCGGGCGAAGACGCGGACCCGCTCGAGGAAGCCGACGTCTACATGACCTACGGACGCGATGCACAGGCCGAGGAGATTCTGCGCGAGGCGATCCAGAAGGGCGAGACCCGACCCGTCGCTTACTCGATGCTGCTGCAGATCTACGCGAAGCGTCGCGATACAGAAAAATTCGAGGCCACCGCGCTCAAGATGCGCGGACTCGTCGCGGAAGAGGGGCCGGAGTGGGAAAAAGCGATGGCGCTCGGGCGGTCGATCGATCCGGGCAACGGCCTCTACGGCCAGGGGGACGCCAGCGAAGTCGCGCCCGGAGCCGAGACGACCGAGGAACACGAGGTCGACTTCGATCTCAACGCCATCGCAGGTGGCGGCCAAGCGGAGGCCGAGGAGACCGCAGCGTCCGAGGCCGCGGCGGGGCAACCCGTGGACTTCAACATCGATGCGACGTTGCCGGGCACGCAAGAGCCATCGGAAGTCGATATGACCATCGATTTCGACCTCAGTGGCGTGACGTCCGAAACCGAGGTACCGGCAATCCCCGAGGCGCCGGCCGAGACGACGGAAGAGGCGCCGACTGCGGGGGCGATCGATTTCGACCTTGGTGGCGTGACGACCGAAATGGCCACCGTGACCAATGCTGCGCCGCCCGAGGACGGCGGCATGCCGTCCTTCGAGCTGAGCCTGGACACCGAAGGCGAACAAGCGCCAACGCCGGCGCCGGAAACGGCGCCCGCTGCAGAGGCAACCCCGTCCGCGGGCGACACCGGCGCCGATCTGGGGCTCAGCATCGAGCCGGAAACCGGTGCAGCGCCTGCGCCGGCAGAGGCGGCACCGCCGGGTGCACCAGACCTTTCCGGGATCAGCCTTGATCTGAGCGTGACCGACTCCGGCGGTGGCGGCGGTGGCGGCGATACGCGGCTGCAGGA
>JAJDNJ010000280.1 GCA_022340705.1 Betaproteobacteria bacterium
GATATTGACCCAGCGCACCACGCCATCGCGATCGAGCAGGAACTGCCCTTTGAGCTGGACGCCATGCGCCATCTGGCGCGCACCGTCGCGCTGATCGACCGCGGTGGGGTGGTAGCCGTGCACCTTGTCGAGCGCCCCCGCAGCCTGCAGCAGCGGCACCGGCTCGGGAAGTTCGCCGGTCGGATTGATGCGCACGTTCTCGGCGGCCTTTACGGCCTCCGGGTCCAGCGCGGGTGCGGGCAGGCCGAAGGCGCGGTGCGTCGAACACTCCGGATCGGCTGCAATTGCCACCTTCGATGGGCGCAGCTTGAAGTAGATGCGCGCGTTGTCCAGCTCGGTCGCGACCACGGCGAGCGATTCGACGCCGATCTGGCGCAGCTTTTCGCTGGTGCCGCCGAACTGCGCGAGCGCGCGCCGGCAGAACGGGCAGTACAGGCCGCGGAAGATGGCCAATAACAGCGGCGCGCGTCCGATGTAGTTCGACAGCGAAACCTGGCTGTCCTGGTGCACCGTGGGAAGCGAAAAATCCGGCGCCCTCTCGCCCGGTTTCACCGGTGCACTGCGTTGGCTGGTCGACATGGCGGAACCCCGGCTGGACATGGCTCAAGAGAGGAACGGTAGCACCACGAGCGCGTCGCGGTCGAGCCCGGCGCGCTCGCAGACTTCGTTCGCTTGGATGAGATAGTCCTCGGCCTTCTGCGGGTCGCCGAGGTCGAGGTACAGCGTGCCGAGGCCGTCGTAGACCGGAAACAGGAGCTGCGGCTCGCCGATGTCCTCGGCGAGCTGACGCGCCTCCTCGTAATAGCGCAGCGCTGCGTTCGGATCGCCATGGCATTGCTGGATCTGCGCGAGAACAATCAACGGCACCGCGAGGTGATCAAGCTGACCGAGCTGGCGGTCGAGCGCGATCGCCGCCTCGGCCGCGCGCATGCCCTCGATGTCGCACTGGTTGGTGAGCGCGCAGTAGGCGACCGCGAGGTTGGCATACAGGCGCGACTGGAAGCGCGGATCGCCGATGCGTTTGGCGGTATCCAGGCCGGTCTTGCAGGTCTCGATCGCGCGACCCGGATCGAGCGTTGCGTACAGCACGCCGAGATTCGCGTAGCCGCGGCAGGCCGCCTGCAGCAGCCCTTCCTCTTCGGCGACGGCGATGCTGCGCTCGATATGCGCGACTGCCTCCTCGGGCCGATCGAGTCGCGCGAGCGCCGAGCCGAGCGTGTTTAGCGCCTGCGCGGTCGTGATCAGCGCCTCGCGCCGCGCCTCCGAGCCGGGCTCAGCCGCCTGCGCCGCACCTTCGGCAGCGGTGAGTGCGCGCTGCGCCCATTCCACCGCAGCCTGATTGTCGCCAGTGCGGAACGCAAAGCGGCCCATCTCCTGATGCAAATGTGCCACCTCGATCTCGTTGTGCCGGCCCTCGAGCAGTCTCAGGCCGGCGTTCAAACACTCCCGGCTGGTCTCGCGTTCGCCGACGTCCCAATGCAGGCCTGCGACCTTTCGCAGGATGCGCGCTTCCCAAGCCGCATCGCCCATCTCGTGCGCAACCTGACGCACGCTGTCGTAGTGCGCATGCGCTTCGCTGCGCCGGCCGAGCGGCCCGAGCAGATCGCCGAGCCGTTCGCAGATCGCGAGCTGCTCCGTTCGGTCGCAGGCCGCGCAGGCCTCGAGCGTGTCGTGCGCACGCTGATAGAGCCGGATTGCGTCATCGTTGGCGTAAATGCCGCGCGCCCAGTCGCCCGCCGCGACCAGATAGCGCGCGCCGCGCGCCGGATCGTCGCTCAGACTGAAATGATGGCCGAGCGCCTCAAGATCCTCGAAACGCTCAGGCGTCTTTGCATGGCGTGCCTCGAGTACCTGGCCGATGCGTCCGTGCAGCTCGGTACGCCGGCGCAGGAGCAAGTTGCCGTAGACCACGTCGCGTGTGATGACGTGCGCGAAGCGGTAGGCGCGCGGCCCGCCGGACAGCTCCTCGTCGCGCACCAGGAACTCGGCGTCGCACAGTGCTTCGAGCATGCGCTCGTCGCAGCCGGGCGAGGCGATTTCGCGCAACAGGCCGGCATCGAAGGCACTGCCCAGAACCGCGGCCTCCTGCAGGCAGCGCCTCTCGCCCGGGGCCAGCCGATCGACGCGTGAGAGCAGCAGCCCCTCGAGGGTTTCCGGCACGTCGACCTCGCCGCCCTCGCTCGTGCACTGCCAGCCCTGCGCCCCGTGCGCGAGCACGCCGCCCGCGATCAGGCGTCGAAGAATCTCTTCCAGGAAATACGGATTGCCGCCCGAGCGCTCGACCACGCGCGCGTGCAGCGCCGTGCTCAGGCAGCTGCGCGCGGCGTCGCCGAAAAACGCGATCAGGATCGCCTCGATGTCGGCCGGTGCCAGCCGCTCCAGGCGCAGCGAGGTGTGCGCGGCGCGCCCCGGGACGAAATTACGGGCGTCAAAATCCGGCCGGTAGGTGACCAGCATCATCAGCGGACGCTGACACAGCCAGTCAGCCATCGTGCGCAGCGTTTCGAGCGAGGCCGCGTCTGCCCATTGCAGGTCCTCGATCACCAGCAGCAGCGGAGCCTCGCGCAGGCGGTATTCGAGCACCGTGCGCAGCATCATGCTGATCTGCTTGTTAAGGCGCTCGGGCTCGAGCCCGCGCAACTCCTCGAGCGGATGCAGGCCGAGCAGAAAACCAGCCATCTGCACCACCATCGCGATCTCATCGGGCGGCGCGCCGAGCGCCTTGAGCCCGGATTCGACCTTCTGCTCCACGGTCTGCAGCGCGTCTCCCGGTGCCAGTCCATAGCCCTCCTGAAAGAACGTCGCCAGCACGCTGTAGGGCCGGGTTTGATGCGCCGAGCAGACGGTGCGGCGCACCGTCATGCGCGCGCTCTCGTCTGCGTCCGCCAGCTGGGTGATGAACGCGTCGACCAGGCGCGACTTGCCGATGCCGGCGTCGCCGACCAGGCTCAGCACCTGCGCGCGTCCGGTCATCGCGCGCGCTGCCGCTTCGCGCATCTGTGCGAGCTCGGCGTCGCGCCCGATGAGCGGCGCGCGCAAGCCATGGGCTTCCAGGCCCCGTCCAACAGCCGCGCGGCCTTTGGACCCCTGACCGAGTAGGCGAAACACGCCGACTGGATGCGATTTGCCTTTCAGCTCGAGCGCTCCGCCCGACTCGAACTCGAAGGCATGGCGCGTCAGCGCGTGCGTGTTGCGGCTGACCAGCGTCTGCCCGGCACCCGCTGCCGCCTGCAGGCGCGCCGCGACGTTCACCGCGTCGCCCGTCACCGCGTAGGCGGCGCCCTCCGCCGAGCCGATGTGGCCGGCGACCACGCGTCCGGTATTGACCCCGACATGCAGCTGCAGCGGCCGCGGCAGGCGCTTCTCCCAGCGCTCGGACAGGGCGGCGACGCGCTCGTGCATCTCGAGCGCGGCGTGCAGCGCACGCTCTGGGTCGTCCTCGTGCGCGGTCGGCGCTCCGAACACCGCCATCACGGCGTCGCCGACGAACTTTTCGACGAATGCGTCGTAGCGATCGAGCGTCGCGCGCAACGTGTCGAGCAGATCGTTCTGCAGCGCGCGCACATCCTCCGGATCGAGCCCCTCGGAAATCGAGGTGAAGCCCGACAGGTCGGCGAACAGAATCGTCGCCAGGCGTCGATCAGACTCCGCCTCGCCCGGGGCGGCTTGCGACGCTGTCGTCGGCAGCGCCGCCGCCTCGCGCAGCGCGTTACCGCAGCGCGGGCAGAACGCGAACTCGGGTGAGGCTTCGGCGCCGCAGGCCGGACAATGCGCCGCCAGCTTGCGGCCGCACTTCGGGCAGAAGGAAAAGTCGGCCGGCGCTTCGAACGCGCAGCCTTCGCATTTCATGCGCTAGATGATACCGACAGCAGGGGCAGGACGCTTCAGCGCGGCTTGCGCGCGAACAGTTCGACCGGGATGAGACGGCCATCGGCCACGCCGCGCGCCGTGTTGGCGGCCGCAACACGCGCGATTTCCGGATGCACGAGCTGCACCGCGCGATGTGGCGGTTTCTCGCCGCGCTCGACCGCGGCGCGGCTGCGGGCCCCAAACGCCAGGTTCTCCTCGCGCGTGACGCGCGTTTCCGTCAGCTCGAAACCGGCGGCTTGCAGCGCGCGGTGCGTGTCCTCGAGCGTCGACAGAAAGCTGGTCTCGGCGCTGCGCGCCCACGGCGTCGGGTAGTCCGGCTCGGCCCCGGCACCGCGCAAGAGCTCGGAGAACACGAGCCAGGCACCCGGCTTGAGCACGCGCGCGACTTCACGGTACAGCCGGTCCTTGTCCTTGATGTTCATCGACACGTTCATCGAATACGCGCCATCGTAGCGCGCCGCCGCGAATGGCATATCGAGCGCGTTGCCGTGCACGAAATCGACGCGATCGTCCAGCGCGAGCGTCCGGGTCAGCCGGCGCGCCACTTCGCAGAACGCTTCAGTCAGATCGATCCCGGTTACCCGGCAGCCGAAGCGCCGCGCGAAAAAGCGCGCCGGCCCGCCGAGCCCGCTGCCGATGTCGAGCAGATGGTCCGCGGGCGCGACCTCGAGCCGGTCGGCGATCTCGGTCGTCGCTTCCAGGCCGCGACCGTGAAAGTGATCGTAATGCGCGAGCGCCTCGATCGTCGGATGGTCGGGATCGATGCCATCCTCGACGAGCGACGCGCGCAGCCGCTCGAGCAGATCGTCGCGCGCGTAATGCGAGGTGATGTCGTGTTCCGGTGTCATCCGGGCACGTTCTACGCGCTCGGCGCAGCGCTTTCAAGCCTTGTAGTACACCACCTGGTGGGTCGCCACCAGAAGCTCGCCGGCCTCGTTCCAGAGCTGCGCGGCCTGGTCGAAGTAGCCCTTGCGGAACGTCTGCGCCTGCGCCTGCGCCAGCAGGTAGCCGCTCCCGGTCGCCTTCAGGTGCGCCGCGTCGGTGTGAAAGTACACGGTCATCGACACGGTGCCGACCGGCACCCGAGTTGCGCGGCGCGTCCAGATGCGCGGAAAGAACACGTCCGCAAGCGCGGTGAGCGAGGCGAAGTCGAGCGACCGCGGCGGGCTGTCGCGTACCCAGAGCTGCGTGCGGCTGATCGACGCCTCGCTCGCATCCCAGACGGTTGGCAGCGCCCCCTTGATGAAGCGCATCTCATAGCGCTTGATCCATTCAGAGCGCGGTGCATCGCCGGGCAAAGCAACCTCCTGCGGCCCGGGCACCGCGGGCATCGTGTGCTCGGCCGCACTCCAGGTCTCGCGCCGCAGCGCGGTGAACGCGGTCGCGGTCAGTAGGGTTTGCCCTTCCTGCCGCATCTCGATCACCCAGTGTTGCGTCGAGCGGTTGGTGCGCGCCGGCCTGGCGTGCAGCGTGAACGGCCCGTCGGCCACCGGCCCGGCGTAATTCACCGTGAACGCGACCGGTTCGCCCTGAAGGGCCGGATGCAGGAGCACCGCGTTGAGCGCCTGCGCCGCCGTGATCCCGCCGTAGGGTCCGACCATGTTTCCGTAATCGGCGCTGGTGTGCCCGAGGAAGGATGCGTCGGGCTGCATGGCGAGCGCGATCGCCCGGTCGAAGGCGTGTTCGTTCATGGTCTCGAGGCGACGGCTTTCGAGCGCGCTTATACCACGGGTACACTGCGTGCTTGTCGTGATTCGACCTCTGTCCGATGCCATCCGCAAGATCACCTATCGCCGCCGGCGAACGCGCGCCCGAGCTTGTTCTGCCTGCCGTCAACCGCGAGGGCGATGTCTCGCTCGCCGGGTTCCGCGGACAGCGCGCCGTGATGATCGGGTTCTTCCGCGGCCTGCACTGTCCTTTCTGCCGTCGGCAGATCGCTCAGCTGGGCGCCGCACGGCCGACGCTGCTCGAGCATGGCGCCGAAACGCTGGCCGTGGTCAATACGCCCCTCGACAACGCGCGACTTTATTTCCGCCACCGTCCAACGACACTGACGGTGCTGAGCGACCCGGATTGCGCGTCGCATCGCGCCTTCGGCGTCCCGGAAATCGGATTCCTCGCGGCCGGGGATCCAAGTGCCCCGCGCTGGCCGTCGAAATCGACCGTCGAGCTGTTCGCGGCCGCGCGCATCAATCCGACCGGGGAACTCGATGCGCCCGCGCAACCGATGGAGGCGAACGAAATCCTCAACGCGAAGGACGGATTCCAGCTGACCGAAGCGGACCGAGGCATCGTCGCGTCGCACGGCACGCAGCTGACCGCCCACTTCCTCATCGACCGCGAAGGCATCGTGCGCTGGTGCTGGGTCGAAGCCCCGAATTCGCCCTCCGAGCTGTGCAGATTTCCGGACCTGAATGACATGCTCGCCCAGGTGCGCGCACTGTCCTGAAGACCGGGAACGACGGGGCGAGAGGCGGATTCGATCACCGCTTGACGCATGTCAATTCGCAGTACCGCGCGCTCGGCAGCATGACCCGTACGACGCGGCGTGCCGTCGCGAAACTCTCAGGAGCCGCCAACATGACGATTCCCATCGATCCGGATGCCCAGGTCAGCGCAGAGCTCTCGGAAGTCATGACCAGCCTGCTCAACAACCCGGACGTGCCCGAGCCGGTCACGCTGGGCATGGTGCGCGAGGTGATCGTGCAGAGCCTCGACAGCGAGGATCTCGACGAGGCGCCCCGCATCGGGCTCGAGGACACGCTGGTCGCCGAGCTCGATCAGCTGATCGACGAGTACGGCGAGGACGCGCTCGCCGGGGATTTCGTTTCCACGAGCGCGAGCGACGCGCTCTCCGAATTCATCGAAGCGGTGCTCGAGCGTGCCGAGGACGACGCCGAGGTCGTGCTGAGCGACGTGCGCGACGCGGTCGACCAGGGCTTACTTGCGGAACTCGAAGGCGAAGGTCTGATCGAATCGGATGATGCCCAGGCGCTCGTCGGCGAGCTCGATGCACTCATCGAGCGCTATGGCGAGGACCTGCCTGCTGAAGAACTGCTG
>JAJDNJ010000012.1 GCA_022340705.1 Betaproteobacteria bacterium
GCTGAACGGGACGTCGCGTCCGCGCGCCGCGAGCGATTCGGTGACCACGGCGCGCACCTGATCCGCGGTGCCGACCGGCACGGTGGACTTGTTGACGATGACGCGGTAGTGCTCCATCGAGCGTCCGATCGCGCGCGCGGCATCGAGCACGTGGCGCAGGTCTGCGCTGCCGTCCTCGCCGGGCGGCGTGCCGACCGCGATGAACTGCAGCTCGCCGTGCGCGACGCTCGCCGCGACGTCGGTCGAGAACAGCAGGCGTCCCGCGCTCCGGTTGCGCTGCACGATCGCTTCCAGTCCGGGCTCGAAGATCGGGATGCGCCCCGCGTTCAGGGCCTCGATCTTCGCGTGGTCGACGTCCAGGCACAGCACCTGATTGCCCACGTCCGCGAGACAGGCCCCGGTGACCAGGCCGACGTATCCGCTGCCGATGATGGTGACGTTCATGACGCGAGCTCGAACTCCTCTGAGCGTACGGGAGGAAAGGTTTCCCAGCCGCCGCAGGCCGGGCACTGCCAGTAGAACTGGCGCGCCTTGAAGCCACAGGCCTCGCAACGATAGCGCGCCAGGCGCCGGGTGTGGCCGTGCACCAGCTGACGCATCAGCTCGAGGTCGCGGCGCCGGTCGGCCGACTGGGTGGCGACGATTTCCGCCTCGAGCAGATGATCGAGCCCGAGCAGCGTGGGATTGCGACGCAGCTCGTCGCGCACCACACGGTAGGCCGCCTCCGCGCCCTGGGTCTCGAGCACGCTCTGGAACACGGTATCGAGCAGGTCCGGTGAGGGATAGCGCTCGAGATAGCCGATCAGCAGGCGCAGCCCCTCGTCGCCGCGCCCCAGATCACGATGCGCCTCGAGCAAGCGCTGTCCGACGAGCGCCAGGTAGCTGGGCTGCTGCGTCTCGATGCGCATCCAGAGGGCGAGCGCGTCGTCCATGCGGCCCTCGCCGCGCGCCAGATCGCCGAGCTGGATGTTGGCGCGCACGCACTTGCGATTCGTCTCGAGCGCCGCCTCGAGCTGCCCGCGCGCCGCCTGCGCATTCGAGCGGATCGCCTCGCCCGCCGCGAGTTCGCAGTGATACTGCGCGATCTCGCGCCTGCGCGCTTGTCCGGTATCGGCTTCCAGCGCCTGCGCCATCTCGATCGCGCGTCCCCATTCCTTTTCCTGCTCGCAGATGCTGAGCAGGTGCACGCGCGCCTGGGGGCCGTAGGAGCTGTCGGTGAGCTGGCGAAAGGCGTCCTCGGCGCGGTCCAGTATCCCCGCGCGCAGGTAATCCTCGCCGAGCGCGGCGAGCGCGGTGACCTTCTGCTCGGGGCCGAGGTCGGCGCGCTCGAGCAGGCTCTGGTGCATGCGGATCGCGCGGTCGTACTCGCCGCGCCGGCGGAACAGGCTGCCGAGCGCGAAATGCAGCTCGATGGTCTCGGGATCGACCCGGACGACCTCAAGAAACGCGTCGATCGCCTTGTCGGGCTGCTCGTTGAACAGGAAGTTCAGGCCGCGGAAGTACGAGCGCGGCAACGCGCGCGACTCGGTGACCAGGTGCTTGATGTCGACGCGCGCCGCCAGCCAGCCCAGCCCGAACAGGATCGGAATTCCGAGCAGCCACCAGACCTCGAACTCCATCGCGGCGGCCCGGCTCAGGCGTCGATGACGGGCGGCGAGACCTGCGAATCGCGCGTCGTGGCCGGAGCCTGGCGCACTTCGCGCCGCAGTCGCGCGATCTCGCGGCGCTGACGCATGAGGGGACCCACGGTCGCGGCAATGCCGAACAAAGCGCCGAGCGCCAGTACGGCGAACAGCGCGACCACCAGGGGTCCATGCCAAGCCAGGTCGAAATAGAAGTGCAGCGTGACCGGATCCGTGTTCTTGACCGCGAAGGCCAGCAGCACGATGAACAGAATCAGCCGGACGGTCCAGGTAAGAAATCGCATGATCGGCGGCGCCCTGGCGCAGGCGCCGCCCGCAGGCTGCGCCCCGCGCGCTTGCGGGTCTCGATTACGGTGCCGTCTGTGTCTCCATGGCGGCGTCGCGCGCCTGCTGCTCGGCGTAGTTCGCGTCGACGCGCTCGCGCAGCTCCTTACCGGCCTTGAAATGCGGCACGTACTTGTCCGGCACCTGGACCTTCTCGCCGGACTTGGGGTTGCGTCCGACGCGGGGAGGCCGGTAGTTGAGCCCGAAACTGCCGAAGCCCCGGATCTCGATGCGGTTGCCCGAGAGCAGCGCCTGGCCCATCGCATCGAGAATCATCTTGACGGCGTATTCAGCGTCCTTCGCGACCAGCTGCGGGTAGCGCTGCGCCAGCCGCGCGATCAGCTCCGATTTCGTCATTGACCCCTCCGGCAGGCGCATCGCGCGGGCGACGCGGTCGAACCCAGGTCTGCGACCACGTGATTACTCCGGCTCCGGGTTGCGGTTGTCGAGCTTCGCACGCAGCAGCGCGCCCAGGTTGGTGCTGCCGGCAGCGCTCGCCGCCTGCTCGCTGCGCAGCTGCTTCATCGCATCGCTTTCCTCGGAGATGTCTTTCGCCTTCACCGAGAGGTTGATCGAACGGTTCTTGCGATCGATATTGGTGATCATCGCTTGCACCGTATCGCCCTCTTTGAGGTGGGTGCGCAGGTCTTCGATCCGATCGCGGGAGAACTCCGAGGCGCGCAGGTAGCCCTCGACGTCCGGGTTGATCGCGACGATCGCGCCCTTGGCGTCGACCGACTTGACCACGCCCTGAATGACGCTGTTCTTGTCGTTGCTGGCGATGAAGTTGGTGAACGGGTCGCCCTCGAGCTGCTTGACGCCAAGCGAGATGCGCTCGCGCTCGACGTCGATCGCGAGCACCACGGCCTCGAGCTCGTCGCCCTTCTTGAAGCGCTTGACCGCCTCCTCGCCCGCCTCGGACCAGGACAGGTCCGAAAGGTGCACCAGGCCGTCGATTCCGCCCACCAGGCCGACGAACACGCCAAAATCGGTGATCGACTTGATCTGGCCGCGCACCCGATCGCCCTTCTTGAACTCGCGCGCGAAGTCGTCCCAGGGATTCGGCATGCACTGCTTCATGCCGAGCGAAATGCGCCGGCGGTCCTCGTCGATCTCGAGAATCATCACCTCGACTTCGTCGCCGACCTGGGTCACTTTCGACGGATGCACGTTCTTGTTGGTCCAGTCCATCTCGGAAACGTGCACCAGGCCTTCGATGCCTTCCTCGACCTCGACGAACGCGCCGTAGTCGGTGAGATTGGTGACCTTGCCGAAAAGTCGCGTGCCCTGCGGATAGCGCCGCGCGATGCCGACCCAGGGATCCTCGCCCAGCTGCTTGAGCCCGAGCGAGACGCGGTTCTTCTCGGCGTCGAACTTGAGCACCTTCGCGGTCACCTCGTCGCCGACGTTGAGCACCTCCGACGGATGCTTCACGCGGCGCCAGGCGAGGTCGGTGATATGCAGCAGGCCGTCGATCCCGCCCAAGTCGACGAACGCGCCATAGTCGGTGATGTTTTTCACCACGCCCTTGACAATCGCGCCCTCCGAGAGCGTCGAGAGCAGTGCCTCGCGCTCGGCGCCCGCGGTCTCCTCGAGCACCGCACGGCGCGAGACGACGACGTTGTTGCGCCGCCGGTCGAGCTTGATGACCTTGAACTCCATCTGCTTGCCTTCGAACGGCGTCGTGTCCTTGACCGGACGCAAGTCGACCAGCGAGCCGGGCAAGAACGCGCGGATGCCCGCGATCATCACGGTCAGGCCACCCTTTACCTTGCCAGCGATGACGCCCTCGACCTTGTCGCCGTTTTCGAGGGCCTTTTCCAGATCCATCCAGGCGGCCAGGCGCTTGGCCTTCTCGCGCGACAAGCGCGTTGCGCCGAAGCCGTCTTCGAGCGCTTCGATGGAAACCGACACGAAGTCGCCCGGCTTGACGTCGATTTCGCCTGAATCGTTGCGGAACTCTTCGATCGGGATGACGCTCTCGGACTTGAGCCCGGCGTTGACGATGACGACATTGGGATCGACGCTCACCACCTCGGCGGTGATCACCTCGCCGACGCGCATCTCCTTGCGGTGGATGCTTTCCTCGAAAAGGGCGGCGAAAGACTCTTTTTCAGACGAATGGGAAACAGCGGGAGAAGCCATAAGTAAGTTGGAGGGAAGACCTTTAATGCCGCCCTTCCTGGTGGAACGGACGGGTCAAGTTGTCGAAACAGGCCGCCACAGCCATGGCAGGCCCAGCCAAAAAAACTTCAGCGTCACGCGCGCGAGAATTCTTCATGCGAATCAAGCACTCGTGCCGCTCCGACTCTCCCGCCACCACGCCAACACCGTTTCAACCACTGCATCGACCGGTCGCGAGGAGCAATCCAGCACTCTCGCGTCGGCCGCTTGCTTGAGCGGCGCAACGGCCCTGGTCGTGTCACGCGCGTCGCGCGCGGCCAGGTCACGGGAAAGGGCGCGCAGGTTAGCATGGATTCCTTTTTGTTTCAACTGGTTATATCTGCGCTGGGCGCGCTCCTCGGCCGAAGCCGTCAAGAACACCTTAAGCGCCGCGTCCGGGAACACCACGGTGCCCATGTCGCGCCCGTCCGCGACCAGCCCGGGGGGCTGGCGAAACGCCCGCTGGCGCTCGAGCAGCGCCCGGCGCACGGCCGGGTGCGGGGCGACCCGGGAGGCGCGCTCGCCGCAGCGCTCGTCGGTCAGCGCCAGGGTCACGTCGGCGCCGTCGAGGAACACCCGGTCCCCGGCAAATCTCACCTCGAGCAGCTGGGCCAGCCGCGCCAGGCCCTCGGCGTCGTCCGGCCCGACCCCGGCGCGCAGCGAAGCGAGCGCCACCAGACGGTAGAGCGCGCCGCTCTCCAGATAATGAAAACCGAGCGCCTGCGCCAGCTGCTTGGCCACGGTCCCCTTGCCCGATGCCGAGGGACCGTCGATCGCGATCACCGGCACGCTCATGCGGGCGTCACGATCGCGGCCAGCGCATCGAAGTAGTCCGGAAAGGTCTTCGCGACACAGTCCGGATCGTTGATCCGCACCGCCACGCCGCCGAGACTGGCAAGCGCGAGACTCATCGCCATGCGGTGATCGTCGTAAGTATCGACGCTGGCCGGGCGCAGCGTGCGCGGCGGCGTGATGCGCAGGCCATCGGCGCGCTCTTCGACCTCGGCGCCGAACTTGCGCAGCTCGGTCGCCATCGCCGCGATACGGTCGGTTTCCTTGACGCGCCAGCTCGCCACGTTGCGGATCGTGCTCGGGCCCCGCGCGAACAGCGCGGCAACCGCCGCGGTCATCGCGGCGTCGGGAATGTGATTCAAGTCGAGATCGAACGCCGCGAGCGGCGCGTGCCCGCGCACCTCGATCCAGTCGGGCCCGGCATCGACCTGCGCGCCCATCTTTTCGAGCACCTCGACGAACGCGACGTCACCCTGGATGCTGTCGCGCCCGACGCCCTCGACCCGGACCGGCCCGCCGCCGATCGCGCCCGCAGCGAGGAAGTACGACGCCGAGGAAGCGTCGCCCTCGACCTGCAGGGTGCCCGGCGCGCGGTAGGGGCCGGCGGGCACCCGAAAGCGGCGCCAGTCCTCGCGCTGCACCTCGATGCCGAATCGCGCCATCAGTCTGAGCGTGATCTCGACGTAGGGCTTCGAGATCAGCTCGCCCACCACCTCGATCACCCCCGGGGCACCGGTCACCGGCAGCGCCATCAACAGCGCGGTGAGAAACTGGGAGGAGACATTTCCGCGCACGCTGAGCGTCGCGTCGCCACGCAGCTCGGCGGGCTGAATCTCGAGCGGCGGATAGCCTTCGGCCGCAAGGTAGGCGATGCGCGCGCCGGCCTGGCGCAGGGCGTCGACCAGGTCGCCGATCGGACGCTCGTGCATGCGCGCCACGCCCGAGAGGCGGTAATGTCCGCCGGCGAGGGCGAGCACCGCGGTGAGCGGGCGAAACGCCGTGCCCGCATTGCCCAGGAAAAGCTCGGCCTCGCGCACGCGCGGCGCGCCGCCCGCGCCCTGCACGCGCAGCGCCTCGCCCTCACGCGTGCATCCCACCCCGAGCCGCGCGAGCGCATCGCGCATCACGCGCGTGTCGTCCGCCTCGAGCAATCCGAGCAGGCGCGTGTCGCCCTGCGCGAGGGCGGCGAGCAGCAGCGCGCGGTTGGAGATGCTCTTCGACCCCGGCAGGCGGACCGTGCCTGCGACCTGGCGCACCGGGGCGAGCTCGAGGCTGCGCATCGCTGCTCGCCTAGCGCGATCCGCCCGCTTCCCTCGCCGCGCCCTGCAGCCAGGCGTTGCGCGCATCGCGCGCCGCGGCGAACAGCCGCTCCAGCCCGGCGCCGTCGCCACGCTCGACCATCGCGCGCAGGGCATCGAGCGCCTCCCGATAGCGCAGGCATTCGGCAACCAGCAGGTCGCGATTCGCCAGACAGATGTCGCGCCACATTTCCGGGTGGCTCGAGGCGATGCGCGTGAAATCGCGGAACCCCGCGCCGGCATTGTCGAACAGCTGCCCGTGATCGTCGCGCTCGGCGAAGGCGTGCACCAGCGCGTAGGCGAGCAGGTGCGGCAGGTGGCTCACCGCCGCGAACACCGCGTCGTGCGCTTCGGGCGTCATGCTCGAAACGCGCGCGCCGCACAGCGTCCACAACGCCTCGATGCGCGCGACGGCCTCGGCGCCGTTCTCCTCGAGCGGCGTCAGCACGACGCGCTCACCCCGGAACAGGTCGACGCGCGCCGCCGCCACGCCGCTCGCCTCGGCGCCCGCGATCGGGTGCCCGGGCACGAACTGCGCGACGCGCGCGCCGAGCGCGCCGCGCGCGGCGGCCACCGCGTCGCGCTTGGTGCTGCCCGCGTCGGTAACCAGCGCCCGCGGCGCGAGACGCGGCGCGAGCGCACGCAGGATCTGCGGCGTCTGCGCGACCGGCGCGGCCAGCAGGATGAGGTCGGCGCCCTCGGCCGCCTCGCCCGCATCGCTCGCCTCTGCGTCGATCACGCCGAGCGCGCGCGCCCGCGCCAGGTTGTCCGGATTGCGCCCGACCCCGATCACCGAGCCGCAGGCGCCTGCCGCCTTCAGCGCCAGGGCGAACGAGCCGCCAATGAGGCCGACGCCGATGATCGCGACGCGCTCGAACCGCGCGCTCATTCCTTCAGGCTGGCGCCGAGCGCAGCCAGGAAGCGCACGTTCTCTTCGGCCGTGCCGACCGTGACGCGCAGGTGCTCGGGCAACTCGTAGCCTGCCACCGGGCGCACGATCACCCCGCGCCGCAGCAGCCGCTTGTACACCTCGGCCGCCTTGCCGACGCGCACCGTGAGGAAATTGCCGTAGGAAGGAATCGCCTCGAGGCCGAGCGCCTGGACGCCCTCTTCGAGCTGGCGCAGGCCCTGCAGGTTGGTCGCGTAGCTGCGCGCGACGAATTCCATGTCGTCGAGCGCTGCGCGCGCCGCGGTCAGCGCCAGGCTGTTGACGTTGAACGGCTGGCGCACGCGATTGAGGATGTCGGCGACCGCGGCGTGCATCAGGCCGTAGCCGACGCGCAGCCCGGCGAGACCGTAGGCCTTGGAGAAGGTGCGTACGACGACGAGATTCGGGAAGCGCTTGAGCCATTTGACCGAGTCGTACTTCGAATCCAGCGGCAGGTATTCGCTGTAGGCCTCGTCGAGGACGACCAGGACGCGAGGCGGAACCGCCTGCAGCAGCGCTTCGATCTCCCCGGCCGGGGCGAAGGTGCCCGTCGGGTTGTTCGGATTTGCAATCCACAGGACCTGGGTGTCTTCCGCCACCGCCCGGGCCATCGCGGCGAGGTCGTGACCGAAGTTCTTGGCCGGAACGACGATCGCGCGCGCACCGCGCGCCTGCGTTGCCAGGGGATATACCGCGAACGCGTGCTGCGCGAGGACCGCCGAGCGCCCGGGCATGAGAAAGGCGAGCGAGATGAGCTCGAGCACGTCGTTCGAGCCGTTGCCGAGCACGATGGCGTTCATGTCGACGTTGAAGCGCGCAGCGAGCGCGGCCTTCAGCTCGAAGCCGTTGCCATCCGGGTAGCGGCAGATTTCGCCGAGCGCGGCGTCGATCGCGGCACGCGTGCGCGGGCCGATGCCGAGCGGGTTCTCGTTCGAGGCCAGCTTGACGACCGACGCTTCGTCCAATCCCAGCTCGCGCACCAGTTCGGAGATCGGCTTGCCGGGCTGATAGGGCGCAATCGAGCGTATGTAGTCGGGTGCGAGCGCGCTGAGATCATTCGGCTTGGTCATGCGTACGTTCATAGGGTCGTGAGCCTCGGGCGTGCTAGGCCGCCGCCGCCAGCGGATAGGAGCCCAGCACCTTGATAAACGGCGCGAGCTCGGCGAGCTCCTTCAGCGCGGCGGCAACCGCCGCGTCGCTGCGATGCCCGTCGAGATCGACAAAGAAATAGTATTCCCACTTTCCGATGCGCATCGGCCGGGATTCAAGACGGCTCATGCTCACGCCGTGCTTGGCAAACGGCGTGAGCAGCGCATGCACGGCGCCCGGCCGGTTCGGCGCCGACATGACGAGCGAGGTGCCGTCGCGCCCGCTCGGCGCGGGGGCCTCATCGCCGAGCACGATGAAGCGCGTGCGGTTGTTCGGCTCGTCCTCGATATTCGCGGCGACCACGCTCAGCCCGTAGCGCTGTGCGGCGATCTCGGGGCCGATCGCGCAGACGCCGTCCTCGCCCGCCGCGCGGCGCGCGGCCTCGGCGTTGCTCGATACCGGCACGCGCTCGGCGTTCGGCAGGTTGCGCGCGAGCCAGCGGTCGCACTGGGCAAACGACTGCGCATGCGAGTACACCCGGCGCACGCCGTCGAGCGTGCCGCCACGCGTCATGGCGTGGTGATGCACGCGCAGCACGACTTCGGCACAGATCTGCTTCGGCGTCGAGAGCAGCAGATCGAGCGTGCGACCGACCGCACCTTCGGCCGAATTTTCCACCGGCGCGACCGCATAGCGCGTGGCACCGGTCTCGACCGCGCGGAAGACCTCGTCGATCGTCGCGCAAGGCAGGCTCTCGATGGTCGAGCCGAACTGGCGCAGCAGCGCCTGCTCGCTGAAGGTGCCCTCCGGGCCGAGGTAGGCGACGCGGATCGTCTCCTCGAGCGCGCGACAGGCGGAAATGACCTCGCGGAACACCGCCGCGACACCCGCGCCGGATAGCGGCCCGGGATTGTCGGCCGCCACGCGACGCAGAATCTCGGCCTCGCGCTCCGGCCGGTAGGCCTGCGCGCCCTCTTTCAGCGCACCGATGCGCTGCGCGAGCGCGGCACGCCGGTTGACCAGCGACAGCAGCTCGGCGTCAAGCGCATCGATTTCCCGGCGCAGATTCGCGATGTCTTCCTTGGCCATGGCTGCGCGTTGTTCGAAGGGCCCTGCGGCGCGCTCATCCGCGCGCGCCGGCAGCGGCGTCGGCCAGATAGCGCACGTTGAGCACGCCGTGCACCGCACGCAGCTCCTTGAGCACCGTCTCGGCCACCGGCGTGTCGACGTCGGCCAGGGTATAGGCCATCTCGCCGCGCGACTTGTTGATCATGTTGTGGATATTGATTCCGCGCGAACCGAGCGTGTGCGAGATGCCAGCCAGGATATCAGGCACGTTCGCATTCGCGATCGCGAGACGGTACGGCGATTCGCGCGACATCTGCGTATCCGGAAAATTAACCGCGTTGGTCACGTCGCCGTGCTCGAGGTAGGCGCGCAGCTGCTCGACCACCATCACCGCGCAGTTCTCCTCTGCCTCGCGCGTCGAGGCGCCGAGATGCGGCAGCGCGATGACCCCGGGCTGGCCGAGCGTGGCGGGCGATGGAAAGTCGGTGACGTAGCACTTGAGCCGGCGCGCCCGCAGCGCCTGCACGACTGCGGCGTCTTCGACGACCTCCTCGCGTGAGAAATTGAGCAGCACCGCACCCGGGCGCAGCTGCGCGAGGTTCTTCGCGCCGACCAGGTGCCGCGTCTGCTCGAGCAGCGGCACGTGCAGCGTCACGAAGTCGCTCGCCTTGAGCACCTCGTCGATGCTTCGCGCGCGTCGCACCTGCGAGGGAAGGCCCCAAGCCGCGTCCACGGTGATTTCCGGGTCGTAGCCCAGGACGCGCATGCCGAGACGGATCGCGACGTCGGCAACCAGCGAGCCGATCTTGCCCAGCCCGATCACCCCGAGCGTGTGGCCCGGGAGCTCGATGCCCGCGTAGGCCTTCTTGCCCGCCTCGACGCGCTTGCCCATATCCGCTGCCGCCGGGTCGAGCCCGCGCACGAAATCCAGCGCGCCGCCGAGGTTGCGCGCCGCCATCAGCATGCCGGCGAGCACGAGCTCCTTGACCGCGTTCGCGTTTGCGCCGGGCGCATTGAAAACCGGGATGCCGCGCACCGATAGCTTCGGCACCGGTATGTTGTTGACCCCAGCGCCCGCGCGGCCTACTGCTTTCACCGACTCGCCGAAGACGTAGTCGTGCAG
Source organism: Betaproteobacteria bacterium (assembly GCA_022340705.1). Lineage (GTDB taxonomy): Bacteria > Pseudomonadota > Gammaproteobacteria > Burkholderiales > SG8-39 > SG8-39. Next base: position 10,429 of record JAJDNJ010000012.1, read on the forward strand.
GTTGCGCGAGCGCAGCAGGATGATATCCGGCGCCGACGACTCGTTGACCACCGCGTAGCGCTCGGCCGCGAAGCCCTTGAGACCGACCGGCGATACCTGGTCGAAGACGAGGACCTCGATCTTGCGCGTCACGCCTTCAGCCATGACGCGCTTCGAACGCCTGCATGTACTCGATCAGCCGGCGCACACCCTCGGTCGGCATCGCGTTGTAGATCGAGGCGCGCATGCCGCCGACCGAGCGGTGCCCCTTGAGCTGGAGCAGTCCGCGCTTTTCCGCACCGTCGAGAAACAGCGCATCGAGCTTGGGGTCGGCAAGGGTGAATGGCACGTTCATGCGCGAGCGGTCCTCGCGTGCGACCGGATTGCTGTAGAACCCGCTCGAATCGATGAAGTCGTAGAGCAGCTTGGCCTTCGCGATATTGCGCCGCTCGATCTCGGCGATTCCGCCGAGCTGCTTGAGCCATTTGAACACCAGGCCGGAAACGTAGATTGCGTAGGTCGCCGGCGTGTTGAGCATCGAGGCGGCTTCCGCCTGCAGCTGGTAGTTCATCACCGAGGGCGTGCCCTTCGCGGCGCGCCCGAGCAGGTCCTCGCGCACCACGACCAGGGTCAGCCCCGCGGGGCCGACGTTCTTCTGCGCGCCCGCGTAGATCAGGCCGAACTTTTCGATCTCGATCGGGCGCGACAGGAAGTGCGACGAGGCATCCGCGACCAGCGGCGGCTCGCCGACCTCCGGCACCCAGTTGAATTCGACCCCGCCGATCGTTTCGTTCGAGCAGTAGTGGACGTAGGCGGCATCGGGCCGCAGCGACCATTGCGCCTCGCGCGGCGCGTAGGTGAAGGCGCGGTCCTCGCTCGAGGCGGCGATGTGCACGTCGCACAGGCTGCCGGCCTCCTTCACCGCCTTCTTCGACCATTCTCCGGTCACGACGTAGTCGGCCTTGCCCTTGCCCGCGAGCAGGTTCATCGGCACCTGGGCGAACTGCAGCGTCGCACCGCCCTGCAGAAAAAGCACCTTGTAATGCGCAGGGATCGCGAGCAGCTCGCGCAGATCGCGCTCGGCCTCCTCCGCGATCGAGATGAACTCCTTGCCGCGATGGCTCATCTCCATCACGCTCATGCCGGAGCCGTGCCAGTCGAGGATCTCGTCGCCCGCGCGGGCGAGCACCTCGTCCGGCAGCACCGCAGGGCCAGCGCTGAAGTTGTAGGCCCGCGGCATCAGTGCAGACCCGAGGGCTCGGTCGGAGCGGGCGGCACGATCGGCGTCCCGTCGTCGCCGCCGCCATCGCCGTTGCCACCCAGATCGCCCTCGCCGTGCACATCGCTGCCGTTGCCGTTGCCGCCATTCTCGGCGTCACGCTCGACGATGCGCTCGATCCCGGCGAGCAGCTGGCCGTCGTCGAGCGAGATCAGCGTCACTCCCTGGGTCGTACGCCCTTGGGGACGGATCTGGCCGACCTCGGTGCGAATCAGCACGCCGCCGGTGGAGATCAGCATCACTTCGTCATGGTCGTCGACCAGGACCGCGCCGACCAGCGGGCCGTTGCGCTCGCTCGCCTGGATCGCGATCATGCCCTGCCCGCCACGACCGTGGCGCGTGTATTCGGACACCGCGGTGCGCTTGCCGTAGCCCATCTCGGTCGCCGTGAGCACGGTGCCCGATTCGTCCTTCGCCACCAGCATGCAGACCACGCGGGCGTCCTTGTCGAGGCGCATGCCGCGCACCCCGGTCGCCTGGCGCCCCATCGGACGCACGTCGTCCTCGGGGAAGCGGATCGCCTTGCCCTCGGAGGAAAACAGCATGACGTCGCAATGCCCGTCGGTGAGCGCGGCGCCGACCAGGTAGTCGCCCTCGTCCAGACTGACGGCGATGATGCCCGAGGGCCGCGGGCGCGAGAAACCCGACAGCGCGGTCTTCTTCACGGTGCCGTGCGAGGTCGCCATGAACACGAAATGTTCGTCGTCGAACTCGCGCACCGGCACGACGGCGGTGATCTTTTCGCCCTCGGCGAGCGGGAAGACGTTCACCAGCGGCTTGCCGCGGCTGGTGCGGCTGCCCTGCGGCACCTCGTAGACCTTGAGCCAGTACAGCCGTCCGCGGCTCGAGAAGCACAACAGGTGGTCGTGCGAGTGCGCGACGAACAGGCGCTCGATGAAATCGTCCTCCTTGGTGACCGCCGCGGTGCGCCCGCGCCCACCGCGGCGCTGCGCGCGGTAGTCGGCGAGCGGCTGCGCCTTGACGTAGCCGCCGTGCGAGAAGGTCACCACCATGTCCTGCGGCGCGATCAGATCCTCGAGCGAGATGTCCTCGGCGACGGTGACGATCTCGCTGCGCCGCGCATCGCTGTAGCTTTCCCGGATGCCGTTCAGCTCGTCGGCAATGATCGCGGTGATCCGCGCGGGCTTCTCCAGGATGTCGATCAGGTCCGCGATCTGCGCCATGACCTCGCGGTACTCGTCGCGGATCTTGTCCTGCTCGAGGCCGGTCAGGCGCTGCAGGCGCAACTCGAGAATTGCTTGTGCCTGCGCATCCGACAGGCGGTAGCCCTGCGCCTGCAGGCCGTAGTCGGAGGCGAGCCCCTCGGGGCGATAGGCTTCCGCCGAGCCGCGCGCGAGCATCTCCTGCACGAGTGTCGACTGCCACAGGCGCGCCATCAGCTCGCGCTTTGCGTCGGCCGGTGCGGGCGCCTTCTTGATCAGCTCGATCACCTCGTCGACGTTCGACAACGCCACGGCAAGGCCCTCGAGCACGTGTCCGCGATCGCGCGCCTTGCGCAGGTCGAACACGGTGCGCCGCGTGACGACCTCGCGACGATGGGCGATGAAGGCCTCGAGCAGAGATTTCAGGTCGAGCACCCTCGGCTGGCCGTCGACCAGCGCAACCATGTTCATGCCGAAGCTGTCCTGCAGCTGGGTGTGCTTGAACAGGTTGTTGAGCACGACCTCGGGAATCTCGCCGCGCTTGAGCTCGATGACGACCCGCATCCCCGACTTGTCGGACTCGTCGCGGATGTCGGAGATGCCCTCGAGCCGCTTTTCGGTCACCAGGTCGGCGATGCGCTCGAGCAGCGCCTTCTTGTTCACCTGGTAGGGCAGCTCGTCGACGATGATCGCCTGGCGATCACCCTTGCCGGTGTCCTCGACGTGGCTGCGCGCGCGCATCACGACGCGGCCACGGCCGGTGCGGTAGCCCTCGTGCACTCCGGCGATGCCGTAGATGATGCCCGCGGTCGGGAAGTCGGGCGCCGGCACCAGCTTGATGAGCTCCTCGATCGCGCACTCAGGATGGCTCAGTACGTGCAGGCAGGCGTCGACCACCTCGCCCAGGTTGTGCGGCGGGATGTTGGTTGCCATGCCGACCGCGATCCCCGAGGAGCCGTTGATCAGCAGATTGGGAATTCGCGCCGGCAGGATGAGCGGCTCTTCCTCAGAGCCGTCGTAGTTCGGCCCGAAATCGACCGTCTCACGATCGATGTCCGCGAGCAGCTCATGGCCGATGCGGGCCATGCGGATCTCGGTGTAGCGCATCGCCGCGGCGTTGTCGCCGTCGACCGAGCCGAAGTTACCCTGCCCGTCGATCAACATGTAGCGCAGCGAGAAGTCCTGCGCCATGCGCACGATGGTGTCGTACACCGCCGAGTCGCCGTGCGGGTGGTACTTACCGATAACGTCACCGACGATGCGCGCGGACTTCTTGTAGGGCCGGTTCCAGTCGTTCGAGATCTCGTGCATCGCGTAGAGCACGCGGCGGTGCACCGGCTTGAGACCGTCGCGCACGTCTGGCAGCGCCCGCCCCACGATCACGCTCATCGCGTAATCGAGGTAGGAACGTCGCATCTCTTCTTCGAGGCTGACCGGGAGCGTCTCCTTGGCGAACTGATCCATCCGTGCTGTCGTCTGCTTTCGTGGGTTGCGAGTTGTTCTTGCGGCGCTTGAAACGCCTCTCGGAAGAAGGCCAACCAAGAGGCGAAAAGGCGTTCAAAAAAACGAAGAATTTTAGCACGCGCGACTGCGCGACGCGGAACACCAACACACTTGCGCATACGCGGCTTGATCCCGTGCAAACGTCAGTTTGGTACGCGCGGATTCGGCGCTCGCGCGCTTGTCCGGAGTACCCCCGACATGATTAAATTTGCGTAGGCCGTGCGAGGGCCGGGTTGGGATCCGGCGGCAGGGCGGTCGACACCGAAAAAACACCGAAACAGGGAGGCGTGGTGCAACTGCTCAAGAATCTGATTGCCGCATTGGCGGCAGGGATGGTCGCCGTCTCCGGCACGGCCCTGGCCGAAACGAAGGACGGCCATTGGGTCGATGCCGGACAGATGGTCTGGAAGGACGGCTCCGGCATGTGCTGGAAGGCGGGTTACTGGACACCCGCGATGGCAATCGAGGAATGCGACCCCGATCTGATGAAAAAGCCG
>JAJDNJ010000041.1 GCA_022340705.1 Betaproteobacteria bacterium
AGGGCGTCTTCGCGCGCGGTCCCCAGCCGGTTCGCGGGTACCTCGCGCTTGAGCCGTTCCTGAAATGCGGGCAGGGCCTGAACCTCGGGCGGGTAGTACATCGGGTTCTCGATGAAGTTCTGCGCGATCAAGTTGACCTGCACGTTTTGGCCAGCCACCTCCGCACCAACTGCACGTACGTAGGCCAGCTGGGCACCACGCGCCGCGGCGTAGGTCGAGGTGCGCTTCTGGCCGCGCAGCGCGGTCGCGCTGCCCATGACGACGATCTTGCCGGCGCGGCGCTCGAGCATCTGCGGAAGCACGGCGCGGAAAAGGCGCGGCAGCGGATCGACCATCCCCGCGAATACGCTGCGCCACTCGTCGTCGCCGACCTCGTGTACGCGCGTCGACGGCGCCGGAACCCCGAGATTGCACAGCAGCACGTCGACATGGCCCGCGGCGCGCAGGTCGTCCTCGCGCGCCCCCGGGGCGCCGAGCAGCTCGGCGCCGTGCTCACGAAACGCCTCGACGAGCGCCGGCCCCATGAACTCGTCGATCTGCGTGACGTAGACCCGCTTCCCGGCGAGGCTGTCGCCGATCCGTGCCACCGCCCTACTCCACCTTCAGCTCGACGGCGCCGAGGGAATCCAGCTCGAAGCGGATCGCGTCGCCGGCAACCGGAAATTTCGAGGTCACCAGGCTCCCGGTAATGACCACCGCGCCGCGCCACAGCCCACGCCCGCGCCGCGCGAGATGGTTTGCGACCCAGACGACCGACTCGAGCGGGTGGCCCATCGCGTCGCGACCGTAGCCCTCGCCCACCACCTTGCCGTTGATCTTGGCCACGCCGCGCAGCGCCGCGAGATCGATGCCCTGCCATGGAGTCACCGGCTCGCCCAAAACCGCGCCCTCGTTCCAAGCGTTGTCCGCCGCGAGCTGCAGCGCGTGCTGTGAAATCGTCTTGTAATCCGCGTTCCAATCGTCGGCGATCTCGAGCGCCGGCATGACGGCGCCGACCGCTTGGGCCACGCGCTCGCGGCTATACGGCGCGTCGGCCGCCGGAAGGTCCTCGATCAGCTGCACACCGACCTCGAACTCCACGATGAGATGCACGTAATCGGCCGCACGGACGCGACCTGGGCTCTTTTGGATCTGTCCACGATGCAGGGTGCCGCCGATCGAGTCGCCGACGCCCAGCATCGCGCGCATCTGCGGCGTGGTGAGCGCAATCTTCCAGCCCGCCACCGGACCGCAGTCGTCCGACTTGAGCGCGACGAGCGCGTCCTGGATGTCGTAGGCGGCATCTGCCGAGTGCGGCGTGAGCTCGGGCGGCAAGGCTGCGAACGGGGCCTTGCGCCGATGTGCATCGAGCAGCAGGCGTGCGGCGCGCTCGGCGCGCGTGGGTTCGGTCTTCTTTTTCATGCGGTGGCGTCGACGTTTCGAGAGTTGGTGCCCGGGGCGGGACTCGAACCCGCACGACCTTTCGGTCAGGGGATTTTAAGTCCCCTGCGGCTACCGGTTACGCCACCCGGGCGAACTGCGAAGAAAGTTGGAGGCTGGGGTCGGAATCGAACCGGCGTCCACGGCTTTGCAGGCCGCTGCATGACCACTCTGCCACCCAGCCGGGTGCGGCACTCAAGCTAAGCGAGCGCCGGAAACGAGAAAGGGAAAGTCGCCAGCGCATCGGCTGGGGCACGACTGATGCCGGAGCCTACGCGCCATGCGCTTCCCCTTGTGTTCTGGAGCGGGAAACGAGTCTCGAACTCGCGACCTCAACCTTGGCAAGGTTGCGCTCTACCAACTGAGCTATTCCCGCGTACTGGGGGCGCATTATAAGCCGGAGCCCCGATTCGGCTCAACCGGGCGTCGGCATGTCCGCCGCGGCCCTGCGCAGGTAGTAGAGCATCGACACCACCGTGAGGATCGCCGCCGCGTTGATCAGCAGCGTACCGAGCCACTGGCAGTTCACGACGTCGAATAACGTGGTGTGATAGAGCAGCAAGGGGATCGCGATCATCTGGAACGTGGTCTTGAGCTTGCCGACGAACGCGACCGCGACGCTGCGCGCGCGACCCACCCGGGCCATCCATTCGCGTAGCGCAGAAATCGCGATCTCGCGCCCGATGATGATCAGCGCGACGACGGCGTCGACGCGGTCGAGCTGAAGCAGGACGATCAACGCACCGACCACGATGAGCTTGTCGGCCACCGGGTCGAGAAAGGCGCCGAAGGCCGACATCTGATCGAGCGCGCGTGCCAGGTAGCCGTCCAGCCAGTCGGTCACTGCGGCAAAGACGAATATCGCGGTCGCGGTGTCGTTCTTCGCCTGCAGGGACAGCCAGGAATCCGGCAGGTAATACACCCCGACGATCAGCGGAATCATCACGATGCGCAGCCAGGTCACCAGATTGGGCCAATTCATCGGCATCGCTTACCCTTATGCCTGCCCCTGATCGTGCAGGGCCCGGTAGATGCGCTCGGCAATCGTTCGGCTGATACCTTCGACCTGAGCAATCTCGTCGATCGCCGCCGACTGCACGCCGCGCAGGCCGCCGAAATGCGCGAGTAGGCGTTGGCGGCGCTTGTCACCGATTCCGGGAATGTCCGCGAGTGACGAGGCTGTACGCGCGCGACCGCGCCGCGCGCGATGGCCGACCAGCGCAAAGCGGTGCGCCTCGTCCCGAATGCTCTGAACGAGATGCAGCCCGCGGTCGTGCGCGCGCAGGCTGAGCGCCCTTTCTTCCGCCGCCACGATGAGCTGCTCGAGGCCCGGCCTGCGCTCGGGTCCCTTCGCGACGCCGATCACGTTGATATCGCTCATGCCGATCTCGGCGAGTACCGCACGCGCGGCGTTGACCTGGCCCTGGCCGCCGTCGATCAGAATCAGGTCGGGAATCTTGCCGCCGTCGAGCGCCATCCGTTCGTAGCGGCGACGCAGCGCCTGGCTCATCGCAGCATAGTCGTCGCCCGGGGTCACATCACGAATATTGAAACGCCGGTACTCCGCTTTCTGCATCGCATGGCGATCGTAGACCACGCAGGATGCAACAGTCGCCTCGCCCATCGTGTGGCTGATGTCGAAGCATTCTATGCGCTCGACCGAGTCGGCGAGCCCAAGCGCTTCGCGCAGCGCGGCAAGCCGGCCTTCCTGGGTGGCACGCTCCTGCGCGCGATGCACGAGCGCCAGCTCGGCGTTCTTGCGCGCCATCTCGAGCCAGACCCGGCGCTCGCCCTGCTGCGGCGCGAGCACCTGCGTGCCCTGCGGCGCGCGCTCGGCCAGCGCATTGCCGAGCGCCTCCCGATCCACCTCCTCGCTGGTCAGCACGAGGCGCGGCACGGGGTGATCGATATAGTGCTGCTCGAGAAAGGCAGCGATGACTTCGCTGCTCGAGGCGCCCTCGGCGTTCGCGGGGAAAAAACTGCGGTCGCCGATATGCCGGCCGCCGCGGATCATCACCAGGTTGACGCAAGCGATGCCACCCTCGGACGCGCTGGCGACCACGTCGGCATCCACTCCGCGTTCGCTTTCCACGTACTGGCGCGCCTGGACGCGCGTCAGCGCACGAATCTGGTCGCGCAGCACCGCTGCCTCTTCGTAACGTTGTGCCCCGGCGGCCGCCTCCATGCGCCGAGTTAACGAACGCACCACGTCGTCCTCTCTGCCGGTGAGGAACAGTTCGGCATGGCGTACGTCTTCGCGGTAGGCCTCGGCGTCGATCTGTCCGGTACACGGCGCCGTGCAGCGACGGATCTGGTGCAGCAGGCAGGGGCGCGCGCGGTTTTCGAACACCGAGTCCTCGCAGGTGCGTAGCCGGAACACGCGCTGGAGCAGCTGAATCGCCTCGCGAACCGCGAAGGCATGCGGGAAAGGTCCGAAATAGCGGCTCGCTGCAGCCCGCGCGCCGCGATGAAAACCAATGCGCGGAAACTCGTGCCCGCTGATCATCAGATAGGGGTAGGACTTGTCGTCCCGGAATAGGATGTTGTAGCGCGGCGCGAGGCTCTTGATGAGATTGTTTTCGAGCAACAGGGCCTCGGCCTCGGAGCGCGTCGCCGTCACTTCGATCGAAGCGACCTGAGACAACATCATCTGCACGCGCGGGCTTTGCGCCTCCGGCCGATTGAAATAGCTGCCGACGCGCTTGCGCAGGTCGCCCGCCTTGCCGACGTAGAGCGCATCGCCCTGCGCGCCGAGCATGCGGTACACCCCGGGCAGGTGCGGCAGCCGACGCACGAAGGCCTTGGGCTCGAAGGGATCATCCATCCTGTGCACCGGATTCCATTCTAGCCTTAGGTTCATGATTTCGTGTAGAATTTTGCCCCTTTTGAGGAAGCTCTGCGTACCCTTATGGCAAAAGTGACGGCGACCGAGATCCGGGTCGGCAATCTGATCGAGTGGGACAAGCGCGTCTGGCGCGTGCTCAAGTGTTATCACGTGCATGTCGGCGGTCGCGGCGGCGCATTCATGCAGGTGGAGATGAAGGACATCGAGGTCGGCACCAAGGTCAACCAGAGGTTCCGCACCGATGAGAAGATCGAGCGCGCCTTCGTTGAGCCGCGCGGCATGGAATATCTCTACCAGGACGGGGAGAACTACATTTTCATGGACAAACAGAACTATGAGCAGTTGCCGCTCTCGGCCGACTTTCTCGAGGGCCAAGCCGAGTATCTGCTGCCGAATACCGACGTGCAGATCAATTTCCACAACGGTCGCGCGATCGGCATCGAGCTGCCCCCCGCCGTGGTGATGACCGTGGTCGATACCGAGCCTGGCATCAAGAACGCGACGGCTACAACGAGCTTCAAGCCGGCGACCACCGAAACCGGGCTCGTGGTTCAGGTCCCTCCGTTTGTCAACCAGGGCGAAAAGATCCGCGTCAATACCGGCGACGGGACCTACATGGAGCGCGCCTGAGCGAAGACCGGACTCAGGCGAGCGTCGCGAGCCGACCTGCGGCCTCGCGGTAGGCAACGCTCTTGCGCAGGTCGCGGCCATGCCGCGACCACATCTGCTCGGCGCGGGCGGGCTGCCCGAGCGGCGCAGTCCCGAGGGCATCGAGCAGGGCGTCCTGCCCTGCCGGGTCCTGGCAGAGGAGCACCATGTCGCAGCCTGCGGCAAGCGCGGCGCGCGCGCGCTCTGGCACGCCGCCCGCGGTGCTCGCCCCCTCCATTGACAGGTCGTCGCTGAAGATCAGCCCTTCAAAGCCGAGCTCGCCGCGCAGGACGGTCTGCAGCCAGTAGCGCGAGTATCCCGCGGGCTCGGCGTCGGCCTGAGCGTAGATGACGTGCGCCGGCATGATGCCCTTCAGTCCCGCGGCGATCACCGCCTGGTACGGTGCGACGTCCTTGCGCATGATGTCCTGTACCCGCCGCTCGTCGCGCGGCACGCTCACATGCGAATCGAGCGCCGCGAAACCGTGACCGGGGAAGTGTTTTGCCACTGCTGCAACGCCCGCCGCCGAGAGCCCCTCCACCAGGGCCGCGCCGAGTGCACCGACCGCGCCGGGGTCGAAATGCAGCGCACGGTCGCCGATCACAGAACTCGAGCCGTAGTCGAGATCCAGCACCGGTGCAAAGCTGAAATCGACCCCATGCGCGTCGAGCTCGGCGCCGATCGTGTAGCCCACCGCCTGCGCGGTCTCGAGCGCCACGTCGCGGTCGCGGTCCCAGAGCCGCCCGAGCGCGCGCATCGCTGGAATCCGCGTAAATCCCTCGCGGAAACGTTGCACCCGGCCGCCCTCGTGATCGACGCAGACGAACAGCCTGGGCTCACGCAATGCGGCGATCTCCTCGGTCAGCGCCTGAAGCTGTTCGCCGCTCTCGAAATTGTGCGCGAACAGAATGACCCCGCCCACCGCGGGATGGCACAGCCGCCGACGGTCATCGTCGCTCAGTGCGGTCCCGGTCGGGTCGAGAACGACCGCGCCGAGCGGAATCCTGGTTTTTATGCGTCGCATTCCAAAATCACCGTTGCGCTCGCCAGGCTGCGTTCGTCGCTCAGCGAAAGATGTGTGCGTCGAATGCCCTCGGCTTCGAGCAGCGCCGCCACGGCAGCCGAGAACTCGAGCTGCGGTTGCCCAAGCTCGCGATTGCTGACCCAGACGCCGTGCCAGTCGAGGGGGGCGCGTACCCCGGAACCGAGCGCCTTGCCGAAGGCTTCCTTTGCGGCGAAGCGTTTGGCGAGATAAGCGGCTGGCCGGCCGAGCGCATGAAAGCGCTCGAGTTCCGCGCCGCACAGAATGCGTGCGGCAAAGCGATCGCCGAAACGGCCGAGCACACGCGCGACGCGTGCGATCTCGACCAGATCAGTGCCCACGCCGTAGATCATTTCGGCTTTTCCGGCAATCCGCCACCGGCCGCGCCGAACACGGCGGCGTCGACCATCAAGCGCTTCATTTCGCGCACCGCCTCGCGCATGCCGACGAAGACCGCGCGGCTCACGATCGCGTGTCCGATATGGAGCTCGCGCACTCCCTCGAGCGCCGCCACCGGCTGCACGTTGAAGTAGTTCAAGGCATGCCCCGCGTTGAACCGCATGCCGAGCGCGCGGATGGCAGTACCCGCGGCGCGCACCCGATCGAGTTCCCTCAGCACGGCCGGGCTTTCGGCATCGCGCCCTTTCGAGTGAAAGGCATGCGCGTAAGGACCGGTATGGACCTCGCAGACCGAGGCGCCGATCCGCGCCGCCGCCTCAACCTGGGTCAGCTCGGCATCGATGAATACAGAAACGCGGATTCCCCTGCCGCTCAGACGAGCCACCGCCTCGCGCAGCGCGGCCTCCTGAGCGCGTATATCGAGCCCGCCCTCGGTGGTGATCTCGTGGCGGCCCTCGGGCACGAGCATCGCCATTTCCGGCTGCAAACGCTCGGCAATCGTCACCATCTCCTGCGTCGCGGCCATCTCCAGGTTGAGTTTGATGTGCGTCAGCTCGCGCAGTCTGCGCACGTCCTCGTCCTGGATATGCCTTCTATCCTCGCGCAGATGCACCGTGATGCCGTCGGCGCCCCCGAGGTGCGCCTCCACCGCCGCCCAGACCGGGTCGGGCTCGTAGGTCCGCCTCGCCTGCCGGATCGTCGCGACATGGTCGACATTGACGCCGAGTTCGATCATAGATCCTGCAATTCCTTCAGCACCGCGCGCGTGTGCAACACCTGGCCCGGGAGTCGCTGGGCGATCAGCGTGCGCATCAGCCTGCGCGCCTCCTCGCGGGTCTGCGGCCGCGCGTAATCGTCGCGCGCGACGTCGAGCAGGGTCCGGCCGCTGACGACGCAGATTCCTGTCGCGGGCTGCGCGCCCTGAGAACCCTGCAGCGGCACGGGACCCAGCTCCGGCTCGTAGCGGTACTGGCGCGCCGGGTCGACCGGCACTCCGCTGGTCGCTTCCTGTTCAAGCAATGGAGCATACCCGAGCTCGGTCAGCAGGCGGCGCTCGAAGCTACGCAGCACCTCGGCGGGAGACTGCTCCGCGCCCAGTCGGGCCAGGCTGGCGGCGTACGCATCGAACAGGGCTTCGTGCGGATCCTCGCGCGGCAGCAGGCGCAGCAGCAGCTCGTTCAAGTAGAAGCCGCACATCAGCCCGACTCCGGACAGCGCGGACTGGCCGCCCGCCCACTCTACCGTGGTCAGTGTGCCGAGCTCGGCCGAGGCACTCCAGCTCAGGCGCAGCGGATAAAACGCAAGCAGCAACCCGCGCATCGCCGAGCGCGGTCGGCGCGCCCCGCGCGCGACCAGTCCGACCCGACCCCAGCGGCGTGACAGGGCTTCGACGACCAGGCTGGTTTCCTTGTAGGGGTGGCTGTGCAGGACGTAGGCCGGCTCCTGGTCGACGCGACGCCGACTCATCCTGAGTACCCCAGCTGTCGCAGTACGCGCAGGTCGTCGGTCCAGTTTGCGCGCACCTTGACCCACACATTGAGGAACACCTTGCCCCCGAACAGACGCTCCATGTCGCGTCGCGCGGCGCGCGCTACGCGCTTCAGGGTTTCGCCACCGTGGCCGACCACGATTCCCTTCTGGCTTTCGCGCTCGACGAGGATGGTCGCATCCACGCGACGCAGTCCGCGCGCCATGCGGAAGGCGTCGATCGACACCTCGCAGCGGTACGGCAGCTCCTCGCCCAGGGCATAGAACAGCTTTTCGCGCAGGAGCTCCGCGGCGAAGAAGCGCTCGTCGCGATCGGTCAACTGATCGGTCGGGTAGATCGCGGGCCCCTCGGGCAGCGCGTCCTTCAGCACGCGCAATAAGGTCGGCAGGTTCTTTCCCGTGCGGGCGCTGACCGGAACGATGGCTTCGAAATCGCGCAGCTTGGAAAGGCGTTCAAGAAACGGTAGCAAGCGAGCAGGGTCGCGCACCCGGTCAACCTTGTTGACGGCAACGACCACGCGCTGAGCCGCGGGAATCGCAGCAATCGCGTCCAGATCTCCGGCTTGCAGGCGCAGCGCCTCGACAACCAACAGTGCGACATCGCAATCGCGCGCGGCCTGGCCCGCGCGCCGGCCGAGCATACGGTGCAGTGCGCTGCGCGTGCGCGGCGGCCGCCCCGGTGCGTCGACGAACACGAGCTGGGCGTCCTCGGTCGTCAGGATCGCGCTCACGAGGTGGCGTGTGGTTTGCGCCTTCGGCGACACGATCGTCAGTTTCTGTCCGATCAGTCGGTTGATCAGGCTCGACTTGCCGACATTCGGCCTGCCGGTGATGCCGACCGTTCCGCAACGATAGGCGCTCACTGGCCGATGCTTTCGAGCAGCGCGGCCGCGGCCTGCTGCTCGGCGCGCTGCCGCGAAGTGCCCGACCCGGTCGCCCGGGCGCCGAGCTCGGCGACCACGCATTCGACGTCGAAGGTCTGGCGGTGAGCGGCCCCGCGTACCTGCACGACGCGGTACTCGGGACGCGACTTCTGCTGTCCCTGCAGAAATTCCTGCAACCGGGTCTTGGGATCCTTGCGCGGGCCCTGGGGTTCGATCCGCTCGAGCCGCGCGGCGTAGACGGCGAGAATCACCTCGCGCGCCGCTGCGTAGCCGCCGTCGACGAAGATCGCGCCGAACACGGCTTCCAGGGCATCCGCGAGAATCGACGGGCGGATGTCCGTACCGCGCGCGCGCTCGCCTTCCCCGAGGCGAATCGCAGCAGCGGCGCCCAAGTCGCTTGCCGCGTCGCTCAGCGCCTCTTCGCGCACCAGCGCCGCGCGCATGCGCGTCAGCTCGCCTTCGCTCAGCGCCGGAAAGCGGGCGTAGAGCGCTTCCGCCATGATGCAGCCGAGTACGCTATCACCCAGGAATTCGAGACGTTCGTTGTGCTGCGACCCGTAGCTGCGATGCGTCAGGGCCTGCTCAAGCAATGTGGCGTCGCGAAACCGGTAACCGATACGTGCCTCAAAATCCGCCAGCCGGTTCAATGCGGTTTATGGCAGCGAGGTGTCCGCCGCGAAGTCGATACACATCGAAATGTTGGCGAACAGCCGGATTTCCTTACGGTAAGAAAACGCAATCACGAGCAGGCCCCGGTCCTTGCGGATCTCAAGGTCGGCGGGACGGACGCTGGTGATGTCGTCGATCGTCGCGCGCGCCTCGAAGGACTTGCGTACATCCGTGATCGAAGCCTCCGGGTTTTCGTTGACGATGCTGTAGATGGCTTTCTTGGCGTTGAAGTACTCGATGTATGAAGGCACGAGCTTCATGGCGAGGAGCGCGGCGATGACGAGTACGAAGCCGCCGAAAATAAGCCCCAACAGGCTGATTCCGGTTTGCTTTTTTCGCATGGTACCTCCCTGTTCGGCGCCTAGCGAAACGAGCCAAAGCGTCCGAGGTCGTTTAGGTTGAGCCAGATGAAGAACGCCTTGCCGACGATGTTCTCATCCGGCACGAATCCCCAGACGCGGCTGTCGCTCGAGTTGTCGCGATTGTCGCCCATCATGAAATAGTGCCCCGCCGGTACAACGCAGGTCATGCCTTCGCTATTGTAGTTGCAATTCTCGGAATGCGGGAACGCGCGCGCGAAGGGGGTCAGGCTGGGCGCATCCCGCTCAAGCAGAATCTCGTGCTCGACGCCGTTGAGGCGCTCGAGGTAGCGTTGCGAATACTGCATCCGCTCGCGCGAAAGGTAGTCGTCGATCTGGCGGACCGGAATCTCCCGGCCATTGATCCACAGGCGCTTGCCGCGATATTCGATGCGGTCTCCCGGCAATCCCACCACGCGCTTGATGTAGTCCAGCGAGGGATCCGGAGGATAGCGAAAGACCATCACGTCGCCGCGCTTGGGATCGTTGATCGCGATTACCTTGCGATTGATGATGGGCAGACGGATTCCGTAGGTGTATTTGTTCACCAGGATGAAGTCCCCGATGAGCAGGGTCGGCATCATCGAGCCCGACGGTATCTTGAACGGCTCGACGACGAAGGAGCGCAGGACGAAGACGGCGAGGATGACGGGGAAGAAGCTGACCGAGTACTCGACCCACCAAGGTTGGCGCTTGTCCGTCGGGCGCCGGCGACGCAAGACGACGGCCTCGAGCAGCCAGACGGCCCCGGTCAGCGCAAGCAGGAGGAACAGGAACAGGGCGAAGTTCAAGGTCGGCGCCCTATTTCTCGCCCATTTGCAGCACGGCGAGAAATGCCTCCTGCGGAATTTCCACGGCCCCGACCTGCTTCATGCGGCGCTTGCCCTCCTTCTGCTTTTCCAGAAGCTTGCGCTTACGCGTGACGTCCCCGCCATAGCACTTTGCCAATACGTTCTTGCGCAAGGCCTTGACGTTCTCGCGCGCCAGGATCGAGCTGCCGATTGCCGCCTGAATCGCGACGTCGAACATCTGGCGTGGAATGAGGCCGCGCAGCCGCGCGACCAATTCGCGACCGCGCGCCTGAGCGCTCGCGCGATGCACCATCGAGGACAGTGCATCGACGCGCTCACCGTTGATCAGGACATCGAGCTTCACCACATCGGCCGGCTGGTACGCCTTGAAATCATAGTCGAGCGATCCGAAGCCTCGCGTCGTCGATTTTAGCCGGTCAAAGAAATCGAGTACGACTTCGCTCAGCGGCAAGTCGTACGACAGCATGACATGGCGGCTCGAGTACAGCAGGTTGGTCTGCACGCCGCGCCGCTGCGTGCACAGCGTCATCACCGCGCCCACGTAGTCCTGCGGCACGAAGATCGTGGTCGCGATGATCGGCTCGCGGATCTCCGCAATACGCGCCGGATCCGGCATGCGCGCGGGATTCGAGACGAGCTCGACCGAGCCCTCGCGCAGCTCGACCTCGTAGACTACCGAGGGTGCGGTCGTCACCAGATCCATGCCGTACTC
>JAJDNJ010000028.1 GCA_022340705.1 Betaproteobacteria bacterium
CGTCAGCCTCGTCGGACGGCTTCTGATCGGCGGCGCGATCGACCGCGTCGGCGGGCGGCGCGCGCTGATGGCCTGCTTCGCGACGCTGCTCGCGAGCTTCGTCTGGTTGCAGTTCGCCACGGCGCCGTGGATGCTGTTCGCATTCGCGGCGCTCTACGGGATGGCACACGGCGGATTCTTCACCGCGATGTCACCCACCGTCGCAGAGTACTTCGGCACGCGCGTGCACGGCGCGCTGTTCGGCACGGTGCTGCTGTTCGGATCGATCGGTGGCGCGCTCGCGCCGCTCGCCGCCGGGGCGGTGTTCGACACAACGGGGAGCTACCGCATCGCGTTCCTTGCGCTCGCCGGCATCGCGCTTACCGGCCTGGTCGTGGTCAGCCTGCTGCCACCGATGCGCGGCCCGCACGCGGTCGTCGCCGCGCCCTCCTGAGCGTCAGGCGCGCTCGCGCTGCACGCGCTCCCGGGATTCGCTGCGCAGCAGCTGCATCAGGTCCTCGCGCCCCTGCTGCGTCAGCGCGATCAGTTTCTTGACTTCGCCGCGGTGCGGTGCCTGGCGCAGGAGCATGTCCTCGTCGTGACGCCGGAAACGGCGCACCACGCGGCGTGCCGCGAGCGCACCCCAGCCGAGCTGGATCAACGCCGCCTCCGCGGCGTCGAGCGCGGAGCCAAAGGTCTCACGCAGCGCCGGCACGCCCAACGCAACGTACTCGAAGGCGTCGCTTCGACTGCGCGCACGCGCGATGACCGGCAACGCCGGGTAGCGCTCACGCGCGCGCTGCGCGATCTCAAACGCTGCCTCCGCGTCGTCGACCGCGACGATCAGCAGCTTCGCCGCGCCCGCGCCTGCCGCGGCGAGCAGATCCGCGCGCCGCGCGTCGCCGTAGTAGGCTTTGTTGCCGAAGCTGCGCACCAGCTCGATCTGATTCGGGTCGTGATCGACCACCGTGGTGCCGACGCCGAGCCCCTGCAGCACCCGGGCGACCACCTGCCCGAAGCGTCCGAAACCGGCGATGATCACCGGCTGTTGCTCTTCGATCGCATCGGCTTCGCGCGGCGCGGCCGCGTCGATGCGCGCCGCGAGTACCCGTTGGTAGACGAGCATGAGCAGGGGCGTACTGAGCATCGACACGGCCACGGCTGCGGTCATGACGTCGAAACTCTGGCGCGGCAGCAGCTGCTGTGCGCTGCCGAGGAGCACGAAAGCGAACTCGCCGATCTGGGACAGGGCAAGCGCGAACAGCAGCGCATCCGCGCGCCCGCAGTATCCGAAGGTCTTCGCCACCGGATAGAGCAGCGCGACCTTGAGCAGGACGACGCCTGCTGCGAGCCCGAGCACGAGCAGCGGCGCACGCGCGAACAGGCCGAGGTCGATCGACATGCCGACGGCAATGAAGAACAGGCCGAGCAGCAGCCCCTTGAACGGTTCGATGTCGAGCTCGAGCTCATGTCGGTACTCCGAGTCGGCGAGCAGCACGCCGGCGAGAAAGGCGCCGAGCGCCATCGACAGGCCGAGCGCGTTCATGAGCAGCGCAATGCCAATGATCAGCAGCAGCGAGAACGCGACGAACACCTCGCGCAGCCCTGTATTCGCGACCCAGCGCATCAGCGGTCGCATGAGAAATCTTCCGGCGACGATGATCGCAGCGATTGCCAGAACGGCACGCAGCGCGGTCATCCACTGGAATCCTGTGGCATCGCCCTGCGCGCCAGTCATCAGGCCGAGAACGATCACCATCGGGATGACTGCCATGTCCTGGAACAGCAGCACCGAGAAGCTCGCCTGCCCGCCAGGGGTCGCGAGCAGGCCCTTTTCCTCCAGCGTCGCGAGCCCGATCGCGGTCGACGACATCGCGAAGGCCATCCCGGCGACCACCGCCACCACGCTGGGCTGCCCGAGCGCCAGCGCGAGCGCGAACACCGCGCCGCCGGTAGCGACCATCTGCGCCAGGCCCATGCCGAAAATCGACTTGCGCATCTGCCACAGGCGCTGCGGGTTGAGCTCGAGGCCGACGAGGAACAGCAGCAGCACCACGCCGAATTCCGCGAAGTGCAGGATCGCCTCCGGCGCCGCGACGAGGCGCAGCCCCCAGGGGCCGATCGCGACTCCGGCGACGAGATAGCCGAGCACCGCACCGAGGCCCAGGCGCCGGAACACGGGCACGAACACCACGCCGGCGGCCAGATAGATGAGCGCCTGCTCGAGAAAACCGTGCTCCTGCATGCGAGGCTCCTTGGGTTCGTCCGCGGGGCGCTCAGCCGACGCGGTAGCGCTGCACGACCTCCGGATCCGGATCGAGCCCGAGCCCCGGACCCTGCGGCAGCTCGAGCGCGCCGTTCACCGGATCGAGCGCGCCGACGTAAGGCTTGGCCTCGGGCCAGAGGTAGAAGTACTCGAACCACGCAGGCTCGGCATAGGCGGCGAGCAGGTGCAGCGTGGCGAGCGCGCCCGGACCGAAGTAGGGCGAGTGCGGTGCGAGGCGCACGTTATGCGTCTGCGCGAGCGCCATCACCTTGAGAAACTCGCTTACCCCGCCGACCTTGGTCACCGAGGGCTGCGCGTACTGCACCGCGTCGGCCTCGAACAGCGCCTGAAACTGCGTCGCGAAGCAGTAGTTCTCGCCGGCGGCGATCGGCAGGTCGCAGGCCGCGCCGACCTGCCGCAACGCGCGGAAATCCTCGGGCGGGAACACCGGCTCCTCGAACCAGGTGAGATCGTGCGCGCGAAACTGACGGCCGGCGGCGATCGCCTCGGCCGGGCGCCATTCGCAGTTGACGTCGAGTAGCAGCGGCACGCCTTTGCCGAGCGCGCCGCGCGCGGCTGCGACCGCGGGCTCCGCGATCTCGTGCAGCTTGATCGCTGCAAATCCCTCGCTCAGCGCGCGCGCGCTGTACTCGGCGACACGCTTCGGTTCGGCGTAGCGCAGCAGGCTCGCGTAGCACTCGAGCCGGCTGCGCGTGGCGCCGCCGATCAGGCGGTGCAACGGCAACCCGGCCGCCTTGCCGGCGATGTCCCAGAGCGCGATGTCGAGCCCCGAGAGCGCGAACGCGGTGATGCCGTAACGGCCGAAGATGTGCAGCTGTTTCTGGATCTTCGCCGTCAGACCGACGATGTCGCGCGCATCGTGGCCGAGGGCGAGCGGCGCGATCATGTCGTTGACTGCCGCGACCGTGGCGCGCCGGCAGGTGTACGCGAATGCCTCGCCCCAGCCGCTGATGCCGGCGTCGGTATCGACGCGCACCAGGCAGAAGTCGAGCTGTTTCCAGGCGCCGGTGCCCAGCGTCATCGCCTCGGCGCCGTAGGTAAATGGAATGGCGAGCGGAACGGCTTCAACGCGGGTGATCTTCACGGCATTGCCTCGGGGTGGTCTGCGGGCATTCTATCGGCCGTACGGCGCGGCGCGACCGCCGAGCGCGCGGACCGGAGAGCGCCTGGACCGACTACCGCGCGGACCGACTACCGCGCGGCGTGCGCGGCGCGTGGACCGTCCAGCCAGTCGCGCACGAATCCGGGTACCACGCCGTGATCGAGCAGGCGCTGGACGAGGTCCGGCAGGCCACGCGCGTGCCCGGTATCGACGCTTACCGTGACGGTCATGCCTGCACGCAGCGGCGGGTCGCCCGGCGCCAGCTCGATGCCGAGCTGCACCGGGATGCGCTGAACGATCTTGACCCAGTTGCCCGTGGCGTTCTGCGGCGGCAGCAGGGCGAACTCCGCGCCGGTGGCCGGCGAGATGGTGCGCACTTTGGCGTGCCACTCGTGATCGGGGTAGGCGTCGGCGACAATCGTCGCGCTCTGGCCCTCGCGCATGTGGGTGAGCTGTGTTTCCTTGAAGTTCGCCTCCACCCAGAGCGGGCGGTTCTCGATCAGGCTGAACACCGGCACGCCCTTGGCGACGTACTCGCCGACCTGAAGCTTCATGTTGCTGATCACGCCATCGGAGGGTGCGTGGATGCGCGTGCGCGCAAGATCGAGCTGCGCTGCGTCGCGTGCGGCCTTCGCCTGCTGGTAGCGCGGATGCTGCTCGAGCGGGCGGTCGACGTCGCCGTCGAGGCTGGCAATGATGCGTGCGGCCCGCTCCTTGATCGCGTCCAGCCGCTGACGCGCGGCTTCCAGGTTGAGGCGCGCTTCGTCGTACTGCTCCTCGCGCGTCATGCCACGCGCTTGAAGCTGCGCCTGGCGCCCGACCTGCCGGCGGAGAAAGTTAATCCGGGCTTCGCCTTCTTTCGCTTCCGCCATGGCGACGCGGTAGTCGGCGCGCAGCGAATCGATCTCGGTCTTGACCACCGCCATCTGCGCCTCGGTGCGCTCGACCTCGAGCTGAAACGGCGCCGGATCGATGCGGAACAGCAGGCGGCCCGCGCTGACTTGCTCGTGGTCGCGTACGCCGACCTCGACCACAGGACCCGCGACGTCGGCGCTCACCGCGACGATGTTCGCCTTGACGTAGGCATTGTCGGTTTCCATGTGGCGTCCGCCGCGCGCATAGAGGGCGAGACCAACCGCGACCACGACGAGCGGCACGACGACGAGCAGGGCGAACCGCGAGATCAGGCGCAGGCGGGCGAGCTGTGCGGTCGTCCCCATGTCAGCGACCCCGCGCGCCGTTGCGCGAGCTGTTGCGTCCGCCGTTTTCCTGCCGCTGCAAGTTGCCTTTCACCGCGATCAGCAGGTCGACGAAGCGTTCGCGTTCGCCTGCGGAAAGTCCGGCCATGGCATCGCGCCGAACCTCGGCGGCCACCGCGCGCATCGTCTTCATCGCCGGTTCGGCCGACTCGGACAGGTAGACCCGCCAGGCGCGGCGGTCGTGCGCGTCGTGCTCGCGCCGCACCCAGCCCTTGGCTTCGAGCCGGTCGAGCAGGCGGCCGAGCGTCGGCTTCTCGATCTCAAGCACTTCGGCGAGCTCGGATTGCGTCGTTCCCTGTGCACGGAACAGGTGGGTCAGCACCCACCATTGCGAACGCGTCAGGCCGAGCGACTTGACCCGCCGATCATAGGTCGTGCGCAGCAGCCGGGCGACGTCGTTCAGCAGGAAGCCGAAGTTGCGCGACAGGTCCTCGCGGAACATGCGGCCATATTAGTTGCCTAGCTTACGATAAGCAAGGCAAAGGTAAGCAGGTGCTGCGATGCACCCGACGGCGCGGCGCGCGTCAACACTCCGCGGGCGCGGCGCGCAGCCGCGTGCGCGGGACCTGACGGATCTCCCAGTGCGCGCGCGCCCAGGGCAGCAGTTCGCCCGGCGGCAGGTCGAAGGGGGGCGGCTGGCCGAGGAACACCAGCGCGCGGGCGAGCGCCGGCCCGGCCTGCGCCGTGTCGATCGCGCCGGCGCCGGTCTGCTTGCTCAGCTTCTCGCCGGCCGCATTCACCGCCACCGGCACATGCGCGTAGCGCGGCATCGGATAGCCGAGCGCGCGTTGCAGCAGGATCTGGCGCGCGGTCGAGTCGACCAGATCGGCACCGCGCACCACGTCGGTGACGCCCTGGTCAAAGTCGTCGACGACCACCGCGAGCTGGTAGGCGAGCAGCCCGTCGGCGCGCATCACGACGAAATCGCCGACCTCGCGTTCCACGTCCTGCACACAGTCTCCCTGAACGCGGTCGACGAAGCGGATCGGTTCACCCGCGGTGCGCACGCGCACCGCCCGCGCGGGCCTGCCGGGTGGAAGTCCCGCACGGCAGGTGCCCGGATAGATATGCGCGCCGTCGATGCCGAGCGCCGAGTCGGCGATCTCGCGGCGCGAGCAGGCGCAGGGATAGCAAAGCCCGGCCTGCACGAGCCGATCGAGGGCTTCCCGGTAGCGCGTCTCGCGCCGGCTCTGGTAGAGCACGGGGCCGTCCCAGGTCAGCCCGAGCGCGTCGAGCTGGCGCAGGATGGCATCGGCTGCACCGGGCTGCTCGCGCGGCTTGTCGAGGTCCTCCATGCGCAGAATCCAGCGCCCGCCGACAGCGCGTGCGTCGAGCCAGCTCGCGAGGGCGGCGACGAGCGATCCGAAATGCAGCGGCCCGGTGGGCGAGGGCGCGAAACGCCCGACGTAGTCCACGTCTGATGAGGGGTAAATCGGCGACGAAGCCGCGTATAGTGCCAGTTTCTCAAGCGGGAGATGCGATGGCGACCGTCGAGCTGAACAAGGGGAATTTCGAGTCGACGATCAACGACAACGCGATGGTGATCGTCGACTTCTGGGCGCCCTGGTGCGGACCCTGCCGCGGCTTCGCGCCGATCTACGAGCAGGCTTCCGAGACCCATGGCGACGTGGTCTTCGCCAAGCTGAATACCGACGAGGAGCAGGAGGTCGCCGCGGCGTTCAACATCCGCTCGATCCCGACGCTGATGGTGTTTCGCGACAAGATCATCCTGTTTCAGCAGGCGGGCGCGCTGCCGGCCTCGGCGCTCGAGAGCGTGATCAGCCAGGCCAAGGCGCTCGACATGGCCGAGGTGCACAAGGAGATCGCCTCGCGCGAGGCGGGCGGCGAATCCGCCTGAGGCGCCGAAGACCGCGCCGCGCGCGGGGTTGAAACCGGCTGACGCGTCCCGATCTCGACCGGGTCGCAACTCGAGAGAATCGCCATGCTTGAAATCCGCAAGGCCGCAGAGCGCGGGCACGCCAACCACGGCTGGCTCGATTCCTGGCACAGCTTTTCCTTCGCCGACTACCACGACCCGCGCCACATGGGCTTCGGCCCGCTGCGCGTGATCAACGAGGACCGCATCCAGCCCGGTATGGGCTTCGGCACGCACGGTCATCGTGATATGGAAATCATCAGCTACGTGCTCGAGGGCGCCCTCGCGCACAAGGATTCGATGGGCAACGGGTCGACTATCGAACCGGGCGACGTGCAGCGCATGAGCGCGGGGCGCGGGGTGATGCACAGTGAGTTCAATCATGCGGCGGCCGACGAAACCCATTTTCTGCAGATCTGGATCGAGCCGAACGTGCGTGGCATCGATCCCGGCTACGAGCAGAAGCGCTTCGACACCGAAGACAAGCGTGGTCGTCTGCGCCTGGTGGCCTCGCCGGACGGACGTGAAGGGTCGGTCAAGATTCACCAGGACGCCTTTGTCTACGCGGCGCTGCTCGATGGTGCTGAGCGTCTCGCGCACCGGCTCGAGCCGAATCGTCGGGCCTACCTGCACGTGGCGCGCGGGCGCCTGCGCGCGAGCGGGCAGGCGCTCAGCGCGGGCGACGCGCTCAAGGCGACCGAGCTGGAGGAGATCGTGCTCGAAGAGGGTGCGCAGGCCGAGGTGCTGCTCTTCGATCTGCCGTGAGCGCCGGCCTCGCGCGCGGCCGCCCCTCGCGCGAAGCGGCCTGAGTCGGGCGTGATGAG
Organism: Betaproteobacteria bacterium; assembly: GCA_022340705.1. Taxonomy (GTDB): domain Bacteria; phylum Pseudomonadota; class Gammaproteobacteria; order Burkholderiales; family SG8-39; genus SG8-39. The sequence goes on from JAJDNJ010000028.1 coordinate 7,328, forward strand.
ACGCCGCGCCTTTCTGTTGCTCGCGCCGCTGCTGCTGGCGTCCGCTTGGGCAGGCGCGGCCCAGGGCGGCCGGTTTTCGCGCGGCGTACTCTGGCGCGTCAGCTACCGCGGCCGGCCTGCGAACCATGTCTTCGGCACGATCCACGTCGCCGATCCGCGCCTTACTGCGCTGCCCGAGCCCGTGGAACGAAACTTTGCCTCCGCCCGCAGCCTCACGCTGGAATTCACTGCGGATCGCTATACGCGCGAGCGATTCCTGCAGGCCGCGATGCTTCCCGAAGGTCAAACGCTTGATGCGCTGATCG
>JAJDNJ010000031.1 GCA_022340705.1 Betaproteobacteria bacterium
CACCATCTGTCCCTTGCCGCTCGCCTCGCGCTCCTTGAGCGCGATGAGCGTGCAGAACGCGCAGTGCAGCGCGGTACCGACGTCGACCCAGGGCACCATCGCGCGGTACGGCTGCTCGGTCGTTCCGGTCATGTAAACCGCGCCCGACATCACCTGTCCGATGCCGTCGAAGCCGACGTTGCGGCGCATCGGGCCCTCCGGGCCGTAGGCCGAGACCGTGGTCAGGATGATGCGCGGATTGACCGTGCTGAGCCGCGCGTAGTCGAGCCCCATGCGCTCGAGCGTCTGCGTCGGCAGATTTGCGACCACCACGTCGGCGGTGGGCAGCAGGCGGTCGATCACCTCGCGCCCGCCCGGCTTCATCGGGTCGAGCGTGAGCGAGCGCTTGTTGCGGTTCATCTGCAGGAAGAGGGCGCCTTCGCCGCCCTCGGCGACCGGCACGTTCCAGCGGTCCTCGCTGCCGTCGCGCTTTTCGATGCGGATCACGTCGGCCCCGTATTCGGCGAGCAGCGCTGCGCAGTAAGGCCCGGCGATGTAACGCCCGAAATCGAGTACGCGAATGCCCTTCAGTGGAAGGCTCATGCGGGTTTCCTTTCACGCGCCGCCGCAAGGCGCTGTTCGAGTTGGTTCAGCAATCCCCCGGCGCGCAGGAGTTCGAGCAGAAACGGCGGGATCGGTGCGCAGCGTAGCGACTCGGCGCCCGCGATGTGGACCGCGGCCGCTTCGAGATCGACCTCAATCTCCGCGCCCGCCGGAATGCGCCCGGCCTGCGCGCACTCGAGCGCCGGCAGGCCGAGGTTAATCGCGTTGCGGTAGAAAAGGCCGGCGAATGAGCGCGCCACGACCGCGGCGAGGCCGAGCCGCTTGAGCGCCTGCGCCGCCTGCTCGCGCGAGGAGCCGCAGCCGAAATTGCGCCCTGCGACCAGAATGTCGCCCGGGCGCACGCCGCCGGCGAATCCCGGATCGAGCGCTTCGAGGCAGTGGCGCGAGAGCCTGTCGATGTCGAACTTCATCCACGCGCCCGGCGCGATCGCGTCGGTGTCGACGTCGTCGCCGAACACCCAGGCGCGCGCGCTCATTGCAGCACCGCGCGCGGATCGGCGATGCGCCCAATGAGCGCGCTCGCCGCGACGGTGTAGGGCGAGGCGAGAAACACCTCGGTACTCGCTGCGCCCATGCGCCCGCGGAAATTGCGCGCAGTGGTCGATATCACCTTCGCCTCCGGCGCGAAGCGCTCGCCGTAGCCCGCGCACAGGCCACAGGCATTCGGCAGCAGCCGTGCGCCGGCGTCCTCGAGCGTCGCAAGCAGGCCTTCGCGGCGTGCAACCGCCTCGTCTTTGCGCGAGGCGGGCGCGACCATCAGCGTGACGCCGCGTGCCACGTGCCGTCCCTTGAGCACGCGCGCCGCCATGCGCAGATCCTCGAGCTTCGCGCCGGTGCAGGCGCCGACATAGGCGACGTCGATGGCGACGTCGCCAAACTCGCCGACCGGGAGGGCGTTGGCCGGGCTGTGCGGCGCCGCAACCTGCGGCGCGAGCGCGGTGGCATCGAAGACATGATGCGCGGCGAGCGGCGCGCCGGCGTCGGTCTGCCAGGGGGTGATCTCGATTTCGCTCTCGCGCACGCCGGCCTCGGCGAGGTAGGCGCGCGTGACCGCGTCGGGTGCGACCAGCCCGGTCTGTCCGCCGAGCTCGGCGGTCATGTTGGCGAGCGTCATGCGCTCCTGCATCGGCAGCGCGGCGACCGCGCTGCCGGCGTACTCGACCGCCTGATAGCCGCCGCCGTCCAGGCCAAAGCGCCCGCACAGATAGAGCATCACGTCCTTGGCGCAGACCGCGTCGCCGAAGCGTCCATCCCATTCGATCAGCATCGTCTCGGGCACGCGCAGCCAGATCTCACCGGTTACCACCACACCGAGCATCTCGGTCGCGCCGATGCCGAACATGTAGACGCCGAAGGCGCCGCCGGTGGGCGAGTGACTGTCGGCGCCGACCGCGAACATTCCGGGTCGCAGATAGCCGTTTTCCGCGAGCACGATATGGCAGATGCCGACGCCGTCGTGGAAGTTGCGGATGTTCTGCGCCTTCGCCCATTCGCGCGCGAGACCGACGATCGCGCGGCTCTCGGCGTCCTCGCCGGTCACGTAATGGTCGGTCACCAGAACGATGCGCGCCGGATCCCAGAGCTTCGCGCCGAGCCGCTCGAGCATCGGCTTGAGGCGGCGCGGTCCGCTCGAGTCGTGGAACATCGCCAGGTCGACACGGCAGATGACGATCTCGCCCGGTGTCACCGTCGCGCGGCCCGCGGCGCGCGCGACGAGCTTCTGTGCGAGGGTCTGCGGCATGGCGCAGCGAATGTACTGGCATCGCCAGGTGGTCGCAATCGACGGTGCGAACCGGCACGCGCGCAGCGCCGTCGTGCCAGAATTCCGCCGTGCGGCGCGTCGTCGCGTGCCGAGCCGAACGCCATGATCACTGAGCCCTCTGCCAGCGAACTTCCCTTGTCGGGTCTGCGCGTGCTCGACGTGGGAACCTACATCGCGGCGCCGGTGGCCGCGCTCGTGCTCGGCGAGTACGGCGCCGACGTGATCAAGGTCGAGCAGCCCGGCGTGGGCGATCCGAACCGCGTGATCCAGGCCTCGCACGCCTATCCGAAGAGCCCGGTCAACTATCCCTGGGAGATGGATTCGCGCAACAAGCGCTCGATCGCGCTCGACCTGCATCATCCCGAAGGACGCGCCGCACTCGAGCGCCTCATCGCGCGCGCCGACATCCTGGTGACCAACTTTCCGCTCAAGCTTCGCGGCCGCATGCGCCTGCGCTGGGAGGATCTGCGCGACGCGCATCCGCGGCTGGTCTACGCCTCGCTCACCGGCTTCGGCGAGGCGGGCCCCGAGCGCGACCAGCCGGGCTTCGATTCGACGGCCTATTTCGCGCGCAGCGGCTTTCTCGACATCAACCGCTACGAGGACCAGCCGCCGCATTTCTCGATGCCCGCCGCGGGCGACCGCGCCACGGCGATGTCGCTCGTCTCGGCGATCCTGCTCGCGCTCATGCGCCGCGCCAAGAGCGGGCGCGGCGGCCGGGTGTCGACCTCGCTCCTCGCGGCGGGACTGTGGTCGAACGGCGTGGCGGTGCAGGCGGCGCTGCTCGGCTCGACCCTGCCGCTGCGCCCGCCGCGCAGCCGACCGCGCAGCGCGCTCGGCAACACCTATCTGTGCAAGGACGGGCGCTGGTTCTCGATCGCGCTGCCGATGGAGGAGCGCTTCTGGCCGGGGCTGTGCCGCGTGGTCGAGCAGCCCGAGCTCGAGCACGACCCGCGCTTCGCGACGACCACCGAGCGGCGCGCGCACGCGGCGGCGCTGACGCGGATTTTCGACGAGATCTTCGCGCAGCAGGACTGGGCGTACTGGCGCGCCCGGCTGATGGCCGAGCGCATGATCTTCAGCCCGATCACGCGGGTCGAGGATCTCGCCGACGATCCGCAGGCGCGCGCCGCGCAGGCGATCGTCGACACCGACAATCCGGACATGCCGTTGACGCTTGCGGTGCCGTTTCGCATCGAGGGGGTCGAGCCACGGCGCGCCGCGCGTGCGCCCCGCCTCGGCGAGCACTCGAGCGAGATCCTGCGCGAGGTCGGCTTCGCGCAGGATGAGATCGAACGGTTGCGCGCGTCGGGCGTCGTCGGCGGCGAGTAGGAGGGACCGAGCCATGACCGAGCGCAAGACGCACTGGAGCGCGGCCGACCGGTCGCAAAAGGACGCCGAGCCGGCCACGCGGCGCGCGAACGCGGCGCTCGCCGCGCGGCTGCCGTTCGACGACCAGACCGATTTCAGCGATGCGCGCCGCGGCTTCATCGGCACGCATCTTGACGGGGTGATCCGCACGGCGAAGGGCACGCCCGTGTGGAACCTGCCTGCCTACCGTTTTCTGGAGGGCGAGGATGCGCCGCCGACGGTCAACCCGAGCCTGTGGCGCATCGCGCGGCTCAACCTGAACCACGGCCTGTTCGAGGTGGCGCGCGGGGTCTACCAGGTGCGCGGGTTCGATATCGCCAACATGACGCTCATCGAAGGCGCGAGCGGCATCATCGTCATCGATCCGCTCACCGCGTCCGACACCGCGCGCGCCGCGCTCGAGCTGTACTACGCGCACCGACCGCGCCGCCCGATCGTCGCGGTCATCTACAGCCACAGCCACACCGACCATTACGGCGGCGTGAAGGGCGTGATCAGCGACGCCGACGCGGCCGAGGGTCGCGTGCAGGTGATCGCCCCGGCGGGCTTTCTCGAGGCCGTCGCGGGCGAGAACGTGCTCGCCGGCAATCCGATGCTGCGCCGCGCGCAGTTCCAGTTCGGTGACCTGCTGCCGCCAGGACCGCGCGGCCAGGTCGACGCCGGCCTCGGCAAGGCCGTGGCGCGCGGGCAGGTGGGCCTGATCGCGCCGACGCGCGAAATCGCCGCGCCGGTCGAGACGCACCGCATCGACGGCGTCGAGATCGTGTTCCAGCTCGCGCCGGGCACCGAGGCGCCCGCCGAGATGCACCTATTCATGCCCGCGGGCGGGGTGCTCAACATGGCGGAGAACGCCACCCGCCACCTGCACAATTTCTGCCCGCTGCGCGGCGCGGTGGTGCGCGACCCGCGCCTGTGGGCACATTACCTCGACGAGGCGCTGCAGCTGTTCGGGGAGCAGACCGAGGTGCTGATCGGCCAGCACCACTGGCCGACCTGGGGGCGGGCGCGGGTCCACGAATTTCTCGAGCAGCAGCGCGACCTGTACAAGTACGTGCACGACCAGACCGTGCGCCTGATGAACCATGGCTGGAAGCCGGCCGAGATCGCGGAAGTCCTCGACCTGCCGCCAGAGCTGGCGCGCGAATGGCCGGTGCGCGGCTACTACGGCACGATCAGCCACAACGCGAAGGCGGTCTACCAGCGGTATCTGTCCTGGTACGACGGCAATCCCGCCAACCTCAACCCGCTGCCGCCGGTCGAGGCGGCGAAGAAGGCGGTCGCCTACATGGGCGGCGCCGAGGCGGTGCTCGCACAGGCGCGCGAGGACTACGCGCGCGGCGAGTACCGCTGGGTGGCGCAGGTTGCCAACCAGGTCGTTTTCGCCGAGCCCGAGAACCAGGCCGCGCGCGCGCTGTGCGCCGACGCCTTCGAGCAGCTCGGCTACCAGGCCGAGTCGGCAACCTGGCGCAATGCCTACCTGTACGGCGCGCAGGAGCTGCGCCAGGGCGTCGCGCAGCTCGCGCCGCGGCCGATGCTCAGCCCGGCGCTGCTCACCGCGGTGACCACCGCGACGCTGTTCGACTTCGTCGCCGTGCGGCTCGACCCGGCGCGCGTCGCGGGACGGACATTCGTCCTCAACTGGGTGCTGAGCGACACCGACGAGCGCGTGGTGCAGACGCTCAAGCACAGCACGCTGACCCAGCGCATGGACCGGATCGCGGACGATGCGGTCGCGACCGTCACGACCACGCGCGAAGTGCTGGTCGACGTCATCCTGCGGCGCAAGACG
>JAJDNJ010000034.1 GCA_022340705.1 Betaproteobacteria bacterium
CGAGTTGCGCAACCGGGATCGGGAGCGCAAGCTGATCAAGAAGATCGACGAGACCATCGGGCGCATCGATGCCAACGAGTACGGGTACTGCGACAGCTGCGGCGTGGAGATCGGCCTCAAGCGGCTAGAGGCACGCCCCACTGCGACGCTGTGCATCGATTGCAAGACGCTCGACGAGATGCGCGAGCGCCAGGTCGCCAAATAGACGACCCTGGAAATTAAAAAAGGGGCGCCGAGGCGCCCCTTTTTTCGTTGCCCGCTGGCGATTCAACTCTGCTTGACTGCGGCCTCGGGCTGATTCACCGCCTTCATCGACAGGCGCACTCGCCCCTTGTCGTCTGCCTCGAGCACCTTCACCTTGATCACCTGACCTTCCTTCAGATGGTCGGCGACCGCATTGACGCGCTCGTGGCTGATCTGTGAGATGTGCAGCAGCCCGTCGCGTCCGGGCAGAACCTGAACGATCGCGCCGAAATCGAGCAGGCGCAGGACGGTTCCCTCGTAAACCTTGCCGACTTCGACGTCCGCGGTGAGTTCGAGAATCTTCTTGCGCGCGGCCTCGCCGCCTTCGGCCGAGACGCAGGCGATGCTGACGACGCCATCGTCCTCGATCTCGACGGTCGTTCCGGTCTCCTCCTGGATGCCCCGAATCACAACCCCGCCCTTGCCGATCACGTCCCGAATCTTGTCGGGGTTGATCTTGATCTTGATGATGCGCGGCGCGTAGTTGGACAGCTCGTCGCGCGAGCCTTCGATGGCACGCGCCATCACGTCGAGTATGTGCAGCCTGCCTTCGCGCGCTTGATCGAGCGCAACGCGCATGATCTCCTTGGTGATCGACTCGATCTTGAGATCCATCTGCAGCGCCGTCACGCCATTTGTCGTGCCAGCGACCTTGAAATCCATGTCACCGAGATGATCCTCGTCGCCGAGAATGTCTGACAGCACCGCGAAGCGGTTGCCTTCCTTGATCAGGCCCATGGCGATGCCCGCGACATGCGCCTGAATCGGGACACCCGCATCCATCAACGCGAGGCTGCCGCCGCAGACCGAGGCCATCGACGAGGAGCCGTTCGACTCGGTGACTTCGGACACGACCCGGATCGAGTAGCTGAAGTCCGCCGCCGCAGGCAGCAGACCGACCAGAGCGCGTTTCGCGAGCCGGCCATGGCCGATCTCGCGACGCTTGGGTGAACCAACCCGGCCCGTCTCGCCAGTCGCGTATGGCGGCATGTTGTAGTGCATCATGAACCGCTCGCGATATTCGCCCGCGAGCGCGTCGATGATCTGCTCGTCCCGGCCCGTGCCAAGCGTCACGGTGACGAGCGCCTGAGTCTCGCCGCGTGTGAACAGCGCGGAGCCGTGGGTGCGCGGCAGCACGCCGACGCGCACCGAAATCGGCCGCACCGTGCGAGTGTCACGACCGTCGATACGAGGCTCGCCGTCGAGGATCTTGCTGCGCACGATCTTCGCCTCGAGCTCGTAGAAGAGGTCTTTGACCTCCTGCGAATCGACAGCCGCACCGCCCGTCTGCGCCTCCTCCTGCAATTTGGCGAGCGTCGATTTGCGGATTTCGGACAGACGTGCGTTGCGCGCCTGCTTCTGCTTGATCTCGAATGCCGCCGCCAGGTCGTTCTGCGCGAGCGCGATGACCCGCTCGGCAAGCGTCGCGTTCGGTTGCGCAGGCTTCCAGTCCCAGGCGGGCTTGGCCGCGACTTCGGCCAGCTCATGGATGGCCTGGATCGCCTTCTGCATTTCCGTATGCCCGAACACCACGGCGCCGAGCATCACGTCCTCTGACAGCTCGAGCGCCTCGGACTCGACCATCAGCACGCCCTGCTCGGTACCTGCCACCACCAAATTGAGCGCGGACGCCTTCAGCTGGCTGGCGGTCGGATTCAGCACATACGATCCATCGACGTAGCCGACCCGGCAGCCACCAATGGGCCCGTTGAACGGGATCCCCGAAAGCGTCAGCGCGGCCGAGACCGCGATCATGGCCGGGATGTCAGAATCGATCTCCGGATCCAGCGACATCACCGTCGCGACGACCTGGACTTCGTTGTAGAAGCCGTCCGGGAAAAGCGGTCGAATCGGACGGTCGATGAGGCGCGAGGTCAGCGTTTCCTTTTCGGAGGGTCGGCCTTCGCGCTTGAAGAACCCGCCCGGGATCTTCCCCGCGGCGTAGGTCTTTTCCACGTAGTCGACCGTCAGTGGAAAGAACTCCTGTCCCGGTCGCGCCTCCTTGGCCGCAACGACCGTGGCCAGGACGACCGTATCGTCCATCGAGCAGAGAACGGCGCCATGCGCCTGGCGCGCAATTTCACCCGTCTCGAGGGTGACCTGGTGCGCGCCGTAGGTAAACGTCTTCTTAATCGGTTCCAAGGATGGGATTCCTTTACCAGTTCCCGGTCGGCCGCGGAATCGCTGCGGCGCGCGGGCGTCTACGGAAATAAGAATGGGCGCTCCCTTGCGTGGCGAGCGCCCGACGACCCGGCATGGCCTCCCGTTACTTACGCAGGCCGAGCTGCTCGATCAGCGTCCGATACTTGCCGGGATTCGTACGCTTCAGATAGTCGAGCAGCTTGCGACGCCGGCTGACCATACGGAGCAGTCCGCGTCGCGAATGAAAGTCTTTGACGTGGGTCTTGAAGTGCTCAGTCAGGGCAGAGATGTGCTCGCTGAGCAGCGCGATCTGCACTTCGGGCGAGCCGGTGTCCCCGGCCGCGCGCTGATGTTGCTGGACGATGTGCGCCTTCTGCGCAACTTGCAACGCCATGAGTTCTCCTTCAGGAAAGCGCGATTCTATCCCAATCACCGCGCCGATCACAAGGTTTCCCGATGTTTTTCAGCCGGTTGCGCGGATTCCAGCCCTGCCAGCAAGCGCTTCGGCCGCAAATGTCCGTCGACCCGGACCTCACCGATCCCCAGCAGGCGCTGCGCGGCGCCGAATACCCCGTAAAGGCCGGGCGGGTGCACACCGGCCGGCCGCGCCTGGCCATGACCGAAGCGCGTCGCGTCGTCCGCCTCGAGTGTGATGCGCGGCACTCCGGCGAGCGCCGCCTCCACCGGCAGAAGCAGGCCCGCGCGGCCCGTTTCGGGCGTCGCCTCGAGCTGCGCGAGGGTGACGGAGGCCTCGATCTGCCAGGGACCGCTCGCCGTGCGCCGTAGCGCGCCAAGGCAGGCGCCCGTGCCGAGCACGGCGCCGATGTCTTCCGCCAGAGTCCGAATGTACGTCCCCTTGCTACAGTCGACGCGGAGCCGGAGCAGCTCCCCGGCCCGCCCGAGCAGCTCGAGACGGTGAATCTGGACCCGCCGCGGCGCGCGCGCGACCGCTTCGCCCGCCCTGGCGTAGGCGTACAGCGGCCTGCCATCGCGTTTGAGCGCCGAGTACATGGGTGGAACCTGGTCGATCGCGCCGCGAAAGCGGCGCAGCGCATTCTCGATCTCCGTCGCCGTGACCTGGACGGGGCGCGTGTCCAGGACATCGCCCTCCGCGTCGCCGGTCGTCGTCGTGGTGCCGAGCCGGACCTCGGCGACATAGCTCTTGTCTGCGTCGCTCAGCAGAAAGGCCAGCTTGGTCGCCTCCCCGAACAACAGCGGAAGCAAACCGGTCGCCAGCGGATCGAGCGTGCCCGCATGACCCGCCTTCTGTGCCTGAAGCAGGCGCTTGGCCGCCTGAAGCGCCGCGTTGGAGCTGAGTCCCCGCGGCTTGTCGAGGAGCAGAACGCCGTCCAGCGCGCGCCGTCCCCGCATGGCGGGGCGCTCAACTGCCACCCGACTCGCGCAGGCCGTCGATCAGCCGGCTCAGGCGATCGCCGCGCTCGATCGATTCGTCATACACGAAGCGCAGATCCGGGGTCGCGTGCAGCTTGACACGCTGCGCCAGCTGCGAGCGCAGGAATCCCGCGGCGCGCTGGAGCCCCTCGGCTGCGGCGGATACCCGATTCACGTCGAGGCAGCTGAAAAACACGACCGCGTGCGCGTAGTCCGGAGACACTTCGACATCGGTGAGCGAGACGCCCACCACGCGCGGATCGCGGACCTCACGCCGCAGGATATCCGCCAGCTCGCGCCGGACCTGCTCTCCCACCCTGGACAGGCGCCCGCTCCGCCTCGAACCGCTTCGCTGACGCATGCCGTTTGCGCACCCCGCCCGGGGCCTTGCCCCTTGGGACCTAGAGGCTGCGGGCGACCTCCGTGACTTCGAACACCTCGAGCTGGTCGCCTTCCTTGATGTCCGAGTAGTTCGCGATCGAGATACCGCACTCGAAGCCGGCTTTCACTTCGCGCACGTCTTCCTTGAAGCGCTTGAGCGTCTCGACCTCGCCGGTATGAATCACCACGTTGTCGCGCAGCACGCGAACTTGCGCGTTACGGCGAACCAGACCTTCGAGCACATAGCATCCTGCGACGGCGCCGACCTTGGTGATTTTGAACACCTGGCGCACCTCGACCAGACCGAGTACCTGCTCCTTGCGCTCGGGCGCCAGCATGCCCGAGAGTGCCGCCTTGATCTCTTCGACCGCCTCGTAAATGATGTTGTAGTAGCGAAGCTGAATCCCCGAGCTTTCAGCGAGCTTGCGCGCCGCGGCGTCGGCGCGCGTGTTGAACCCGATCACGATTGCGCCGGACGCAAGCGCGAGGTTGATATCGGATTCGGTGATGCCGCCGACCGCTGCGTGCACGATGTTGACTTTCACCTCCTCGGTGGACAGACGTGTCAACGCATGGGCGAGCGCTTCCTGCGAGCCCTGCACATCGGCCTTGAGTACGATCGCGAGCGTCTTCGCGCCCGACTCACCCATCTGCTCGAAGATGTTCTCGAGGCTCGCGGCCTGCCGCTTGGCGAGCTTCACGTCGCGGAATTTTCCTTGGCGGAAAAGCGCGATTTCGCGCGCCTTGCGTTCGTCTGCGATCACCGTCGCCTCGTCGCCGGCGCTTGGCACGCCCGACAGCCCCTGAATCTCGACCGGAATCGAAGGCCCCGCGCTCTGCGTCGGGCGGCCGTTCTCGTCCAGCATGGCACGCACCCGTCCGAACACGGCGCCGCTCAACACAACGTCCCCGCGCTTGAGCGTCCCGGCCTGCACGAGCAGCGTGGCCACCGGACCGCGCCCCTTGTCCAGACGCGCCTCGATGATCACACCCCTGGCCGGCGCGTGCACCGGTGCCTTGAGCTCGAGCACCTCGGCCTGAAGCAGGACATGCTCGAGAAGATCATCGATGCCCTGCCCGGTCTTCGCCGAGACCGGCACGAACGGCGCGTCACCGCCGAGATCCTCTGGAACGACGCCGTGGCTAAGGAGCTCCTGCTTCACCTTTTCCGGATTCGCGTCCGGCTTGTCGATCTTGTTGATCGCCACCACCAGCGGCACGGAGCCCGCGCGCGCGTGATTGATCGCCTCGATGGTCTGCGGCATGACACCGTCATCGGCGGCAACGACCAGGATGACCAGGTCGGTGACTTTCGCACCCCGCGCGCGCATCGCCGTAAACGCTTCGTGCCCGGGGGTATCGAGGAAGGTGACGACGCCGCGCGGTGTCTCAACGTGATAGGCGCCGATATGCTGCGTGATGCCGCCCGCCTCGCCCGCGGCCACCTTCGTGCGCCGGATGTGGTCGAGAAGCGAGGTCTTGCCGTGATCGACGTGTCCCATCACCGTCACCACCGGTGGCCGGGCCTCAAGCGGGGCCTCCACGTGCGGCTCGACCTCGACCAGGTAGGCCTCCGGGTCTTCCAGTTTGGCCGGCTTCGCCTTGTGCCCCATCTCCTCGACCACGATCATCGCGGTCTCCTGATCGAGGACCTGGTTGATCGTCGCCATCGTTCCGAGCTTCATCAGGGCCTTGATCACCTCGGCCGCTTTGACCGCCATCTTGTGCGAGAGCTCGGAGACCGTGATCGTTTCCGGTACCGCCACCTCGCGGACCATCGGCTCGGTCGGTGCGGTGAATGTCGTGCCCTCGACCGCGCTCGCGGTCTGGCGCTGCCGGCCGACGCCGCGCGCGTGCCAGCCGGCGACTCCACCGCCCATGTCGCCGCGCGTTTTCATCGTACGGCGGCGCGCCGAATCGTCGCGCATGAACGTCGCGGGACGCGCTTTCTTGCCGCGCCGCTCGCCTTTCGGCTCTCCGGCCGTCGGCTTCGGCGCGTGCAGGGTGCCTTCGGTGGCTGCCGGTGCCGCGGCCGGCGCCGCTTCCTTTGCCGCGGCCTGGGCTTCACGCTCCTGTTTACGCTGGTCGGCCTCGCGTCGCTCACGCTCCTGCTTCTCGCGCAACTCGCTGGCCTGAATCTCGGCCAATTGCCGCTGGCGCTCGGCCTCGATCTGACGCTGCTCGCGCTCGTGCGCGTCGACCGTCGCCGCGCCGCGCGACGTGGCGGGTGCCTGCTCCACCGCCGGCGGTGGCGTTTCCGCGGCGACCGCGGCCGCGGCGATTTCGGTCGGGTCGCGTTTCACGAAAACGCGCTTCTTGCGGACTTCGACCTGCACCGTGCGCGTCTTGCCGCTGGCATCGGCCTTGCGAATCTCGCTCGTCTGCTTGCGCGTGAGCGTGATCTTGGTCTTCGGTTCCTCGGCGCCGTGCGAGCGGCGCAGATAGTCCAGCAGACGCGACTTGTCCTGCTCGCTCAACGCATCTTCTGGCACGCGCTTATTGACGCCTGCCGCACGCAGCTGTTCCAGCAGAACCGACGGCGGAACCTTCAGTTCGCTCGCGAATTGGGCAACGCTCGTCTGTGCCACGTCAGTGCGCCTCCCCCTGTCCGGCGGTTTCCTCGGTGAACCAGTGCGCGCGCGCAGCCATGATCAGGTTCTTGGCTCGCTCTTCCTCGAGACCGATGAGCTCGGAAAGCTCGTCCACCGCGAGATCGGCAAGATCGTCGCGCGTGCGTACTCCGGCCTCGGCGAGCTTGGCCGCGAGCTGGGTATCCATGTCCTGCAGCCGCAGGAGCTCGGGATCGACGCCCTCGACTTTTTCCTCGTTCGCGATGGCCGCCACCAGCAGCGCGTTGCGCGCACGGTTGCGCAGCTCGTTCACCGTATCCTCGTCGAATGCCTCGATTTCGAGCAGCTCGTTGATCGGCACATAGGCAACCTCTTCGAGCGTCGAAAAGCCCTCCTGGATGAGGATGTCGGCCACCTCCTCGTCGACATCGAGGCGCTCCATGAACAGTGTCTTGACCCGCGCACTCTCCTCTTCCTGCTTGCGGTTGGATTCGTCCTCGGTCATCAGGTTGATCTGCCAGCCCGTGAGCTCGGACGCGAGCCGGACGTTCTGTCCGCTGCGGCCGATCGCGATCGCGAGGTTCTCCTCGTCGACCACCACGTCCATCGCGTGCTTCTCCTCGTCGACCACGATCGAGGACACCTCGGCGGGCGCCAAGGCACCGATCACGAACTGGGCCGGATCCGCGGACCAGAGCACGATATCGACGCGCTCGCCGGCAAGCTCCTGGGTGACCGCCTGCACGCGCGAGCCGCGCATGCCCACGCAGGTCCCGATCGGGTCGATCCGCCGATCGTTCGAATGCACCGCGATTTTGGCGCGCACGCCCGGATCACGCGCCGCCGACTTGATCTCGAGCAGACCCTCCTCGATTTCGGGCACCTCGAGCTCGAACAGCTTCATGATGAATTCCGGCGCCGTGCGTGACAGGAGCAGCTGCGGACCGCGCGCGGTGCGATCGATCTTCATCACCCAGCCGCGCACCCGATCCCCGATGCGCAAATTCTCCTTCGGGATCATCTGGTCTCGCGCGAGCAGCGCCTCGAGGCGTCCCGATTCGACGATCGCGTTGCCGCGCTCCATGCGCTTGATCGTGCCAGTAACCAGCTCGTCGCCGCGCGAGAGGAACTCGTTCAGGATCTGCTCGCGTTCCGCGTCCCGGATACGCTGCAGGATGACCTGCTTCGCGGCCTGTGCTCCGATGCGACCGAACTCGACCGGCTCAAGCGGCTCCTCGATGTAGTCCTCGAGCTTGAGCTCGGCATCGCGCTGCTGCGCTTCCGAAAGCGCAATCTGGCGCTCGGGGAACTCGAGCGCTTCGTCCTCGACGACCTGCCAGCGGCGGAACGACGCGTAGTCCCCGCTGTTGCGGTCGATCGCGATGCGCACATCGATGTCGTCCGAGTACTTTTTCTTGGTCGCCGACGCGAGGGCGAACTCGAGCGCTGCGAAGACCACGTCCTTGTCGACGTTTTTCTCGCGTGCCAGCGCATCGGCTTGCATCAGAAGGTCTCGACTCATCGAATCATTGCTCCATTTCGTTCACAGCTCCGGCACCAGCCGGGCCCGATCCATGCCTGCGAGCGGCAGGCTGATTACCTGTCCATCGACCTCGACCGCGACCGCCTGTCCGTCGCAGCTGACCAGCAACCCGGCAAAGCGGCGGCGCCCTGTCGCGTCACGCTCACGCATGCGCACCTCCACTCGCTGCCCGGCGAAGCGCTGAAAATCTCCTGCCTTGCGCAGCGGCCGATCCAGGCCCGGCGAGGACACCTCGAGCCGGTCGTAGTCGACACCCTCGACCGCGAAGACCCGGGTCAGCTGCCGGCTGACGTCCGCACAGTCGTCCACGTCGACGCCCTGCGGCTTGTCGATGAAGACACGCAGCATGCGTCCCCGGTTCGACTGCTGAAAGTCGACGCATTCGAATCCCATGCCGTTCACGGCCTGCTCGACGATTTCGCTCAATCCCGCCAAATCTTTCCAACGCGCAAACAAAAAATGGGCCGAAGCCCATCCCCTTCGTGCGCGGTGCCCTGCGCATTTCCAAAGGCTTTGAAGTTTAACAGGATTTCGGTTCGTGAACAACCTGCGCGACGGTGCCGTCCGGAGGCGCGGCCAGCAGCGCATCGCATTGCGCGCGCTCGAGCTCGACCCACTCTCCGGGAC
>JAJDNJ010000046.1 GCA_022340705.1 Betaproteobacteria bacterium
ATCGGCATTCTGGCGGCCGTCGCGCTGCCGGCCTATCAGGACTACACCATCCGCGCGAAGGTGTCGGAGCTGATCCTGGCCTCGAGCGCGGTTCGCACGTCGGTCACCGAGCAGGCGCAGAACCTGAACGGTATGACGAGCGCGGGCCAGGGCCTGACGATCCAGGCGGGCGGCAAGATCGGCGCCGCGGCCGTGGCGATGACCGGCGCGGTGGCGATCACCGGCGCGGACGCCAACATCATGGGTACCTCGGGCATCACGGTCACGCTGGCGCCGAGCTGGAACTCGACGGCGAACACGGTGATCTGGTCCTGTGAGGTCAACCCGGTCAAATACGGCCCGTCGACCTGCCGTACCGACTAATAACAAAACCCTGACTTCGGTCGAAACGCCTCCTTCGGGAGGCGTTTTCATTTGTGGGAGACCAAAATTGCTGACGCTCCTTGTCACCGCCGACAAAATGCGCCGCGAAGTAATTCACGCCTCGAGACGACGAGCCAAACGCGCGCGCTCGCCCTGTCGTCCCAGGACGACTGCAACTTTATGATTTCTTGTATTTTT
The DNA here is from genome assembly GCA_022340705.1 of Betaproteobacteria bacterium. Lineage (GTDB taxonomy): Bacteria > Pseudomonadota > Gammaproteobacteria > Burkholderiales > SG8-39 > SG8-39. Next base: position 562 of record JAJDNJ010000046.1, read on the forward strand.
TCAGGATCTGACAATGTCGCAAGCGATCGTTCTGGCGATGGCATGGATCCTGCTCCGATACCCGGTGCGGGGCAACTTGGTCCCTTGGACAACAGGAGATTTGAATGAAGCGTATCCAACGAGGCTTTACCCTGATCGAGCTGATGATCGTGGTTGCGATCATCGGCATTCTGGCGGCCGTCGCGCTGCCGGCCTATCAGGACTACACCATCCGCGCGAAGGTGTCGGAACTGATCCTGGCGGCGAGTGCGGTGCGCACCGGCGTGACCGAGCAGGCGCAGAACCTGAACGGTCTGACGAGCGCGGGCCAGGGCCTGACGATCCAGGCGGGCGGCAAGGTCGGTACCGCGGCCGTGGCGATGACCGGTTCGGTCGCGATCACTGGCGCGGACGCCAACATCATGGGCACCTCGGGCATCACGGTGACGCTGACGCCGAGCTGGAACGCGACGGCGAACACGGTGATCTGGTCTTGCGAGGTCAACCCGGTCAAATACGGCCCGTCGACCTGCCGTACGGACTAATAACAACAACCTGACTTCGGTCGAAACGCCTCCTTCGGGAGGCGTTTTTTTTTGCCCTGGGCGGGCGCGTTGACGTTCTCTGTCACTCTCGGACAAAACGCAGCGCCGCGCTATTCGGCGATGAGACGCGCAGATAATTGCGCGCGACGTTCACCCGTCTCATTCAATCTCAACTTCATGATTCGTCTTGGTTTTACAGCTTCTGACAATGTTGCAAGCGATCCTGTGAGTGCTGGCATGCATCCTGCTGATCTATGCGCACTGGGCAAATTTGTCCCATGGGAAAACAGGAGATCCAAATGAAGCGCATGCAACGAGGCTTTACCCTGATCGAGCTGATGATCGTGGTCGCGATCATCGGCATTCTGGCGGCCGTCGCGCTGCCGGCCTATCAGGACTACACCATCCGCGCGAAGGTGTCTGAGCTGATCCTGGCGGCGAGCGCGGCGCGTACCGGCGTGACCGAGAACGCGCAAAACCTGAACGGTCTGACGAGCGCGGGCCAGGGGTTGACGATCCAGGCGGGTGGCAAGATCGGCGCCGCGGCCGTGGCGATGACCGGCGCGGTGGCGATCACCGGCGCGGACGCCAACATCATGGGCACCTCGGGCATCACGGTGACGCTGACGCCGAGCTGGAACTCGACGGCGAACACGGTGATCTGGTCCTGCGAGGTCAACCCGACGAAATACGGCCCGTCGAGCTGCCGCACGGACTGACCGACGCAAGAACCGGACTTTTCGCACGCCTCCCGCGGGAGGCGTTTTTTTTGCCTCAGGCCCCTCAGGGGTGACGCGATCGGTCGATTTACGACCAATCGCGCGGCGAGCGAGGCGGCGGATCGCGCTGCGGGGCGAACCGCACCTTCTCCGGAAGGCCCGAAGGCGCTTTTAACTGCATGATATAGGGCGACTTTGCAGGCGTTTGCACAGCTGCGCCATGAACTCGGGCGAGTGGCACGTATCGTGCGAGTAGGAATACCACTGGGGCAATCTGGTCCCACCCGACTTGGGCAATTGAGCCCGACCCTACGGGGGCAATCTTGCCCCACCCCTAACCGGGAGACCTAATGCAACGCATTCAGCGAGGCTTTACTTTGATCGAACTGATGATCGTGGTCGCGATCATCGGCATTCTGGCGGCCGTCGCGCTGCCGGCCTATCAGGACTACACCATTCGGGCGAAGGTGTCGGAGCTCATTCTGGCGGCGAGCGCCGTGCGTACCGGCGTGACCGAAAACGCGCAGAATCTGAACGGTCTGACGAGCTCTGGCCAGGGCCTGACGATCCAGGCCGGCGGCAAGATCGGGACCGCGGCCGTCGCGATGACCGGCGCAGTGGCAATCACCGGCGCGGACGCCAACCTCATGGGTACCTCGGGCATCACGGTGACGCTGACGCCGAGCTGGAACTCGACGGCGAACACCGTGATGTGGTCCTGTGAGGTCAATCCGACGAAATACGGACCGTCGACCTGCCGTACCGATTGACGGGACAACCCGTCTTCGGTCAAAACGCCTCCTTCGGGAGGCGTTTTCTTTTGTGCTGCGTGATCTGTTCCGTCGCTTGAGAGCCCCGCGCGCTGTGCCGCGCGAGGACGCGGTACATCGTCTGCGCCGCATCGCCGCCGATGAGGGCGCGGAGGCGGCGATCGCCTTCGGCCACGCCGAGGCAGAGGGCAATCCCGATCCCGGACTGCTGCGTGAGCTGGGCAGCCTGCAGATCGGGGCCGCGCGCCAGGTCTACGCCCGCATCCCCGCGCCCGAAGACGAAGCGCGCGCGCAGGCGCTGTACCGAGACGCCGTGGCCAGCCTGCGGGCCTCGCTCGAGGCGCGCCCGGACCCGGCCGTGCACAGGGCTTGCGGCATCGCGCTGCGCGAACTGGGCGACCTACGGGCGGCACACGCTGCATTCGAGGTGGCGCAGGGACTGCGGCCTTCCGACCCCCGCTTCGGCGCCGATCTGGCATTCAGTTTTCAGTGCCTCGGTGATACCCGACGCGCGCTGGAGACCTATGAGCAGACGATTGCCGCGCATCCGCAGGACGCCAACGCGCACGCCGGCTACGCGCTCAGCCTGCTCGGTGCGGGCGATTTCGCGCGCGGCTGGGACGAATATGAATGGCGCCTGCGCGTGCCGGAGGCCACGCACGGTGCGCCGCCGCCATTTCCGCGTTGGCAGGGCGAGGCGCTCGCCGGCAAGACGCTGCTGGTACGCTCGGAGCAGGGCATCGGCGACGAGATCATGTTCGCGTCCTGCATCCCCGACCTGCTCGCCGGCGGCGCGCGCTGCATCCTGGAGTGCAGTCGGCGGCTCAGCGCGCTGTTTGCGCGCTCGTTCCCCGGGCTGCGCGTCGTCTGGCGCGACCGCAGCCGCGAGCCCGACTGGGCCTCGCTTGGCGCGATCGACTACCAATGTGTGGCCGGCAGCCTGCCGCGCTGGCTGCGCCGCTCGGCGGCCGATTTTCCGGGCACGCCGTACCTGCGCGCCGATCCGGCGCGCGTGGCGGCCTGGCGCGAGCGCCTGGGCGGCGCGACCGGTGGACTGCGCGTTGGCGTCGCGTGGACCGGCGGCCTGCCCGGCACGCTGCGCGCGGCGCGCTCGCTCTCGCTCGATGACCTCGCGCCGCTGTTCGAGCTACCGAACGCGCGCTTCGTCGCGCTCGAGCTGGCCGACTGCAGCGCCGCGCTTGCCGCGCTCGAGCGCAGGACGGGGAACCGCGTCGAATCCTGGTCCGGCGTCGCCGCGAATCCGGACGAAGCCGCCGCGCTCGCCTGCGCGCTCGACGCGGTGGTCTGCGTGCCGACCGCGATGGCGCATTTGGCGGGTGCGCTCGGGCGCCCGGTGTGGGTGCTGGTGCCCGGGGTGGGGACCTGGCGCTATCAGTGGCAGGGCGAGCGCATGCCCTGGTACGGCTCGATGCGCCTGCTGCGGCGCGAAGCGGGCGGCGAGACGCGCGCCCTGGTGGAGCGCGCGCGCGACGCCCTGGCGGCGCTGCGCGCGGACTAAGTCGCGCGCGCCGCGCTCACTCGAAGCGCAGCGCCTCGACCGGATGGAGGCGCGCCGCCTTGCGCGCCGGATAGAAGCCGAAGAACACGCCGGTGAGGAGGGCGAAGGCGACCGCGAGCAGCACCGCCTCCGCAGAGACCAGCACGCGCCAGCCGGCGATCATGGCGACCGCGAACGCGCCGCCGACGCCGAGCAGCGTGCCGACCAGCCCGCCGATCAGCGAGAGGGTGACCGCCTCGACCAGGAACTGCCCGAGAATGTCGCGCGTGCGCGCGCCGACCGCCATGCGCAGGCCGATCTCGCGCGTGCGCTCGGTGACCGACACCAGCATGATGTTCATGATGCCGATGCCCCCGACCAAGAGCGAGACCGAGGCGACGGCGGCGAGCAGGATGGTGAGGATGCGGCTCGAGGCTTCCTGCGCGGCCATGATCTCGGCGAGGTTGCGCAGCGAAAAATCGTCGTCCGCGCCGGGCTGCAGGCGGTGGCGCTGACGCAGCAGCGCGCGTACCTCCTGTGCGACCGCGTTGGTGTCGAGCCCGTCGTCCACCTTGACCCAGATCACGCCCACCGCACGCTGCTTGGCGAGCGTGGTCGCGCCGAGCACCCGGTTGCGCGCAGTGTCGAGCGGCATCAGCACGAGGTCGTCCTGGTCGGTGCCCATCATGCTCTGGCCCTTGGTCTCGAGCACGCCGATCACGGTGAACGGCACGCGCCGGATGCGGATCGTCTGGCCGATCGGGTCGGTCGCGCCGAACAGCTGATTGACCACCGTCTGGCCGATGATGCAGACCTTGGCCGCGCCGGACATCTCGGCGGGCTCGAAGCCGCGGCCCTCGGCGAGCGCCCACTGGCGCACCGGCAGATACTCCGGCGTGGTGCCGTAGATCGCGGTCGACCAATTGGTGTTGCCCCATACGAGCTGCGCGCCGCCGCGCACTGCGGGTGCCGCGGTCGCGCCCGGGATCTCGCGCGTGATGGCGAAGGCGTCGCCTTCGTTCAGCGAAAAGTTCGAGCCGAGGCCGAGGCGCACCCCCGAGGCGGTGCGCGCACCCGACAGGATGAGCAGCAGGTTCGAGCCGAGCGCGCGGATCTGCTCCTCGACGCGCGCCTGCGCGCCGGCGCCGACCGCGACCATGACGATCACCGCGGACACGCCGATGATGATGCCGAGCATGGTCAGCGCGCTGCGCAGCTTGTTGACCGCAAGCGCGCGCAGCGCGATGCGCAGCAGCGCGACGAGGTTCATGCCACCGCTCCCTCCGCGAGCAGTGCGCGGGCGTCGAGCGCGACGTTGGCTTCGTCGGCCACCACGCGCCCATCGAGGAAGCGCAGCACGCGGCGGGCGAAGCGTGCGACGTCGGGCTCGTGGGTGACGAGCACGACGGTCATGCCGCCGCGGTTGAGCTCCTGGAACAGCGCCATCAGCTCGAGGCTGGTGTGCGAGTCGAGCGCCCCGGTCGGCTCGTCGGCGAGGATCAGCAGCGGCCGGGTGACGAGCGCGCGCGCGATCGCCACGCGCTGCTGCTGCCCGCCGGAGAGCTGCGAGGGCAGGTGATGGACGCGTCCCTCGAGGCCGACGCGCGCCAGCATCTCGGTTGCCCGTACGCGGCGCTCGGGCGCCGGCACGCCCGCGTAGACCAGCGGCAGCTCGACGTTTTCGATTGCCGGGGTACGTGCGAGCAGGTTGAAGTTCTGGAACACGAAGCCGATGCTGTGGTTGCGCATGCCCGCAAGCGCGTCGCTGTCGAGCGTAGAAACGTCCTGCCCGCCGAGCGCGTACTGACCGTGCGTCGGACGGTCGAGACAGCCGATCAGGTTCATGAACGTCGACTTGCCCGATCCCGAGGGGCCCATGACGGCGACGAATTCGCCCTCGGCGATATCGATGCTGACGCCGGCGAGCGCGTGCACCTCGGACTCGCCCAGGCGGTAGATCTTCTCGAGCGCCTGCGTGCGGATCAGCGGCGCGGGCATCAGAACAGGCGCATGCGCGGCTGCGCGCCGCCGGAGCGCGCCGCCTGCGCCATGCCGACGATGACGTCCATGCCTTCGCGCACGTCGCCCGAGACGATCTCGGTGCTCGTGCCGTCGGATAGCCCGAGGCGCACGTCGACCGCTTTCGGTTCACCGTCCTCGAGCCGCCACAGACGGCCGGCAAGCGCGCGGCCACGCGCGCCGGCCTCGGCGATCAGGCGCTCGTAGATCTCGCGCTGCTCGGGTTTCAGGATCTCCATGATCTGCGCGCGCAGCTCGGCGCGGATCTGCGCGGCGCGGCGGCGCCGCTCGGCGGCATCCGAAACGTCGCGCAAGCCCTTGACGCGGCCGCCCGCGGCCTCGAAGAGCGCCTCGATCTTGGCGCGCTGGGTGGCATCCGGCTTGAGCGCCTCGATCAGGCGCGCACGCGCACGCGCCAGCGCCTCGCTGCCGCCGCGCGCCGCGCCGCTCTGCGCGCCGGCCGCCTGGGTGCCGGCAGCGCTCGGCGCGGCGCCGGGCGGCTGGAAGCGCAGCGCCGCATTCGCGACCTTGAGCGCGTTTTCGCGTTTGTCCACCTCGACGCGCACGTTTGCCGTCATGCCCGGCAGCAGCGCGAGGTCGGGGTTGGCGGCCGAGATCACCACCGTATAGCTGATCACGTTCTGCACGTTCTGCGGCGACTTGCGGATCTGCAGGATCTCGCCGGAGAAGTTGCGCCGCGGGAACGCGTCGACGGTGAAGCTCGCGTGCTGGCCCACGCGCAGCCGGCCGACGTCGGCCTCGTCGATCGCCGCCTCGACCTGCATGTCGTGCAGGTCCTGCGCGATCGTGAACAGCACCGGCGCCTGCAGACTCGCGGCCACGGTCTGTCCGGCGTCGACGTTGCGCAGGATGACGGTACCGTCGACCGGCGCGCGGATGATGGTCTTTTCCAGGTCGACCTCGGCCTGGTGCAGCAGCGCCTCGCGCTGCTTGACCGCCGCGCGCGCGGCCTCGACCTGCGCCTCGTTGACCTTGGCCTGGGCCTGCGCCGCGCGCAACTGCTCGCGCGTGGCGTCGTACAGCGTCTTGGCCTTGTCGCGCTCGGCCGCCGAGATGAAGTTCTTGGCGACCAGCTGGCGCTTGCGCTGGAAGTCGCGCTGCGCGTCGTCCAGGGTGACTTTCAGGCGCGCGAGCTCGGCGCGCTGCGCCGCGAGCGCCGAGATCTGCACCGCGACCGCGCTGCGCGCCGCCTCGACGTCGGCGCGCGCCTGGCTCACGCGCAGCTCGAAGCTCGACGGATCGATGCGCGCGATGACCTGGTTCTTCTTCACCGGGGTGTTGAAGTCGGCGTAGATCTCCTTGATCTGCCCCGACACCTGGGAGCCGACCTGGACCGTGGTCACGGCGTTCAGCGTGCCGCTTGCGGCAACCACCGCGCGGATCGCGCCGCGCTCGATCTTGACCGTGCGGTACTGCAGGCGCGACTCGCCGCCGCCACGCAGCCACAGCGCGAGCCCGGCCAGCGCGGCGAGCGCCGCGACGGCGACGAGGCTCTTGAGCGTGACGGAGCGCATGCTGGAATTAACGCACGAGACTGCACGCCGGCGGACTGCCGGGCGCCGCATCATAGCGGCAAAACCGGGCCGCACCGGCCCGTTTACAAGCGCTTAATAAAGCCGCGCCGCCCCGCGCGGGGCGGCGCGCTCAGGCAAGACCGGGATTGCCCTCGACCCCGATCAGGCGTGGCACGCTCGGCTGGATCGGCGCGATCGACTTCTTGTCGCGCAGGTAGCGGCTGACGACCTCCCAGATCGGCTCGCCCTGCGCGCCTTCGCCGACCGGCGCCCAGCCGGCGACCTTGTAGGTGCGCGAGGCCTCGAGCGGCTTGCCGTTCAGTCGCATGTCGTTGATGCGCTTGCCCATCGCCGCGTTCGGGCTGCAGCTGTAGGTCATCCCGCCGACGCGCACCATGTCGCCGCCCTGCTGGCGGTAGGGGTCGGGATTGAACAGGTTGTCGCAGACGTCCTCGAGGATCGTCTTGATCTGCTCGCCGGTGAGCTCGGAGAGCGTCGAGGTGGGATAGGTGATCGCGGTCTGGTCCATCACGTGCTCGAAGGTGATCGCATCGCCCGGCAGCAGCGTCGTACCCCAGCGAAAGCCGGGCGAAAAGCCGATCTGCGCGCCCTTCACCGCGAGCATCGCGTCCAGGATGAGCTGGTCGAAGCTGCCGTTGAAGTTGCCGCGGCGGTAGAGCAGGCTCTCGGTCACCGCGAGCTTCTCCTCGAGCTTGGCGCGGTGCGGTTTGCGTACCGATTCGATGTAGGCGGCCATCTCGGCATCGGCCGGCAGCAGCCGCGAAAACACCGGCAGCAGCCGGTAGCGGTAGTCGGCGACACGCCCACCCTTGACCTCGAGGTCGAGCACCGCGAGGAACTTGCCGTTGGCGCCGGCGTTGGTGACCAGCGTGCGCCCTGCGCCGTTCGGCACCGCAGTTGGCGCCGGCATGCCGTCGTGCGTGTGGCCGCCGAGGATCGCATCGATACCGCGCACCCGGCCCGCGAGCTTGAGATCAATGTCCATGCCGTTGTGCGACAGCAGCACGACGACCTGGGCGCCCTTGGCGCGCACCTCGTCGACCAGCTTCTGCAGGCGGCGCTCCTGGATGCCGAAGCTCCACTCGGCGATCATGTAGCGCGGATTGGCGATCGGCGTGTAGGGGAACGCCTGGCCGATGACCGCGAGCGGCACGCCGTTGACGCTGCGCAGCGTATAGGGCTTGAAGACCGGGTCCTCGAAGTCGAGCGTCTTTACGTTCTGCGCGAGGAACTCGATCGGCGCGAGCTCCTTGTCGACCGCCTGCTTGACGCGCGCGGCGCCATAGGTGAACTCCCAGTGCGCGGTCATCAGGTCGACGCCGAGGCGCTTCTGCGCGCCGATCATGTCGGCGCCCTGCGACCACAGCGCGGTGGCCGAACCCTGCCAGGTGTCGCCGCTGTCGAGCAGCAGCGCATGCGGGCGCGAGGCGCGCAGGCGCTTGACCAGCGCGGCGAGGTGCGCGTAGCCGCCGACCTTGCCGTAGCGCTGCGCGGCCGCGGCGAAGTCGAGATAGGTGTAGGCGTGCGCCAGGATGCCGCCCGGCTTGATGCCGAAGTGCTTGAGCAGCGCCTCGCCGACGAGGTGGGGCGGGGCGCCCTCGGCGGCGCCGACGCCGATATTGATGTTCGGCTCGCGGTAGTAGGTCGGGATCAGCTGCGCATGCGAGTCGGCCATGTGCAGCAGGGACAGGTTGCCGAATTTCGGCAGGTCGTACAGCTCGGCGGCGGCCTGCGCGGCGGAAAGGCCCGGGCGCAGGCTCGCACCGGCGGCGCCGGCGAAGGCGAGGAGTCGAAGAAAGTCGCGTCGATGCATCGGTTCAGGTCAGAAAAAAACGGGGCTTGGGAGTTCCCAAGCCCCGCCGGTCGCGGATTCTAACGGTCCGCGCTATTTGTTGTTCGGCGAGTTCGGATCGAGCAGGTAGGCCACCAGGTCCTTGATCTGCTGCTCGGTGAGCGTGCCGGTGGTGCCGAAGCGCGGCATGTTCGAGCACAGGTTGTAGGCCTTCGCGTTGTAGATCTTGGTGTAGACGTAGCGCTGCGCGTCCGCGCCATGGCCGCGCTTCTTGCCGAAGGCTTTCAGGCTCGGGCCGATCGTGCCGAACGAGGTGCGCTGCGCCGAGATCTCGTGGCAGTTGTAGCAGCCGCCGCCCGCGCCCTTCTTCGGGTCCTCGTTCCACTGCATGCCCTTTCCGCTCCAGGCGGTCTTGGCGCCCTTTTTCCAGTCGCCCATCAGCGAACCGGAGGGCACCGGGATCGCAGCGAGCTGGTCGGCTTCGATCGCCTTGGCCACGTCGGCCGGCGGCTTGTCGTGCGCCCGCGTGCACACCTGCTGCACCACGTCCTGGTCGAGGCGATCCATCTTCGCCTGGCCCTTCGCCTTGAAGTCGCGATGGATGATCATCTGTACTTCCTCGTAGCTCGGCTCGGCGCCTACCATCGGCGCCAGGACGAGTGCGGCGAGGCCCGCGGCCAGCATCAATTTCGTCTTCATCGTCATCTCCCCCTAGCGCTTGGTGCCCGGACCGGCGTAGACCGCGCCCTTGGCGTTCACGGTCAGGTACATGATCATGGAGTTGACCACTTCGGAGCCCCAGACCGGCTGCGGCGTGCGCATCTGCCGGTAGCAGTTGTTGACGCGCCACTGCATGGTCTTCATCTGGCTGTTCGAGACGCGGTACGCGGGCCAGGTCGACATCGCGGCGCGCGCCGGTCCCGGCTCGCTCAGCACCGGCAGGTCCGACATGCGGATGCGCTTGCCGGGCTCGCCGTGGCAGCTCGCGCAGGAAAAGTCGTACAGCCCGGTGCGCGCGAAGAACAGCGCCTTGCCGAGCTCGTAGGCGCGCTTCTCCTGTGGATGGCTCATCCCCGGAGTCATCTTGAAGCCATCGCTCTGCGAGGCGACGAAGGCGTCGAGATACTCCATCTCCGAGGGTTTGTCGGCGTTGCCGAACGGGCGCTTGAGCGCCTCCTTGCGGCTGCGCCCCTGCAGCGTCTCCATGCAGTACAGGATCCGCGACTCGGCATCCATGACCTGATTGGCGTCAGCGAAATAGCGCGGCAGGGCCGCGTACGCGCCCTTGACCACGCCGGGGCCCTTGCCGAGATCGCAGCGCTCGAGCGAGGCGTTCTTGGGGCCCTGCTTCTTCCTCCACAAGTCCGCACCGACCAGCACGAACAACTCGGCCGGACTGTCTTCGCCCACCATCTTCTGGTACTGCTCGAACTGCGAGGTCTGCGCGGCCGCCGGCGCGGCTGCGAAGGCAAAAGCCGCCAGCAGCAGCGTCCTCTTTCCAGATGCACGCATCTCCGTCCTCCTCCTAGGTTGTTGCGGTTCGCGGGTCCCGCCGCCGGAGGCGCCGAGCCCGCGCGCGCCCCCTCAGGCGACCGCGGTCTCGGTCTTGTTGGTCTCGCCTTTGTTATCGAGCCAGCTGATCTCGATCTTGTCGCCGGGCTTGGCGCCGCCGATGCGGAACGAGAACACCGGATTGCGCGAAACCGCCTGGCTGCACTCGCCCTCGATCACCGTCTTGCCGTTCAGCTTGACCGCGAGGTTCTGAATGAAGTGCTTGGGGATGGGCTTGCCGTCGCGTCCCTTGCGCTGACCGGTTTCCATCGGATGACTCATCAGCACGCGGACGTCGGCGTAGTTGCCCTGCATCCGCGCACGCGCTTTCATCGGACCTGCCATGATCGTCTCCTTTCCTCAGCCGCCGCAGCCGCCGATGGTGACCTTCACTTCCTTCGTCGCGGTGTAGTACTTGCCGCCAGCCTCGGCGACCACGCGCACGATGGACGATTCACCCATCTTGACGTTGACCTTGACGAACGGCAGTGCGCCGTCCATGAAGCGGAACTGACTTGCGAGCGGGAAGGGATTCTTCTCGATCAGCACCGCGAGCGAGGTCGTGCCGGGCAGCTTGCTGGTGACCTCGATCGGCACCACCGCGCCGTTTTCCGCGATCTGCGGCGCCTCGATGACGATCTCCCCGGTTTCCTGGGGGTTTGCCGCGCCGATGTTCTTCAGCGCGTCGACTGCGCTCTTCGAGTCGAACGCCGCCTTGTTCCAACTCGCGGCGAGCGCGCGCTCGGGCTTGAGCAGCCCGGCCGCGAGCGCCGCTGCAAGTACACCGGTCGCACCGGCGCTCCTGAGCACTACTCTGCGTGCCTCGTCCATGCCTTCCTCCTAGAGTGAATCCACCGCGCCGGCCGATGCGCCGGCGCTCGTTATGGAATCAGCGTCGAGAACGATGCGTTGTTTCGCGCCGTCGGCACGCTGAAACGCCGGCATGCTAACCCGGACCCGATGCCGAGAAAAGACCTGAACAAAATCAACCATGTTTATTCATTGATTGCTTAACGACGCCGCGCTTTTTTGTGCAGTGCACGCTTCGGCGTAAGGCCGCTGCGGCGGTAGGTTCCAGAGCGACCACCGCGCTTTTCGACCAGCATGACATCCGTAATGGTCATCGCGCGGTCGACCGCCTTGAGCATGTCGTAAATCGTCAGCAGGCCGACCGCCGCGGCGCTGAGCGCTTCCATCTCCACCCCGGTCTGTCCCCGGCATTCGACCCGTGCGGTGATCTCGACCGCCGGGGCGCGCGCGTCGCGCTCGAACTCGACCGCGACGCGGGTCAGCGCGATCGGGTGCGCGAGCGGGATGAGCCCGGCGGTGCGCTTCGCGGCCTGGATCGCGGCGATGCGCGCCACGCCGAGCACGTCGCCCTTTTGCGTGTCGCCGGCGGCAAGCCGGCTTAGGGTGGTGCGCTGCATGTGGATGCGCCCGGTCGCGATCGCGACGCGCCTTGTGGCGCGCTTGGCGCCGACGTCGACCATATGCGCGCTTCCGCGCGCGTCGAAATGGGTCAGTTCAGCGCGGTTTTTTTTACGTGCCAAGTGTTTGTGTTTCCAGAGGAACTTAACCGCTCGAACGGTATCATATGCGCATGAAGGCTGCGCTCGCCTGGTTAAGCGCTTTTCTCATCGCCCTGCCGTGCCCGTCCTGGGCGCAGTTGGCGCTGCCAGACCTCGGCGGGACCGAAGACGCGAGCCTCTCGCCGCAGATGGAGCGCCGCATCGGCGAGGAAGTGATGGCCGACATCCGCTTCCACGACCCGGGCTACCTCGACGATGCGGAGGTGACCGAGTACCTCAACCTGCTGGGCGGGCGGCTGGTTGCCGTTGCCCCGAACGTGCGCCAGGCCTTCGAGTTTTTCGTGATCCGCGACCCGCAGATCAATGCCTTCGCGCTGCCCGGAGGATTCATCGGCGTCAACACCGGCCTGATCACGTCCTCGGCTTCGGAATCCGAGCTCGCCTCGGTGCTCGCGCACGAAATTGCGCACGTGGTCCAGCGCCATATCGCGCGCATGGTCGGCGCGCAGGAGAAGATGCAGATCCCGATGATCGCCGGAATGATCGCCGCGATCCTGCTCGGTGCATCGAACCCGGACCTGGCCGCGGGTGCGGCAACCGCGGTGCAGGGCGCGGGCGTGCAGAACCAGTTGAATTACACGCGCAGCTTCGAGCGCGAGGCCGACCGCGTCGGCTTCCAGATGCTCGCCAAGGCCGGATTCGATCCGCGCGCGATGGCGGCGTTCTTCGAAAAGCTGCAGCGCGCGATGACGGTCGGCGACGACGGCAGCGTGCCGGGCTACCTGCGCACGCACCCGATGAGCATCGAGCGCATGACCGATGCGCAGAACCGCGCCGAGCACCTGCGCTACAAGCAGACCCCGGACAGCCTCGATTACCACCTGGTGCGCGCCAAGCTGGGCGCGGACAGCGGCGACGCACACGATGCGGTGGTCCACTTCAACGCGCTGCTGCGCGACAAGCGCTACGCGAGCGAGACCGCGACGCGCTACGGGCTGGCGCGCGCCGAGCTGCGTAACCGGCAGTTCGACGCGGCGCAGGCCGACGTCGACCGGCTGCGCGCCGCCAAGGCGCAGAGCTCGATGATCGAGACGCTCGCGGCCGAGGTGCGCCGTGCGCTGGGCGACGGCGCCGGGGCGCTCGCGATTCTCGATGCGGCGCGGGTGAAGTATCCGCAGCGCCGTGCGGTGCTGTACGCCTACGTCGAGACCCTCGAGGCGCTCGGGCGCAACGAGCAGGCGCTGGCAACGCTCAAGGAGCCGCTGCGTATTTACCGCTCGGACTCGCAGCTGCGCGTGCTCGAAGCGAAAGCCTACGCCGGGCTCGGCAAGCGGCTGCTGCAGCACCAGGCGCAGGCCGAGGTTTACGTGCTCCAAGGCAGCCTGCCCGCCGCGATCGAGCAGCTCGAGCTCGCGCGCCGCTCGGGCGACGGCGACTTCTATCAGCTCTCGCAGGTCGACGCGCGGCTGCGCGACCTGCGCGCGCAGAACCAGCAGCAAGCGCGCGACAATAAGCGCTAAATTTGCCTCCCTTATTGGCAAATTAGATTTCCCGCTCGGGGTGCGCGGCGGCGCGGGCTAACATCGAGAGCTTGCTTGCAAGGGCATTTTCGCGGGACTACTGATATGTCGCGTCTGGTCTCTCCGCACGGTGGTCATGGGCTGCACCCGCTGCTGCTCGAGGGTGCAGCAGCCGACGAGGCGCGGCGTCGCGCGGCGAGCCTCAAGCAGCTGAAGCTGTCCTCGCGCGAGAAGGGCGATCTGCTGATGCTCGGCATCGGCGGTTTCACGCCGCTCGCCGGCTTCATGGGCTACGCCGACTGGAAAGGCGTCTGCGACGAGATGCGCCTGGCCGACGGCACCTTCTGGCCGATCCCGATCACGCTGTCGACCGACGCCGCGAACGCCGAGTCGATCGCCGAAGGCAGCGACGTGGCGCTCGTCGATCGCGATTCGGGCGAGCTGATGGCACTGATGACGGTCGCCGAGAAGTACCGCATCGACAAGCGCCACGAGTGCAAGCAGGTCTTCCTCACCGACGACGCCGAGCACCCCGGGGTGGCGATGGTGATGGCGCAGGGCGAGGTCAACCTCGCCGGACCGCTGCATGTGCTCTCGCAGGGCGGATTTCCCGAGCGCTACCCGGGGCTGTACATGACGCCGGCGCAGACGCGCGACAGCTTCGAGCGCCTGGGCTGGTCCAAGGTTGCGGCGTTCCAGACGCGCAACCCGATGCACCGCTCGCACGAGTACCTCGCCAAGGTGGCGATCGAGACCTGCGACGGGGTGCTGGTGCACTCGCTGCTCGGCAACCTGAAGCCGGGCGACATTCCCGCCGAGGTGCGCACGCGCGCGATCGCGGTGCTGATCGAGAAGTACTTCGCCCCGAACACCGTGGTGCAGTCGGGCTACCCGCTCGACATGCGCTACGCCGGACCGCGCGAGGCGCTGCTGCACGCGGTGTTCCGCCAGAACTACGGCTGCGCCTACCAGATCCTCGGGCGCGACCACGCGGGGGTGGGCAGCTACTACGGCCCGTTCGACGCGCACAAGATTTTCGACGAGATTCCGCCCGACGCGCTCGAGATCCGGCCGATGAAGATCGACTGGACCTTCTGGTGCTACGCCTGCGGGGGCATGGCCTCGGCGCGCACCTGCCCGCACGGCGAGGCCGACCGGCTGCTGGTCTCGGGCACCAAGCTGCGCAAGTGGCTCTCGGAAGGCGACGCGGTGCCGGCGGAGTTCTCGCGCCCCGAGGTGCTCGACATCCTGCGCGCGTACTACGCCGGGATCGAGGCGCGCGACAAGGTCGAGGTCAAGCTCTCCGGCCATTCCGCGCGCTAAGACGCGCGTTCGCGCCCGCGATGAAGCTCTGCATCGTTTCGGACAGCCACGACCGCGCCGACGCGCTCGAGCAGGCCGTGCGCGAGGCCAAGGCCGCGGGCGCGCAAGGCGTGATCCACTGCGGCGACCTGATCGGCGCCCAGACCGTGAAGCCGGCGCTCGCGCACGGCCTGCCGGTGCACCTCATCCACGGCAACAACGTCGGCGACGTGCAGGCGATGCACTTCCAGATGGGCAAGAGCGGCGGGCAGCTGCGCTACCACGGCGCCGATGCGCGCCTCGAGCTCGCCGGGCGACGCGTGTTCGTCGTGCACACCGACGACTACGGCTACGCGATGGCCTGCACCGGCCTCTGGGACATCGTGTGCTGCGGGCATTCGCACAAGGCCGAGGTGCGCGAATTGACCGGCGTCAACGGCAAGCAGACCTGGCTCGTCAATCCCGGCACCGTGGCCGGCCTTGCGGCGCCCGCGACCTGGGTCCTGGCCGATCTCGGCGCGATGCGTTTTGATATTCACGCGCTCGGCCACGCGTATACAGCGACTCTATAACGGCATAGCGAACTTGTAGTCGGGCGCGCTGACGCCGCCCTTTAAACTTCTCAGGTTACGAGGAGGCAACGTCAATGTTCACAGGCAATCCGTTCGCGGCGCTGTCCGCGTCCATGTCGCCCGGCGTGATGCAGGGCTACGTCATCGTCATGTTCCTGCTGGTCGTGGGCGGAACGCTGTTCGACGTCTGGCACAAGGGCAGCGCCGAGTACTTTTTCCGGACCTGGCGCAGGTCCAAAGCCAAGGGCGTGAAGCAGCTCGGCGGCGGCGACATGGTCGGCATCGCCGTGCAGACCGTGGCGGTCGACGTGCTCGCCTCGGGCGAGTTCTGCAATGCGCGCCGGCGCGTCGCGCACCTGCTCGGCATGTACGGCTTCGTGTTCTATGTTCTCGCCACCGTCGTCATGGTGTTCGGCTACCCGACGCCGGCGACGCCGACGCCCGGCCTGTGGTCGTTCCTGTGGTGGGTCGGTGCGCTGATGGTCTGCGTCGGCGGCTACTGGTTCTGGTTCTTCATCCGCGTCGACGTCGCCGCCGAGGGCGGCTCGCCGTTCCGCGTGATGCGCGCCGACCTGTTCATCCTCTCGATGCTGGCGAGCGCGACGCTCGGCCTGCTCTGGGCGATCGCCGGCGGTGGTACGGGCGTGCTCTTCGCCCTGTACATCCTCGCCACCACCGTGCTGTTCGCCGGCGTGCCCTGGTCGAAGTTCGCGCACATGTTCTTCAAGCCCGCGGCGGCCTTCGAGAAAAGAGTCACCAAGGCCAATGGCACGGCCGAGAATCTGCCGACGCAGACGCGCGACGAACCCGAACAACAGCAAAGGCACTCCATGGAACTGTTGCGCAACGCGCCGATGGACATGGGGCTTGGCATCAAGCGCGAAGCGCCGCGCCACTATTAGGACGCAGCGCGCAAGCTCAGCCGGAATAGATAAGGAGTCGGATTCATGCCTACCTTCGTGTACATGACCAGGTGCGACGGATGCGGACACTGTGTCGACATCTGTCCCTCGGACATCATGCACATCGATAAGACCTATCGCCGTGCCTACAACATCGAGCCGAACATGTGCTGGGAGTGCTACTCCTGCGTCAAGGCTTGCCCGCAGCATGCGATCGACGTGCGCGGATATGCCGACTTCGCCCCGCTCGGCCACAGCGTTCGCGTCGACCGCGACGAGCAGAAAGGCACGATCGCCTGGCGGATCAAGTTCCGCAACGGCACCGAAAAGAACTTCCTGTCGCCCATCACCACCAAGCCCTGGGGACAGGCGATTCCCAAGCTCGCGGAGGTTCCCGGTCCCAGCAAGGAACTGCGCGAAGGCCAGCTCCTTTACAGCGAGCCCAAATTTATCCGCATGGATGACGGCGAACTACCTACGCTGCAGTCCGCCGGTCTCAAGATGAAGAAAGGCGTGGCTTACTAATGGCACACAAAACGATTGTCGAAGACGGCATCGACATTCTGGTCGTCGGTGCGGGCCTGGGCGGCACCGGTGCCGCCTGGGAGGGGAGATTCTGGGGTCAGGACAAGAAGATCGTCATTGCCGAGAAGGCGAATATCGATCGCTCGGGTGCGGTCGCCCAGGGTCTGTACGCGATCAACTGCTACATGGGCACCCGCTGGGGCGAAAACAACCCGGAGGACCATGTCCGCTACGCGCGCATCGACCTGATGGGGCTGCTGCGCGAAGACCTGGCATTCGACATGGCGCGTCACGTCGACTCCACGGTGCATCAGTTCGAAGAGTGGGGCCTGCCGATCATGAAGGACCCGAAGACCGGGCGCTATCTGCGTGAAGGGCGCTGGCAGATCATGATTCACGGCGAGTCCTACAAGCCCATCGTGGCCGAGGCCGCCAGGCAGTCGGCGGACAAGATCTTCAACCGCATCTGCGTCACCCACCTGCTGATGGACGAAGCCAAGGAGAACCGGATTGCCGGTGCCGTCGGCTTCAACGTGCGCACCGGCGACTACCACGTCTTCAAGTCGAAGACCGTGATCTGCGGCGCGGGGGGCGCCTCCAACATCTTCAAGCCGCGCTCCGTGGGCGAAGGCTCCGGGCGCACCTGGTATGCGCCCTGGTCGTCCGCGTCCGCCTACGGGCTGATGATCGACGCCGGCGCCAAGATGACGCAGATGGAAAACCGCATCGTGCTGGCGCGCTTCAAGGACGGCTACGGCCCGGTCGGCGCCTACTTCCTGCACCTGAAGACCTATACGCAAAATTGCCTGGGCGAGGAATACGAATCGAAGTGGTTCCCCGCGCTGCAACAGATGGTCGGCAAGGAGTACCTCGATCCGGAGGCCTCGCACCTGACCCACCGGCCGATTCCGACCTGCCTGCGCAACCACTGCATCATCCAGGAAGTGAATGCGGGCCGCGGCCCCATCCACATGGTGACCATGAAAGCCTTCCAGGATCCGCATCTGGAAGAGGTCGGCTGGGAGAACTTCCTCGGCATGACCGTCGGCCAGGCGGTGCTGTGGGCCGCCACCGACGTCGATCCCAAGAACGAGAACCCCGAGCTGACCACCTCCGAGCCCTACGTCATGGGCTCGCACGCGACCGGCTCGGGTGCCTGGTGCTCGGGTCCCGAGGACGTCTCGCCGCCCGAGTATTTCTGGGGCTACAACCGCATGACGACGATCGAAGGCCTGTTCGGCGCCGGCGACGCGGTCGGCGGCACGCCGCACGCCTTCTCATCCGGCTCGTTCACCGAAGGCCGTCTCGCCGCGAAGGCCGCCTGCCAGTACATCGACGACGGCAAGGCCGAGGGCATCGTCGTTTCCGATGCGCAGATCGACCGCCGCCGGAAAGAGATCTACAAGCCCCTGGAGCACTACAAGATCTACCGCAATGCGATCGTGGCGGGCAGCGTCAACCCGC
>JAJDNJ010000247.1 GCA_022340705.1 Betaproteobacteria bacterium
CGAACGTGGTTCCGGGATCCATCGGAAATGTTGTCAGCGGTGCATAGGTTTCATGCATTGGCAAGGCTCTCCAGGCAAAGTGGAAAAATGAGCTGTGCCGCGTTCGTCGCGCGGCGTTAAACCACGTGATCAGGCTCGAGGCCGCAGGGATGCGCGGGATCTCCGTGCTCGATCTGCAAAGTCGTGTGCCCGATGCGAAAACGCTGCTCGAGCTCCTGCGCGATCTCGGCCAGAAACCCGTCCCCGGGATGACCGTCGGGGATCACCAGGTGTGCCGAGAGCGCGTTTTCGGACGTGCTCATCCCCCAGATATGCAGATCGTGCACGTCGGTGACCCCGGGGCGTGCGGCGAGAAACGCGCGCACCGCAGTGGGATCGATACCCGCCGGCACGGCCTGCAGCGCAAGGCCGAGCGAATCGCGCGCGAGGCCCCAGGTGCTCGCGAAGATCACGCCGACCACCGCGAGACTCACGACGGGGTCGAGCCAGGTCCAGCCGGTGAGCACAATACCGACGCCGCCGGCGACGACGCCAATCGACACCAGCGCGTCGGCCGTCATGTGCAGAAAAGCGCCGCGCGCGTTCAGGTCGACCTTCTGCCGGCGAAGAAAGAGCAGCGCGGTCACGGCGTTGACGACGGCTCCGCAGGCGGCCACCACGATGATCGGCAGTCCGGGGACAGCGATCGATTCGTGCAGGCGGCCGAGCGCTTCCCAGGCGATCGCACCGCAGACCGCGAGCAGGAGCAGCGCGTTGACGAGCGCAGCGAGCACCGACGTGCTGCGCAGGCCGAAGGTGAAGCGCGTGCTGGGACGGCGCGCCGAGAGCTTCGCCGCGCCCCAAGCAAGCAGCAGTGCGAGCACGTCGCTCAGGTTGTGGCCGGCATCGGCGAGCAAGGCAAGCGAATCGGTCCACACCCCGGCCCCGGCTTCGAGGACGACGAAGCCGACGTTAAACGCCACCGCGAGCGTAAATGCGCGTTCGAGCTCGAGCCCTTCGCGGTGCGAATGGCTACGGTGGACGTGAAAACCGCTCAATGCCCACCCCGAGTCGCGTCAGGCGGCGGCTCCGCGGGCTGATCCGGCACGGCCGCGGCCGTATCGGACCTCGACAGGTCCAGCGCCGTGCGGCGCAGCAGCAGGCGCGTGATCGCCAGCGCGCAAAAATACATGAATCCCGCTGCAATCGGTTTGTACGGGAAGTTGGCCCATTCGTACTGACCACGCAAGCCGTAAACCGCACCATCTTCAGTGATGCCGAGCATCGGGACAGGTACGAACATGGTGAAGAAGATCGCGACAAAGTAATAGCTTACCGACAGTATCCACATGGTCATTTCGCGGTCGCGTCCGGTCGCTGCAGGGTCACGTCCCACGGTGGCGGCGAAGACCTTGACCGCGAATAGCCAGGCGAAGATGAGAAATGGAAACCAGGCGTCGAACGACACGGCCGCCAAACCGGCAAACCCGAGGTACGTGACACCGAGCGCCACGGCGGTCCGGAGCCGCTGACGCGGCTCGAGACCCATCGCGGCGCCATAAACCACGGTGCCGATGAAGGGACCCGCCTGGACGACGACGAATTCGATCAACAGCACGAGGACCAGGAGGGCGACCAGCTTCGGCTGCCATGCGAGAGGTGCGATCCAGCACCAGAGAAAAATTCCAGCCGCCGCGACGTCGGGCAGCGAAATTGCGACTCTGCGCGTGAGATTCATTCGATTACCGCCGCGCGAGCTCTGTTCGCGCCTGCGCCAGCACTGCGCTGCCCGACGTGATGCCGAGCCCCGCGAGCACGGCGGCGACCGCAAAGTCCGGCCACAACGACCCGGTTCCCAAAACGCCAATCGCGGCAGCGATCACAGCGATATTGGCGATGACGTCGTTGCGGGTGCACAGCCAGACCGAGCGCATGTTGGCGTCGCCCTGCCGGAAGCGGAATAGCAGCGCCGCAACGCCTAGATTGACGCCCAGCGCGAGCAACGCGACCGCGCCCATGGTGATCGGCTCGGGAGGCACTCCGAGAATCGCGCGCCAGACCGCATAGCCGAGGACCCCGACGCCGAAGGCGAACATCGCCAGACCTTTTGCGAGCGCAACACGCGATGTCCACAGTCCGCCGAGCGCAAGCGCGCCGAGGCTCGCCGCGTAATTGGCGCTGTCACCGAGAAAATCGAGCGCATCGGCCGCAAGCGAGGAAGAACCGGACAGAACGCTCGCCCAGAGCTCGACGAAGAACATCGCAAGGTTGGATGCCAGCGCGATCCAGAGAATTCGCCGATAGCGAGGCAAAAGGTCTGTTGCGCATGCCGCGCCGCCGCAATGTGCGCTCATGACTGGCCCATTCGAGACCCTCAAGCTACTATAGGGTCAAGCTTTCGGGAGACCCTTTATGCGTATAGGAGATCTCGCCCGCCAGGCCGGAGTCGACGTGCAGACCGTGCGCTATTACGAGCGCGAGGGGGTACTCGAAGCGCCAGCGCGCACGGCCGCCGGCTACCGCAGCTACGGCGCGCACGATGTCGAGCGCCTCACGTTCGTGCGCCACTGCAGATCGCTCGACATGTCGCTCGCGGACATCAAGCGCCTGCTTGCGCTTGCGGGTGATGCGACTGTGGCCTGCGACGACGTGAACGCGCTCATCGATGCGCACCTCGAGCGAATCCATGCCAAGCGTCTGGCTCTGGAGGCGCTCGAAGTGCAGCTCGGTGCGCTGCGCGCGCAGTGCTCGAGCGGACGCCGGATTGCGAACTGCGGCATCCTTGAGGAGCTGGTTCATGCCGCGCACGGTGAAGCCTGCGCCTGCCATCAATCGTTAGCCGCAAGCGAAGAGCAGGGCTGAGGCTGGCTCGCGCTCTGCGGCTACCCCGTTTCGCGTAGGAATTTGCACTAGGAGACAACTCGGCGCGGTGCCGACCTCTGCGGCCTGCGCAATCATCGAGAGCCTGTCCGAGCGGCAACCGTTTCGGGGCGCTGCGCGACGAGCGTGTGAAAGCGCTTGAGCGTTGCATTCGGCGCCGGGAAATCATCGTGCCGCGAAAGCACCGTTTTCCAATCGGTGCATTCATCCGACAGCGCATCGCTGGCGAACAGGCAGTAAGGCTGGGTGCCGAAGGACTCGAGCCAGGTCGTGCCCTCGATCAGCACGTTGAGCGCGATGACACCGCCCGGTTTCACCGCGTCGCGCAGCCGCGCGAGCAGCGCGCGGGCGTCGTCGCAGCTGAAAAACATCAGCAGCCCGATCGCGACAACGGCATCGTAGCTCCGGCTGGGAACGAAGTGGCGCAGCTCCGCTGCGTGTGCCTCGAGCTCGAGCCCCCCGGTGCGCGCGCGGCGGATCAGGTCCGCGATTGCCACAGGGCTTGCGTCGAGCGCGGTCACGCGGCAGCCGCGCGCGGCGGCGGCGAGCGCAAGATTGCCCAGCCCGCAACCCATCTCGAGCACGTCGCCGCGCAGGTAGGGCAGTACGGTTTGCTCGAACGGGTTGAGTGCGTACTCGACTGCACTGACCTGCCTTTCGAACTGGCGGTCGAAAAATTGGACCGCGCCGGATCCGGGGGTTTCGATTGTCGTGCTCATGCCAGCGGGCGACTGTAGGCGGACGCGCCGCGCGGGTAAACTGGCCGCCCAGGCGCGGTGCCGTGGCGGAGGGCCGGCGGAGTTGACGTTTACGTAAACGTCAAGTAGCCTCCCTGCGCACCCACCGGCCCGCGCAGCGAGGCGCCGATGACCGACCTGTCTGACAGCAAGAACCTGATCTACAAGGCGAAGCACAAGATCCGCTTCGTTACCGCGGCGAGCCTGTTCGACGGCCACGACGCCTCGATCAACATCATGCGCCGCATCGTGCAGGCCTCGGGCGCCGAGGTGATTCATCTCGGGCACAACCGCTCGGTCGAGGACGTCGTCAGCGCCGCGCTGCAGGAGGACGTGCAGGGAATCGCCGTGTCGTCCTATCAGGGCGGCCATCTCGAGTACTTCAAGTACATGATCGATCTGCTGCGCGAACGCGGCGGCGCGCACATCCAGGTCTTCGGTGGTGGTGGCGGCGTGATCGTGCCGGCCGAGATCGAGGAGCTGCAGGCCTACGGCGTGGCGCGCATCTACTCGCCCGAGGACGGCCAGAAGATGGGGCTGCAGGGCATGATCAACGACATGCTCGCGCGCTGCGACTTCGACCCGACGACGCAGGCGCCGGCAGACCTCGAGCGCGTGAAGCAGAGCGATCGCCGCGCGCTTGCTCAGCTCATTACGCGGCTCGAGCTTGGCGCCGCAGACAAGAATACGAAGGAACAGCTGCAAGATGTCGCGGCCAAGCACCGCGCACCGGTGCTCGGCATCACCGGCACCGGCGGCGCGGGCAAGAGCTCGTTGACCGACGAGCTCGTGCGCCGCTTCCGGCTCGACCAGGACGACCGGCTGCGCATCGCGATCATCGCGGTCGACCCGTCGCGCCGCAAGACCGGCGGTGCGCTGCTCGGCGACCGCATCCGGATGAACGCCATCCACGGCGAGCAGGTCTTCATGCGTTCGCTTGCGACGCGCGGCTCGGGCGCGGAGATCTCGCAGGCAGTGCCCGACGCAGTCGCGGCCTGCCGTGCGGCGGGATTCGACCTGGTGATCGTCGAAACCTCGGGCATCGGCCAGGGCGATGCGGCGATCGTCCCGCACGTCGACGTGTCGCTCTACGTCATGACGCCCGAATTTGGCGCGGCGAGCCAGCTCGAGAAGATCGACATGCTGGATTACGCCGATTTCGTCGCGATCAACAAGTTCGACCGCAAGGGCGCCGAGGACGCGCTGCGCGATGTGCGCAAGCAGGTGCAGCGCAACCGGGAGGCTTTCCGTAGCGCGCCGGACGCGATGCCCGTTTTCGGCACTGTGGCGAGCCGCTTCTCGGACGACGGCGTGACGGCGCTGTACCAGGCCATCGCCGCGAAGCTCGGCGACAAGGGCCTCAAGCTGAAACCCGGCAAGCTGCCGAAGGTGGACGCTCATGTTTCTTCGCGGGTCGAAGCCGTGGTGCCGCCGAAACGCAGCCGCTACCTTGCCGAGATCGCCGAATGCCTGCGCGGCTACCACGCGCATGCGGCCGGGCAGGCGCAGCATGCGCGCGAGCGCGCGAGCCTGATCACGGCCAAATCCCTGCTCATGAAAGCCGGCAACGACGCGCATGCCCTGAACGCGCTGATCGAGGAAAAGAACGGTGCGCTCGATGCGCGCTCGAAAAAGCTGCTCGAGCAGTGGCCGGTGACCGTCAAAGCCTATTCCGGCGACGAGTACGTGGTGAAGATCCGCGACCGCGAGATCCGCAGCGCTCTGCGTTACACCTCGCTCTCCGGTACCAAGCTGCCGAAGGTCGCGCTGCCGAAATTCGAGGATCCCGGAGAGATCCTGAAGTGGCAGCTGCGCGAGAACGTTCCCGGCTCGTTTCCATACACCGCCGGCGTGTTCGCCTTCAAGCGCGAAAACGAGGACCCGACCCGCATGTTCGCGGGCGAGGGCGATGCCTTCCGCACCAACAAGCGCTTTCACCTGCTGTCGAAGGACATGCCGGCCAAGCGGCTGTCGACCGC
>JAJDNJ010000075.1 GCA_022340705.1 Betaproteobacteria bacterium
ACCTGGCGCGCGCTCGGTGACAGCCGCCGGCAGCTGGGGGAGACGGACTACGACCTGATCCTCGATACGCAGGGCCTGATCAAGAGCCTTGCGGTGGCGCAGGTCGCGCGCCGGGCGACGCGCCGCCGCGGCCACCCCTGCGTGCTGCACGGTTTCGGCCGAGGCACGATCAGCGAGCGGCTCGCCGCCCACGGCTACGACGTGCGCCACGAATTCCAGCCGCAGGATCACAAGATCTACCGCTACCGCAGGGTCGCGGCGCAGGCCCTCGGCTACGCGGTCCCAGCCGCCATCGACTACGGGCTGACGCCCCCCCCGCGCCCGGCATTCGCGCCCAGCGGCGATTACGCCGTGCTCCTGCACGCGACCGCCCGCGCCGCGAAGCTGTGGTCGGAGGCGGCTTGGATCCAGGTCGCGCAAGCGCTCGCGGTGAAGCGGGTCGTCTGTGTCTTGCCCTGGGGCGATGGCGCAGAGCAGGCGAGGGCGCGGCGCATCGCCGCGGCGGCGCCGCCCGCGGCGGTCGCGCCGTCGATGTCGATCCCGCAGGCCGCGGCACTGCTCGCCCATGCCCGCGTCGTGGTCGGGGTCGATACCGGATTGATGCACCTCGCGGCGGCGTTTGCCGTGCCGACGGTCGGTGTGTTCTGCGATTCCGAGCCGCTCGACGCAAAGCCAGTGGGCGCGGGGCCGACAACCTATCGCGGCGGCATCGGCGCGGCGCCCGCGGCGAGCGCCGTTCTCACCGCAATCGGCGAGGTCGTCCCGGCGCTCGCGTGACGCGGTAGGGACCGCCCCCGCGGGGTCTTGAAAACTCCGGGCGCAACCCTATCTTGCACGAGGCTCCTGTTGGGGAGTAGCTCGAAATCGCGCGGCCGTCAGTACGGACCCTCGGGTCCCGGTCGCGCGGGCGAACACGAAGACCGTTTCGCGAGCCAGACCAAGTCCCGGCGCTTGCCGGGCGGGCCGAAGACTTCATTGTCAACAGAGGAGATTCGCCCATGCCGGCCTGGTTTTCCCTGCTCGCGCGAGCCTACGCGTGGTTCGCCGCACCAGTTTCCGGGTTTGACGGACCGGCTCTGCGCCTGGCGCCGGAGCGCGCCCGGCTGACGCGCAGGATCGCCACGCGCCCCCCGCGCCGCCGTACGATCGACGCCTGAGCGCAAGCGTCATGTCGTCGAACGCAGCGCCGGTCTTGTCCGGCTGGCGCGGCCGCGTGGCCGCCACCCTGGAGGCGCCCCGCATGCAGGGCGCGCTGATCGCGCTCATCCTGATCAATGCGTTGGTCCTGGGGCTCGAGACCTTTCCCGCGACGAAGACGCACTGGGGCGCCGTACTTCATGCGCTCGACCGCGCGATCCTCGCCGTGTTCGTAGTCGAGATCGCGCTGCGGCTCGCGGCGCACCGACTTGCGTTCTTTCGCGATCCCTGGAGCGTGTTCGACTTCCTGGTGGTCGGGATCGCGCTTGTTCCCGCGAGCGGCCCGTTCGCGGTGCTGCGCGCGCTGCGCGTGCTGCGCGTCATGCGCCTCATTTCGCTCGTACCGAGCATGCGCCGCGTCGCGGGCGGACTGATCGCGGCGATCCCCGGCCTGGGCGCGGTGATCGGCATCATCGCCGTGATCCTGTACGTATCCGCGGTGATCGCGACCAAGCTCTTCGGCGAACGCTTCCCGGACTGGTTTGGTACTCTCGGGGAGAGCGCATTCACCCTGTTCCAGATCATGACGCTGGAGAGCTGGTCGATGGGGATCGTGCGCCCGGTGATGGAAACTTTCCCCTACGCCTGGATCTTCTTCGTGAGCTACATCCTCGTTTCGACCTTTACCATGCTGAATCTGTTCATCGCCGTGGTTGTCAATGCGATGCAGGCCGAGCACGCGCGTGAGATTGAAGACGCGCAGGCGACCGACACGAAAACCAGCGCGGCGCCGGAAGCGGTGCTGCATTCCGAGCTGCGCGCGCTGCGCAATGAAGTTCGGGCGCTGCGTGCCTTGCTGACCCAGCGTGCCGGCGTCGCACCAGGCGCAAGCGAGACCGCGTGATGACCGCCAAGATCGTTTCCGAGCCCGCCGTGTTCACGACCTTGCGCCGCTGGCTGCACGCCGAGTCGGCACCCGGGATCCTGCTCTTCGTCGCCGCCGTGGCAGCGATGGCGATCGCCAATTCGCCGCTCGCCAGCGCCTACCGCGCGTTTCTCGACATCCCGATCGTGGTCCAGGTCGCCCAGCTGGTGATCGCCAAGCCGCTGCTGCTCTGGATCAACGACGGCCTGATGGCGGTGTTCTTCTTCTTTGTCGGACTCGAACTCAAGCGCGAGCTGATCGAGGGCGAACTGTCGTCGCTGCGCCAGGCCTTTCTGCCGGTGGCCGCGGCAATCGGCGGCATCGCCGGGCCGGCGCTGATCTACGCGGCGATGAACGCCGGCGATTCGGTGGCTTTGCGCGGCTGGGCGATTCCCTCGGCCACCGACATCGCCTTCGCGCTTGGCGTGCTGGCGCTGCTCGGCGATCGCGTGCCGCGCGCTCTGAAGGTGTTCCTGCTCACGGTCGCGATCGTGGACGACATCGGCGCAATCCTGATCATCGCGCTGTTCTACTCCTCCGCCCCGCCGCCGATCACGCTCGCCATCGCCGCGGCCGCGCTCGGCCTGCTCGTCGTCTTCAACCGCAGCGGCATCAGGCGCCTCTCCCCCTACCTGCTCGTTGGCATCGTACTCTGGGTCGCGGTGCTCAAGTCGGGCGTGCACGCGACCCTGGCGGGAGTGCTGCTTGCGCTGACCATCCCCTTGCGTGTGAGCGGGCCGCCCGAGGCCTCCCCGGCGCGCAGGCTGGAGGCCGATCTGCACGCACCGGTCTCGTTCGGCGTGCTGCCGCTGTTCGCCTTCGCCAACGCCGGCGTCGCGCTCGGAGGCATGCAGCTCGCCGACCTCGCGCATCCGATTCCGCTCGGCATCACCGCCGGCCTGTTCCTCGGCAAGCAGGTCGGAGTCATGCTCATCAGCGTGCTGCTGATCGGCGCGGGACTCGCCCGGCTGCCCTCTGGCACGCGCTGGCCCGAGTTCTACGGCGCCGCGGTCATCACCGGCATCGGCTTCACCATGAGCCTGTTCATCGGCAGCCTCGCATTCAAGGAGGAGTTCGCCGCGAATCTTCCCGTCGACGAACGCATCGGCATCCTGCTCGGCTCGGCGCTCTCCGCGATCGCCGGCTACCTGATCCTGCGCTTCGTGCCGCGCCGTTCGACGCGCGGCTGAGCAGAGCCCTATACTCGGTGTTATGGAACGACGCCATCAGCTGAACTTCTGGTACTTCATCATCGCGCTGTTCGGCGTGCTGCTGGTGCAGCAGTGGTGGCAGCAGACGCAGACGGTCGATGTCGTGCCCTACAGCGAGTTCGAGCAGATGCTGAAAGACGGCAAGATCACGGAAGTCGTCGTCGGCGACCAGCGCATCACCGGAAAGCTGAAATCGCCGGATGGGCGCAAGACCGTCGCCGTCGCGAATCTGGTCGACCCGCGGCTCGCCGAGCGCCTGTCGAAGTACAACGTGCCCTACACGCAGGTGCACCAGAGCACCTTCCTGCGCGACCTGCTGTCCTGGGTCGTTCCGGCGCTGGTGTTCTTCGGCATCTGGTTTCTGCTCGTCCGCCGCATGGCCGGCCAGCAGGGTCTCGGCGGCTTCATGAGCATCGGCAAGAGCCACGCCAAGGTGTACGTCGAAAAGCAGACCGGCGTGACCTTCGCCGATGTCGCCGGCGTCGAAGAAGCAAAGGCCGAGCTGCAGGAAATCGTCGAATTTCTCAAGAATCCCGGGCGCTACGGACGGCTCGGCGCGCGCATCCCCAAAGGCGTGCTCCTCGTCGGCCCGCCGGGCACTGGCAAGACGCTGCTCGCACGCGCGGTGGCGGGCGAAGCGGGGGTGCCGTTTTTCTCGATCTCGGGCTCCGAGTTCGTCGAAATGTTCGTCGGCGTCGGCGCGGCGCGGGTGCGCGACCTGTTCGAGCAGGCACGTGCGCGCGCGCCCGCGATCATCTTCATCGACGAGCTCGACGCGCTCGGCCGCGCGCGCGGCACTGGGCTGATGGGCGGACACGACGAAAAGGAGCAGACGCTGAATCAGCTGCTCTCAGAGCTCGACGGCTTCGATCCGTCGACGGGCCTGGTCCTGCTCGCCGCGACCAACCGGCCCGAGATCCTCGACCCGGCACTGCTGCGCGCCGGAAGGTTCGATCGGCAGGTGCTCGTAGACCGGCCCGACAAGACCGGGCGCATTCAGATCCTCTCGGTACACGTCAAGAAGATTCGCGTCGCGCCGGGGGTCGCGCTCGAGCAGGTCGCGGCCCTGACGCCGGGCTTTTCCGGCGCCGATCTCGCCAACCTGGTCAACGAGGCGGCGCTGCTCGCGACGCGGCGCAACGCCGACGAGGTGACGCTGGAAGACTTCACGCAAGCCGTGGAGCGCATCGTCGCCGGGCTGGAGAAGAGAAACCGCGTGATGAACGCGCTCGAGCGCCGCGTCATTGCGCACCACGAGATGGGCCATGCGCTCGTCGCCATGTCGCTGCCGGGAACCGATCCGGTGCACAAGATCTCGATCATCCCGCGCGGCATCGGCGCGCTCGGCTACACCATCCAGCGGCCCACCGAGGACCGCTACCTCATGACGCGCGAAGAGCTGCAGAACAAGATGGCCGTGCTGCTCGGGGGACGCGCGGCCGAGCACGTCGTCTTCGGCCATCTTTCCACGGGCGCTGCGGACGACCTCGCCAAGGTGACCACGATCGCGCGCAGCATGGCGATGCGCTTCGCCATGGTGGACACGCTCGGTCCCGTGTCCTACGAAGAGGAGCGCCCCAACCTGCTCGGCGTGCCGAACATCGGCGCGCCGCGCGAGTACAGCGAGGAAACCGCGCGCGAGATTGACCTCGCGGTACGCGAAATCGTGAAGGGTTCCTGGGACAAGGCCGTGGCGATTCTGACGCGCGAGCGCGCGCTGCTCGAGCGTGGCGCCGAGCTGCTGCTCGAAAAGGAAACGCTCGCCGAGGCCGAACTCGGGGAGCTCAAGACCTCGCTCGCAGCAGCTTGAAGCAGGCGCCGCGCGGAGTACGATACCGCGATGTGGGCCGATGCCTTTACCGTCGGCTTTATCGTCGCCATTGGCGTGGCCTTGGTCGTCGCGCTGCTGCGCGCGATTGCCCACGCACGCTCCGCGCGCGACTGGCTGCATACCCACGGCGCGCTCGCCGAGGGCGAGGTGGTCCTCGTCTGGCAGGAGAACTTCGGCGGCTATTGCGTGCGTTACCGCTTCACACCGCGCGGGGCGCGGGAGCCGGTGCAACGCGACGAATACGCCGGCTGCTTCGCGGCGGCCGTGCCCGAGGTCGGCACCAAGGTCGGCGTGCGCTACGACCCCGAGGCGCCCGAGGTCTCGGTACTCGCGCGTGATGCCTAGGCGCCGGCGCGGCGCGCGCTGAAGAGGTCCTTCCAGGCGGGCAGCGCGCCGGCGAAGGGCAGCGCCTGCGCCTCGTACACGCCGCGCGCGATCGCGCGCGCGACGCAGTCGGCAGCGGCCAGGCCGAGCTCGGTCAGCACGATCGGATCGAGGGCCGTCTCGTTGCGGCCAGTCGCTGCCGCGAACAGCGTATCGCCGTCCACCGGCGCGTGCACAGGGCGGATGGCGCGGGCGAGCCCGTCGTGGGCCATGATGGCGAGGCGCTTGCACGCGGCCTTGGTCAACGCGGCGTCGGTCGCGACCAAGCCGATCGTGGTCGAGGGCTGAACGCCCGCCTTCATGCGCGGAACAAGCGCATCCGCCGGAATCGATTCGGGCCAGCCCAGGCCGCCAAACTCGCCCTCGCGCTCGTAGACGCCCGCCCAGAAATGCGGCCCATCGCCAATGACCGTGGAGCCGAGCGCGTTGACCGCGACCAGCGCGCCAACGACAAAGCCCGAGGGTGTTCGCGTGCTGCTCGAGCCAAGACCCCCCTTCAGATTTGCCGTGGTTGCGCCGGCGCCCGCCCCGACCGTGCCGAGGGCGAATGTCTCTTCGGCAGCAAGCGCCGCGGCAAGCCCCAGCTCCCAATACGGGGGACGTTCGTGTTCGGGATCGGACAACCAGGGTTTCCGGCCGCCGTTCACGAGGTCAAACAGGATCGCTTGGCTCGCGATCGGCACGCGCAGACCCGCAATCTCGAATCCGGTACCGCGCTGCGAAAGCGCATTGATCACGCCGCCCGCAGCATCGAGCCCGAACTCCGACCCGCCGGAGAGCACGACCGCGTCGATTTTCGGCACCGTCATCTCGGGTCCGAGCAGGCCGACGGCGCGCGTGCCGGGCGCGCCGCCCTGCACTGAGGCCGACACTGCGGCCCGCCCGTCAAAGACTGCGACCGTCACCCCGCTCGCGACCGCCGCATCCTGGGCATGGCCGACGCGCAGGCCGGCCACGTCGGTAATCAGGTTGCGCACGCGCTAGTGCCCGAGAATCTGGCTGAGGAAGAGCTTGGCGCGGTCGGTCTTCGGCGCGGCGAAGAACTCGTCGGGCCGCGCAGCCTCGACGACCTCGCCCTGGTCCATGAAC
Source organism: Betaproteobacteria bacterium (assembly GCA_022340705.1). Lineage (GTDB taxonomy): Bacteria > Pseudomonadota > Gammaproteobacteria > Burkholderiales > SG8-39 > SG8-39. The sequence goes on from JAJDNJ010000075.1 coordinate 6,578, forward strand.
ACGACGCGGTCGGCAACGGTCTTGGCGAAGCCCATCTCGTGGGTCACGCAAACCATGGTCATGCCTTCGTTGGCGAGCTCGATCATCACGTCGAGCACTTCCTTGATCATCTCCGGGTCAAGCGCCGAGGTCGGCTCGTCGAACAGCATGACCTTCGGGCGCATGCACAGCGCCCGCGCGATCGCCACGCGCTGCTGCTGGCCGCCGGAGAGCTGGCCGGGATATTTGTCCGCTTGCTCGGGAATGCGCACGCGCTCGAGGAAGTGTTGCGCATGCTCTTCCGCAGCGCGCTTGGGCATCTTGCGCACCCAGATCGGCGCCAGGGTCAGGTTTTCCATCACGGTGAGATGCGGAAACAGGTTGAAGCTCTGGAACACCATGCCGACCTCGCGCCGGATCGCGTCGACCGCCTTGAGGTCGTCGGTGAGCTCGATGCCGTCGACCACGATGCGGCCGCCCTGGTGCGCCTCGAGGCGGTTGATTAGCCGGATCATGGTCGATTTGCCCGATCCCGAGGGACCGCAGACGACGACCTTTTCGCCCTTGCCGACCTTGAGGTCGATGTCCTTCAGCACGTGAAAGTCACCGTACCACTTGTTGACACGCGATAGCTCGATCATGCGGCCCCCTTGCCGGCCGTGGTGCGCGACTGCGCTGCGCCCAAGCTCTTTTCGAGCGCCTGGCTGTAGCGCGACATCGCGAAGCAGAAGATGAAGTACACCGCCGAGGCGAAAAGATAGGCCTCGATACCGAAACCGCTCCACTTCGGCTCGGTGAGCGAGACCTTGACCGTGGTCAGCAGGTCGAACAGGCCGATGATCAGCACGAGCGAAGTGTCCTTGAAAAAGCCGATGAAAGTGTTGACCAGCGGCGGGATCGAGATGCGCAGCGCCTGCGGCAGGATGATCAGGCCCATCATCTTCCAGAACGGAAGGCCGAGGGCCTGCGCGGCCTCGTACTGTCCGCGCGGGATCGCCTGCAGTCCGCCGCGCACCACCTCGGCGAGGTAGGCCGCAGCGAACAGGATCATCGCGATCTGCGCGCGCAGCAGCTTGTCGATGGTGACGCCCTCGGGCAGGAACAGCGGCAGCATCACCGAGGCCATGAACAGGAGCGAGATCAGCGGCACGCCGCGAATCAGCTCGATGTAGCCGATCGCGAGCCAGCGGATCACCGGCATCGTCGAGCGCCGCGCGAGCGCGAGCAGAATCGAGAGCGGAAACGCGAACGCGATGCCGAATGTAGCGAGCAACAGGGTGAGTGCAAGACCGCCCCAGCGCTCGTTTTCGACATAGCGCAGCCCGAACACGCCACCCCACATCAGCACACCGATCGCGACCAGCCCGCCCAGCCAAACCAGCGCGAGCCAGCGCCGCCAGCAGGCGCGGATCGCGCTCACCACGTAGAGCGCGACGAAAATGAGGCTCGCGAGCGCCGGGCGCCACTGCGCGTCGTAGGGATAGGTCCCGAACAGCATGAAGCGGTGCTTGTCGGCGACCAGCGCCCAGCAGGCCCCGGTGCCCTTTGCCGCACGGCAGGCCTTTGCGTCGGGCGACCACCACACCGCGTGCACCAGCGCCCAGTCGAGGAACGGGAGCGCGAGCTTCCACAGCAGGTAGGCGATGGCGAGCGTCGCGAGCGTGTTCTTCCAGTTCGAGAACAGGTTCTCGCGTGCCCAGGAAACCGGTGCCGACAGCGCGCTCATCGCTCCACCAGCGCGATGCGCTTGTTGTACCAGTTCATGAACGCGGAGATCGACAGGCTGATTGTGAGGTACACGGCCATGATGATCGCGATGCCCTCGATCGCCTGCCCGGTCTGATTGATCGCGGTGTTGGCGATCGAGACGATGTCCGGATAGCCGATCGCGACCGCGAGCGAGCTGTTCTTGGTCAGGTTCAGGTACTGGCTGGTGAGCGGCGGAACGATCACGCGCAGCGCCTGCGGCAGCACCACGAGGCGCATCGCGAGGCCCCTGCGCAGGCCGAGCGCGTCGGCCGCCTCGAACTGGCCGCGCTGCACCGCGAGCACCCCGGCACGCACGATCTCGGCGATGAACGCCGCGGTATAGATCGTCAGGCCAGCGAGCAGTGCGGCGAACTCGGGGGTCAGCGTCGCGCCACCACTGAAGTTGAAGCCAGCGAGCGCGGGCAGCTCGAGCTGCGCGGGCGCACCCGCGAGCAGAAACGCGAGGAGCGGCAGGCCAAGGACGAGCCCGAGGCCGGTCCAGAAGGCGTGGAACTGCGCCCCGGTGCGCGCCTGGCGGCGCCGCGCCCAGACCGAGACCCGCCAGGCGAGCAGCACACCGACGAGGAAGGCGCCCAGCACCCAGGCATGCGCGATCTCGTACACGAGCGTCGGCAGCGCGATGCCGCGATTGCTGAGAAACACCCCGGGCAGCGGATTGAGCGCGGCGCGCGGGCTCGGCAGGTTCTCAGAGATGATCGCGTACCAGAAGAACAGCTGCACCAGCAGCGGGACGTTGCGCAGCACCTCGACGTAGAGCGTCGCAAGGCGGCTGACCAGCCAGTTGGTCGACAGCCGCGCGAGACCGACGAGCGTGCCGACAATCGTGGCAAGCACGATGCCGAGCAGCGCGACGCGGAAGGTGTTGGCCAGCCCCACGGCCAGCGCCCGCAAGTAGGTATCCGCGGGGCTGTACTGAATTAACGTCGTCTCGCCGATCGCGAAGCCCGCCTCGCGCTGCAGAAAGCCGAAGCCGCTCGCGATATTGCGCGCTTCGAGGTTGGTGGCGGTGTTGGAAACCAGGTAAACGCCTGCCGCGATCACCGCAGCAAGCGCGACGAGCTGGAATACGAGCGCGCGAAAGCGCGCGTCACGAAGCGAGGCCTGCACCGCTCTGGGGCCGCGGCGGCGGGATGCTCAGCCCGCCGCCGTCGTGCCGGATACGCCTGACCGGGCGCTCAGCGCATCGGCGGCGCGTACATCAGGCCGCCCTTGGTCCACAGCGCGTTCAGGCCGCGCTCGAAGCCGAGCGGCTTCAGGTTGCGGTCGAAGCTCTCGCCATAGTTGCCGACCTGCTTGACGATGTTGTACGACCATTTCGGGTCCAGACCGAGCATCTTGCCGAGGTCGCCACTCTCGCCGACGAAACGCTGGATCCCCGGATTCTTGCTGCCCATGTGCTGGTCGATGTTGTCCGAGCGCAGGCCCATCTCCTCGGCATCGATCATCGCGAACAGCGACCACTTGACGATGTCGAACCACTGGTCATCGCCGTGGCGCACCACCGGTCCGAGCGGCTCCTTGGAGATCACCTCGGGCAGGATGACGTAGTCGGCCGGGTTGGGCGCGCGCGTGCCGCGCGTCGACACCAGGCCCGAGACGTCGGTCGTGTATACGTCGCAGCGTCCCGAGAAGAAGGCGTTGGTCACCTCTTCGAGCTTTTCGATCACCACCGGCTTGAACTTCATGTTGTTCGCGCGGAAATAGTCAGCGAGGTTAAGCTCCGTCGTGGTTCCCGGCTGCACGCAGATCGTCGCGCCATTGAGCTGCTTGGCGCTCTTGACGTTGAGCTTCTTCGGCACCATGAAGCCCTGGCCGTCGTAGTAGTCCACACCGGCGAAATTGAGACCAAGGCTGGTGTCGCGCGACAGCGTCCAGGTCGTGTTGCGCGACAGGATGTCGATCTCGCCGGACTGCAGCGCGGTGAAGCGCTGCTGCGCGGTGAGCGGCGTATAGCGCACTTTCGTCGCATCGCCGAACACCGCCGCCGCCACCGCCCGACAGACATCGACGTCGAGCCCCTTCCATTCGCCCTTCGAATCCGGCTGCGAAAAGCCCGCGAGGCCGGTGTTGACCCCGCATTGCACGAAACCTTTCGATTTGACCGCATCCAGGGTCGACTGCGCATGCGCCGGCAGGGCGCCTAGCGTAAGCGCAAGCGCGCTCGCCAGCGTAGCTACGGTAACGACGGTCCTCATCTTCGCCTCCTCCAGGTAATAGCGGGAAATCGGTCGTTCTGCGCCGCCATTGTAGCCGCGCGACGCGAGGTCGAGCTAGCCGCGGTCCGATCCGGTGACGCCGATCTCGGTTTCGGATATCGAATACACCAGCTTGAGCCCTTCGGCCGCGACCAAGGCAATCAGCCGCTCGGCGAGCTCGCGGCTGGTGAGGAATACGACCTGGTCCGGAAGATTGCCGGCAAGCTCGAAGAACTTCTCCTCGTGCAGCACGCCATGCCGCCCGTATCCCGCGACCGCGCGGAACACCGAGCCGCCGGACATGCCCGCACGCTTCCCCGCATTCAGCAGCCACTCGAACAGCAGCTCACGACCGTGACGCTCGCCTTCGTGCACGAAGAACCGCAGGTGTACGCCGTTCATGGTTTCAGCCTTTCAGCAGGTTCCAGCTGGCGATGCCCGCGAGGGTCATCACGATCGAGCCCGCGAGATGGGCAAGCGCATGCGCTACCCACCAGCCGTACTGCGCGCGCAGCAGCAGCGTCACGGCTTCTGCCGAGAACGTCGAGAACGTGGTCAGCGCACCGAGAAAGCCGGTGATCACGAACAGCCGCGCTTCCGGTGCGAGCGCACCATGATCGCCGAAGTACGCGATCGCAAGCCCGATCAGGTAGCCGCCCGCGAGGTTCGCCACCAGCGTGCCGAGCGGAACGGTGGGCAGCACCGGGTTGAGCCAGCCACCCAGGCCCCAGCGCAGCCAGGCGCCGAACGCCGCACCGACACCGACTGCGAGAAAGGCGAGCGGGTTCATCGGCGCGGTGCTCAGGCCGCGCGATTCTTGCCCGGCGCCGGCGCCCAGCGCGCGGCTGCCGCGTCGTCGCTCGCGCGCGCGTCGACCCAGCGCGCGCCCTCCGGCGTGACTTCCTTCTTCCAGAACGGCGCCTGCGTCTTCAGATAGTCCATGACGAACTCGCAGGCCGCGAACGCGTCGGCACGATGACTGCTGGCCACTGCGACGAGCACGATCTGGTCGGTCGGACGCAGCTCGCCGATGCGATGGATCACGGTGCAGTCGAGGAGCGACCATCGACCCATCGCCTCCTCGACGATGCGCGCGATTGCCTTCTCGGTCATGCCTGGATAGTGCTCGAGCGTCATCCCGGCTACTGCGGCGCCGTCATTACGGTCACGCACCAGCCCGACGAAGCTCGCCAGCGCACCGACCGCGGGAT
>JAJDNJ010000078.1 GCA_022340705.1 Betaproteobacteria bacterium
GTTCGCCTTCATGCAGAAGTTGAAGACGCTGCTGCCTGCTGATCGCACGCTTCCCGGGCGCGCGGTGCAGATGCCGGTGCCCGATGCGCACTTCGTCAACGGCCACCCGATCGCGCCGCCGTTTCCGCAAGGCATGCAGACGGCGCAGTTCGCGATGGGCTGCTTCTGGGGCGCCGAGCGGCTGTTCTGGCAGACGCCGGGGGTATACAGCACGGCGGTCGGCTACGCCGGGGGGCTCACGCCGAATCCGACCTACGAGGAAGTCTGCAGCGGGCTCACCAACCATGCCGAGGCCGTGCTGGTGGTGTTCGATCCGGAGAAGGTGAGCTTTGATGCGCTGCTGCGCGTGTTCTGGGAAGGGCATGACCCGACGCAGGGCATGCGTCAGGGCAACGACGTCGGCACCCAATACCGCTCGGCGATCTATTGCAGCGACGAGCGTCATTTCGAGGCTGCACAGGCCTCGTGCGCACGCTATCAGGCCGCGCTCGACGCGGCGCACGCGGGACGCATCACCACGGAGATTGCGCGTGCGGGAACGTTCTACTATGCAGAGGAATATCACCAGCAGTACCTTGGCAAGAATCCGAATGGTTACTGCGGTCTCGGTGGCACCGGCGTCGCTTGCCCGAGTGGCATCGTGCTGAACGCCTGAGCGGGGACGCGGGAACTATGCGAATCGATCAGTGGCTTTGCAATGCGCGCTTTTTCAAGTCGCGCGGGCTCGCGCAGACCGCCGTGGACAGCGGGCGCGTCAAGGTGAACAACGAGCGCAGCAAGTCCTCTGCCACGCTTGCGGTGGGCGATCAGCTCAACATCCAGATCGGCGAATATTCCTGGGACGTGAAAGTCCTGTCGGTCACCGAGTACGCGCACGGCTTCATCCCCGAGCCGCACGAGCTGTACGAAGAAGATGAGGACAGCCTCGCGCGGCGCGCGCAGTCGATGGAGGCGAAAAAGCTCCAGGCGATGGAGCGCGCGCAGCCGTCGTCGGGACGCGGCGGACGGCATCACGAGGGGCGCGGCGATCGCCCGGGCGGCGGGGGAGAGCGTCCGCCGCGCGGCGGCAACGGCCAGGGGCGCAAGGGCCGTCACCGGCGCAAGCGCCCGCGCGGCGGCGGCGGTCCCGACCGGCGCAGCGGCGGCCGGCCGGCCTGACGACGCGCGCGCCTCAGACTCGACGCATCATCAGCTTCGCGTCCTCGATAACCTGGAAGGGGCTTTTGCCCCAGAGCAGGGCCGCGTAGAAAAATTTGTCGAGCTTGGTCTCGGCGAGCGCGCGCCACTGGTCCTCTTTCAGGACGATGACCTGCCCGGTCATGCCAAAGTCACCGATCACGGTGAACGTGGCTTCGACCACCGCCTGTTGCGGCGGCTGGTCCCACACGATCGGGTCGACCTGAGCCACGGTCCCCGGCTGCGCGCCCGGGTGGACGTCGAAGGCGCCGTGGCAGTTGTCCTGGCTGCGCAGCGAGCAGGCGAGCCGTGTTCCGCGCGGTTTCATCGTCCGTTCCGTGTGCCGCCCGCGCTCAGGCCGCGCGTGCCTGCGCCGGCGTCGGCGCCGACATCAGCGCGCGCAATACGTAAGGCAGGATGCCGCCGTGACGGTAGTACTCGACCTCGATCGCGGTGTCGATGCGTGACTTGACGCGAATCTCGCGCCGCTCTCCGCTTGGCCGGGAAATCACGACCGTGATCTCCTGCTGCGGGCGCAGGTCGTCGAGGCCGAGGATGTCGACGGTCTCGTCGCCCGTGAGGCTGAGCGATTTCGCCGAGTCCGATCCCAGGAACTGCAGGGGCAGCACGCCCATGCCGACCAGGTTCGAGCGGTGAATGCGCTCGAAGCTGCGCGCAACGACGGCCTTGACGCCGAGGAGCTGCGTGCCTTTGGCGGCCCAGTCGCGCGAGCTGCCGGTGCCGTACTCCTCTCCGCCGAACACGACCGTCGGCGTACCTTCGGCCATGTACGCCATCGCCGCGTCGTAGATCGGCATCGTCTGGCCCTTGCGGCGTGTCACGCCGCCTTCGGTGCCCGGCAGCATGAGGTTCTTGATACGCACGTTGGCAAACGTCCCGCGCATCATGACCTCGTGGTTGCCGCGGCGCGCGCCATAGCTGTTGAAGTCGGCGACCGAGACATCGTTTTCCTGCAGATAGATGCCGGCCGGCGAGGTCGGCTTGATCGAACCCGCGGGCGAGATGTGGTCGGTGGTCACCGAATCGCCGAAGATGCCCAGGACCTTTGCATTGCGGATGTCGCCCACCGTTCCGGGCTGCATCGTGAAGTCGTGGAAGAAAGGCGGCTCGGCGATGTAGGTGGACGCCGGCCAGCTGTAGACCTGTCCGCTCGGCGCGGAGATCTTCTTCCACAGCGGAGTGGCGTCACTCAACCCGCTGTACAGCCTGCGGAAGGTCGGCGCGTCCATCGCAAGCGGGCGCAGCGCCTCGATCTCTTCGCGCGTCGGCCAGATGTGACCGATGTAGACGTCCTGACCGTCCTTCGATTTTCCGAGCGGCTCGTGGCGCAGGTCCTTGAGCATCGTGCCCGCGATCGCGTAAACGACGACGAGCGGCGGCGCAGCAAGGAAGTTCGCGCGGATGTTGGGATGAATGCGCGCTTCGAAGTTTCGGTTGCCCGAGAGCACCGCGGCGCAGACCAAATCGTTCTTGACGATCGCTTCCTCGATCGGCTGGGCGAGGGGCCCTGCGTTGCCAATGCAGGTCGTGCAGCCGTAGCCCGCGAGGAAGAAGCCGAGTTTCTCGAGGTACGGCAGCAGGCCCGCCTTCTTCAGGTATTCGGTCACCACGCGCGAGCCGGGGGCGAGCGAGGTCTTGATGTGCGGTTTCACCTTGAGGCCGAGCTCGACGGCCTTCTTGGCAACGAGGCCCGCGGCGAGCAGCACGCCGGGGTTGGAGGTGTTCGTGCAGGAGGTGATCGCGGCGATCAGCACGTCGCCGTTCTTCAGCTCGGTGCCGTCGTAGGCCTTGACCGTCCTGCCGAGGTCCTCGGCCTTCTTGGCAAAACCGTTCTCGGCGACCGGCTTGGTGAACAGCGTGCTGAAGGTGCTCTTCACCTTGTCCAGGTCGATGCGATCCTGCGGCCGCTTCGGGCCGGCGAGCGAGGGCATGACGCTCGACAGATCGAGCTCAAGCACCTGGCTGTAGTCGATCGCGCCCGCACCGGGAATGCCGAACAGCTGCTGCGCCTTGAAGTAGCCCTCGAGCGCCGCAATCTCGGCGTCGCCGCGCCCGGTGCCGCGGAAGTACTCGAGCGTCTTGTCGTCGACCGGGAAGAATCCCATGGTCGCGCCGTATTCCGGCGCCATGTTGGCGATCGTCGCGCGGTCGGGCACCGCGAGCGAGGCGGTGCCTTCCCCGAAAAACTCGACGAACTTGCCCACGACCTTGGCCCTGCGCAGCATCTCGGTCACCGTCAGCACGAGATCGGTGGCCGTCACCGCGGGATGCAGCCGCCCCTTCAGATGCACGCCGACCACGTCCGGCGTGAGGAAGTAAACCGGCTGGCCGAGCATGCCCGCCTCCGCCTCGATACCCCCGACCCCCCAGCCGACCACGCCGATGCCGTTGATCATCGTCGTGTGGCTATCGGTGCCCACCAGGGTATCCGGGTAATAGACGCCGTCGGCCGAGCGATGCACGCCGCGCGCGAGATATTCGAGATTGACCTGGTGCACGATGCCGATGCCGGGTGGCACGACCTTGAAGGTGTCGAAGGCCTGCATGCCCCATTTCATGAACTGGTAGCGCTCTTCATTGCGCTTGAATTCCAGCTTCATGTTCAGGTCGAGCGCGTTCTTCGAGCCGTAGTGATCGATCTGCACCGAGTGGTCGACCACCAGATCGACCGGCACCAGCGGCTCGATGCGCTTCGGGTCCTGGCCCATCTTCTGCGCGACGCCGCGCATCGCGGCGAGATCACAGAGCAGCGGCACGCCGGTGAAGTCCTGGAGCACGATACGCGCCACGACGAATGGGATCTCCTCGCTGCGCGGCGCATTCGGCTTCCATCCGGCGAGCTGTCGCACATGCGTCTCGGTGACCTTGTTGCCGTCGCAGTTGCGCAGCACCGATTCGAGCACGATGCGGATCGACACCGGCAGGCGCGAAAGATCGATGCCGAGCGCGCGCCCGAGGGCGGGCAGGGAATAGAGGGTGCCCGTCTTGCCGGGTGCGGGAGCGAAGCTCTGCTTCGTGTCGAAAGGGTCGGTTGCGGACATGTCAGCTTCCTTTCCCGGCGTCGTGCCGATAATCCTTGAAGCTCCGGTCGCGATACGCGCCGGACACGATGAACTCGCCGAGGAGCAGGAACTCTCTCGGCTGGAACAGCCCTCCGACGTGGCGGTAGATGCGCGTGCCGTCGGGGGCGTAGAAATCGAAGGTTGGCGTGCCGCGGATTTTCATCGCGTGCCCGTAGGCGCTTTCCGGCAGAGTTTTTCCGTCTACGCCCGTGATCGGCTGCGCGCCGCGGATGTCGATCGGAACAATGACGAACTCGCGCCGAAACCAGTCCTGCACCTGCGGCTGGTTCAGCACCTGGCGGCGCATGCGCTGGCAGGAGGGGCATTCCTCGAAGTGGTACATGACGAGCACGCCCTTGCGTCCGGTGCTGCGCGCCTGCGCCAGTTCGTCGCGCAGGTCGCCGAGGAAAGCATTGAAGAAGTGGCTGTCCGGGTCGCGCTCGGCCGCGCCGGCGCGGAGCTGCGGTGCGAAGCCGAGCACCAGCGCGAGAACGAGCAGGCGCAGCAGGGAACGCGTCATGCCGCGCAGCCGCCGTCGTTGGCCCAGGCGTCGGCCGGACCGCAGCCGCCCGGAGTCGCGCGCCATTCGGCACGCAGCGCAACCAGCGCCGCCCGCCACTCGCCGAAGAAGGCTGCGTCGAGATCCTCGGGGGCAAGCCGCGCCGCGCAGGCCTCGAGCGCCGCGAGGCTGCCGGCGGCATCGACCGCGGGCAGCCCGTCGACATCGTCGAGCACGCGGGTCACGCGAGCGCGCCGCTCGAGCAGCCCGGTCAGCTGCTCGTCACAGCGCGCGATCGGCGTCGGATAGTTGCGCACCTCCTGGGCGAGTGCCGCCGCGCGCCTGGACAACTCGGCGACGAGCCGTGCGCGCAGCGCGAACAGGGAATCGGCGGCGGGGCGGGCAGACATCCGGCGTGGCGCTAGATTACGAAGCGGTCGACGAACTCGTTTACCGGCGTCGCCTCGAGCCGCTTTGCGTCGAGGCACAGTTCGAGAATCGCCGCGCGCTGCTTCTCGGGAAGGCGACGCGCGAGGTTGGTCTTGAACTTCTCGACCAGGATCGGCATGCCCTCCTTGCGGCGGCGCTTGTGGCCGATCGGATACTCGCAGACGAATTCGCCCAGCTTCTTGCCGTCCTTGAAGGTGACCGTCAGCGCGTTGGCGATCGAGCGCTTGTTCGGGTCATGGTAGTCCTTGGTGAACTGCTTGTCTTCGACGCAGACGATCTTGGCGCGCAGCGCATCGATGCGCGGGTCGCGTGCGATGGTGTCCTCGTAGTCGCCCGCGGTCAGGCGACCGAAAAGGATCGGCACCGCGACCATGTACTGCACGCAGTGGTCTCGGTCGGCCGGGTTGTTGAGCGGCCCCTTCTTGTCGATGATCCGGATACAGGCCTCATGCGTGCGGATCGTGATCTTCTTGATGTCTTCCGGCGAACGGCCGACGCGCTGCAGCTCGGCATGGATGTCCATCGCACATTCGACCGCCGTCTGCGAATGAAATTCCGCCGGATAGGAGATCTTGAACAGCACGTTCTCCATCACGTAGCTGCCGAAATCGCGCTGGAACTTGAACCTCTTGCCCTTGAACGAGACGTCGTAGAAGCCCCAGGTCTTGGCGCTGAGCACCGACGGATAGCCCATTTCCCCGGTCTTCGAAATCAGCGCGAGGCGCACCGCGCGGCTGGTCGCGTCGCCTGCTGCCCAGCTCTTGCGCGAACCGGTGTTCGGCGCGTGGCGGTAGGTGCGCAGGCTCTGGCCGTCGACCCAGGCCTGCGAGACCGCGTTGATGATCTCTTCATGGCTGCACCCGAGCATCTGCGCGACGACGGCGGTGGATGCGACCTTGACCAGAACCACATGGTCGAGGCCCACGCGGTTGAACGAGTTCTCCAGCGCGAGCACGCCCTGGATCTCGTGCGCCTTGATCATCCCGGTGAGCACGTCGCGCATCACCAGCGGCCTGCGCCCGGCGGCGAGCGCGTTGCGCGACAGCCAGTCCGCGGTGGCGAGGATTCCGCCCAGGTTGTCCGACGGGTGACCCCATTCGGCGGCGAGCCAGGTGTCGTTGAAGTCGAGCCAGCGGATCATCGCGCCGATGTTGAACGCGGCCTGTACCGGGTCGAGCTGAAACTGCGTGCCGGGCACCTTGGCGCCGTTCGGCACCACGGTGCCGGGCACGATCGGGCCGAGCAGTTTGGTGCAGGCCGGATACTCGAGCGCCTCCAGGCCGCAGCCGAGCGTGTCCATCAGACAGTGACGCGCGGTGTCGTAGGCCTCCTTGCTGCTGATTCGGGTCTTGGCGACATAGTCGGCGATCCGGACGAGAACCTCGTCCGGTTTGGGCCGCAGATTGGAGATGTGGCCGGACATGGCGTCAATCGGTGTCGCTGAGCGGTTGGAAGGTGTACTCCGCGCCGCCCGAGCGCGGTGCGTGATGCGCGGGCGCCGGTGCGCTGCGCTCGCCCGGTCCCTTGTCCCACCAGACGCCGCGCCCGACGGCCTGCGAGGCGACTTCCTCGGGATGCTGGCGCAGAAAGCCGCGCATGAACTTGGTGAGATCCGATTCGTACTGAGCCATGTTCACTTCCTGTTCTTGAGTGGGACCCATTTGCGGTTGTCCGGGCCGGTGTAGTTCGCGCTCGGCCGGATGATCTTGCCGTCGATGCGCTGCTCGATGACGTGCGCCGACCAGCCCGAGGTGCGCGAAATGACGAACAGCGGGGTGAACATCGCGGTCGGCACGCCCATCATGTGGTAGCTGGTCGCGCTGTACCAGTCGAGGTTCGCGAACATGTTCTTCTCGCGCCGCATCACCTTTTCGATGCGCTCCGAGATCTCGAAGCGCTTCATGTCGCCGGCTTCCTTCGACAGGCGTCGTGCGACTTCCTTGATCACCTCGTTGCGCGGGTCGGCGATCGTGTACACCGGGTGGCCGAAGCCGATGATGACCTGCTTTTCGCCGATACGCCGCACGATGTCCGCCTCGGCGTCGTCCGGCGTGTCGTAGCGCCCGATGACGTCGAATGCGAATTCGTTCGCACCGCCGTGCTTGGGACCCTTGAGCGCGCCGATGCCGCCGGTGATCGCCGAGTGCATGTCGGCCCCGGTTCCGGCGATGACGCGGCAGGTGAAGGTCGAGGCGTTGTACTCGTGCTCGGCGTACAGGATGAGCGAGGTGTGCATCGCGCGCACCCAGAGCGGACTCGGCTCGCGGCCGTGCAGCAGGTGCAGGAAATGCCCGCCGATCGAATCGTCGTCGGTCTCGACGTCGATGCGCCGGCCCGAATGCGAGTAGTGATACCAGTACAGCAGCATCGAGCCGAAGCTCGCCATCAGCCGGTCGGCGATGTCGCGCGCCTCGGCGAGCTTGTGGTCCGGATTTTCCGGCAGCACCGCGCCGAGCGCGGAGCAGGCGCTGCGCAATACGTCCATCGGGTGCGCGCCCGCGGGAATGCACTCGAGCACGCCGCGCACCGCGGCCGGGACGCCGCGCAGGCCGCGCAGCTTGGTCTTGTAGGCGGTGAGCTCCGCCGCGGTGGGCAGCTTGCCATGCACGAGCAGGTAGGCGACCTCCTCGAACTCCGCCGTATCGGCGAAATCCAGGATGTCGTAGCCGCGATAGTGCAGGTCGTTGCCGCTCCGCCCGACGGTGCACAGCGCAGTGTTACCGGCCGGTACGCCGGAAAGGGCGACCGACTTCTTCGGTTTGGGCGTTGCGCCCGCCTTCTTTGCGCTCATGCGGATTTCTCCTTCGCGAACAGCTCGTCGAGCTTGTGCTCGTAAGCGTGGTAGTTCAGGTAGTCATAGAGGTCGTCGCGCGACTGCATGCTGTCGACGACGGCCTTCTGCGTGCCGTCGCGGCGCAGCGTGGCATAGACGTTCAACGCGGCCTTGTTCATCGCGCGGAACGCCGACAGCGGGTAGAGCGCCATCGCCACACCCGCCGAGCGCAGCTCGTCGACCGTGAACAGCGGTGTCTGGCCGAACTCGGTGATGTTGGCGAGCACCGGAACCTTCACCGCCTCGACGAAGCGCCGGTACATCGCCAGCTCGGTCATCGCCTCGGGAAAGATCATGTCGGCGCCGGCCTCGACGTATTTCGCCGCGCGCTCGAGCGCGCGCTCGAGCCCCTCGCTCGCAAGCGCATCGGTGCGCGCCATGATGCAGAAGGCGGAATCGCCGCGCGCGTCCGCCGCGGCGCGGATGCGGTCGCACATCTCATCGGTGCTGACAACTTCCTTTCCGGGGCGGTGCCCGCAACGCTTGGCCCCCACCTGGTCTTCGATGTGCATCGCCGCGGCACCGGCCTTGATCAGCGAGCGGACCGTGCGTGCGACGTTGAATGCGCTCGCACCGAAACCGGTGTCGACGTCGACCAGCAGCGGCAGGTCACAGACATCGGTGATGCGGCGCACGTCGATCAGCACGTCGTCGAGATTGGAGATCCCGAGGTCCGGCATGCCGAGCGAGCCAGCGGCCACGCCGCCACCGGATAGATAGATCGCCCGATAGCCGCTGCGCTTGGCGAGCAGCGCATGGTAGGCGAGGATGGTCCCGACGATCTGAAGCGGCGATTCTTCGCGCAGTGCCTGGCGGAATTTTTCACCGGGTGTCATGGCGCACCTCAACCGAGAAGGTCTTTGACGCTGTCGCGCTCTTCGTGCAGTTCCTTGAGGGTGGCCGACATCTTGCCGCGCGCGAACTCGCTGATCTCGAGTCCCTGCACCACTTGGTAGGCGCCATTCTTGCAGACCATTGGCATGCCGTAGAGCACGCCCTCGGGGATGCCGTAGCTCCCGTCCGCGGGCACGCCCATCGAGACCCAATCGCCCTCGGGCGTGCCGTGCACCCAGTCGCGTACATGGTCGATCGCCGCGCTCGCCGCGCTCGCCGCGGAGGACAGCCCGCGTGCCTCGATGATCGCCGCGCCACGCTTCTGTACCGTCGGGATGAAGGTCTTCTCGAGCCATTCCTGGTCCTTGATCTGGTCCCAGGCCTTCTTGCCCTCACACTCGGCATGGAACAGGTCGGGGTACTGGGTCGCGGAATGGTTCCCCCAGACGATCGTCTTGCGCACGGCGGCGACCGGCTTGCCCAGCTTGGCCGCAATCTGGCTGCGCGCGCGGTTGTGGTCGAGGCGCATCATCGCGGTGAACTGCGTCGGTTTCAGCTCGGGGGCATTCTTCATCGCGATCAGCGCGTTGGTGTTCGCTGGATTGCCGACCACCAGCACGCGCACATCGCGTGCCGCGACTTCGTTCAGTGCTCGGCCCTGCGGCTGGAAGATTTTGCCGTTGGCGGAAAGAAGATCCTTGCGTTCCATGCCGGGGCCGCGCGGACGTGCGCCGACGAGCAGCGCGACCTGCGCATCCTTGAATGCGACCTTCGGGTCCGAGGCGGCGCTCATGCCGTGCAGCAGGGGAAAGGCGCAGTCGTCGAGCTCCATCATGACGCCGGCGAGCGCCTTTTGCGCCTTGTCGTCGGGAATCTCCAGCATCTGCAGAATGACGGGCTGGTCCGGTCCGAGCATGTTGCCGGCGGCAATGCGGAAGAGCAGGGAATAGCCGATCTGGCCGGCGGCGCCGGTGACGGCCACGCGTACGGGTGCTTTTGACATCGCGGGGCTCCGAAAAAACGCTCTCTGAAGGTACAACGCGGTGCCGGTGCGTGGCGGGCTGCGCGGCTCGGCATCGGCCCGCGTCCGGCGAGGCGATGGTATGCGCCGCTCAGGCGGAAGTCAACGTGTCTTTTGTCTTTTATAAGACATAACACAGATGATAGACGAGTTCGCCAAGCTGTGGTCCAATAGCTCACCATGTCATCCCCCCGATTCAGCCCTCTTTACCGCCAGATCAAGGACTTGCTGCTCGAGGGTTTGCGTCGCGGCGAGTGGCGCCCGGGCGAGGCAATTCCGAGCGAGCTGGATCTCGCCGCGCGCTTCCGGGTCAGCCAGGGCACGGTGCGCAAGGCGATCGACGAACTCGCCGCGGAGAACCTGCTCGTGCGCCGCCAGGGTAAGGGCACCTTCGTCGCCACCCACGGCGAGCCCCAGGTGCGGTTTCGCTTCCTGCGCCTGACACCGGACAGCGGGGAGGCGGTTGCCGCCGAGCGCGAGCTGCTCGACTTTCGGCGCGCGCGGGCCTCGGCCGAGCTCGCACGCCTGCTCGAGCTCAAGGCCGGCGAGCCGGTGATCATGCTCAAGCGGCGCATCGCCTTCGACGGCAACCTGGTGCTGCTGGAAGAGGTCTGGCTGCCCGGCAACCGCTTCAAGGGCATCAGCGCGGCCGCGATCTCCGAGCATCAGGGGGCGCTGTACAACCTGTTCGAAACCGAGTTCGGCACACGGATGGTGCGTGCCGAAGAGCGCCTGAAGGCCGTTTCCGCGGACGCGGTGGCGGCCGAGCTGCTTGGCATCGAGCCAGGCCATGCGCTGCTCCAGGTCGAGCGCCTGTCGTTCACCTACGGCGATACGCCGGTCGAATGGCGCAAGGGCGTGTACAAGACCGACCGGCACTACTACCGCAGCGAACTCGGCTAGGTCGGGACAAGGGGGCTGCGCCCCCTTGTGATCACCCGACTGAAGACCAAACTCTGAGCAAGTCGGGGGGCTCGATCAGACTTTAAGTAGGGCATGCTGGATCGCAGCTGCGTTTCGTCCCGCGGGGCGCGGCCTATATAATTTCGCCTTATGCCGCGAACCGATGCTGCGGCGCGACGATAGGGTCCGCGGCACGGCAAAATATCGAACAATGGCCAACGCCACAATCCACAAGCAACGCCCCAAGTACCTGAGCCTGCAGGCAATCCTGTTTGAGATCCGCCTTCCGCTGGCGGGCTGGGTCTCGATATTGCACCGCGTCAGCGGAGTGCTTCTTTTCTTCTCCGGAATCTGGCTCCTGTTCCTGCTTGATCGCAGCCTGTCTGCGGAGGCCGGGTTTCGCGCGATCCAGCATTACTTGAGCTTCACGCTGGTCAAGCTGTCGTTGCTCGTACTGGTGTGGGCGTACTGCCACCACTTCTGCGCCGGCATCCGTTTCCTGCTGCTCGATCTGCACAAGGGCGTCGATAAAGTGAGTGCGCGACGCTCGGGCATCGTCGTGCTCGTGGCGAGCCTCCTGCTCACCGCGTTCTTCGGAGCGAAGCTATGGTGAACCGCGTCGTTGTCGGTGCGCATTACGGCTTGCGCGACTGGCTCGCGCAGCGCATCACCGGTTTGATCATGGCGCTGTACTCGGTGGTGCTCGCGGTCGTGCTGCTCACTGGCCAGCCGATCAGCTACGCGGTGTGGAGCGACCTTTTTGCGCAGGGCTGGATGCGCGTGGCGACGCTGCTGTTCGCTGCCAGCCTCGCCTGGCATGCCTGGGTCGGCGTGCGCGACATCCTGATGGACTACGTGAAGCCGACAGGCCTGCGCCTTTCGCTTCAAGTGCTGGTGCTGCTGGTGATCGCCGGCTACGTCGGCTGGGCGATCCAGATTCTCTGGAGGTGAGGCGTGTCTCTGCCGGTACGCACATTCGATGCGATCGTGGTCGGGGCCGGGGGCTCGGGCCTGCGCGCGGCGCTCGAGCTGTCGCGTGCGGGACTCCGCGTCGCCGTGCTGACCAAGGTGTTTCCGACGCGTTCGCATACGGTCGCGGCACAGGGAGGCGTCGCGGCGCCGCTCGCGAATTCGGGCGAGGACAACTGGCACTGGCACATGTACGACACCGTGAAAGGGTCGGACTATCTCGGTGATCAGGACGCGATCGAGTACATGTGCCGGCGCGCGGTCGAGGTGGTGATCGAGCTCGAGCACATGGGCATGCCTTTCGACCGTCTGGAGAACGGCAAGATCTACCAGCGGCCGTTCGGCGGCCACACACAGGACTACGGCAGCGCGAAGATGGCGATGCGCGCTTGCGCGGCGGCCGACCGCACCGGTCACGCGATGCTGCATACGCTCTACCAGCAGAACGTGCACGCGAACACGCAGTTCTTCGTCGAATGGATGGCGCTCGACCTCGTTCGAGATGCCGAGGGCGACGTGCTCGGGGTGACCGCGCTCGAGATGGAGACGGGAGAGGCAAGCCTGTTTCACGCCAAAGCCACGTTACTCGCGACGGGAGGTGCCGGCCGGATTTTCGCCGCGAGCACCAACGCGTTCATCAACACCGGCGACGGGCTCGGCATGGCGGCGCGCGCAGGGCTTCCGCTCCAGGACATGGAGTTCTATCAGTTCCATCCGACCGGCGTATACGGCGCGGGCGTGCTGATCACCGAGGGGGTGCGCGGTGAGGGCGGCTACCTGCTCAACAAGAACGGCGAGCGTTTCATGGAGCGCTATGCGCCCAACGCCAAGGACCTCGCGAGCCGCGACGTGGTGTCGCGCGCGATGACCACCGAGATCAAGGAAGGCCGCGGCTGCGGGCCGGACGCTGACCATGTAATGCTCAAGCTCGATCACCTCGGCGCCGACGTGATCAATCAGCGCCTGCCGGGCATCCGCGAGATTGCAATCAAGTTCGCCAACGCCGACCCGATCCGCGAACCGATCCCGGTGGTGCCGACGGTGCACTACCAGATGGGCGGCATCCCCGCCAACTACCTTGGCGAGGTGGTCGTTCCCGCGGGCGGCAACGACGAGGCCGTGGTGCGCGGGCTGTACGCAGCGGGCGAATGCTCCTGCGTCTCGGTCCACGGCGCGAACCGCCTGGGCACGAATTCGCTCCTCGACCTGCTGGTGTTCGGCAAGTCCTCGGGCGAGCAGATGGTCAAGTCGATTCGTGCGATGCCCGAAGCGCACAAGCCGCTGCCGAAGGACGCAGGCGAGCGCTCGCAGGCCCGCCTCGTGCGGCTCGACTCGGCCCGCTCGGGCGAGCGCGTAGCAGAGGTGTCGAACGAGCTGCGGCGTACGATGCAAGCGCATTGCGGCGTGTTCCGTTTTCCCGAGCTGCTCATCGAGGGGGTCGAGAAGATGAAAGCGATCGCGGCGCGCGCCGAGCGTATCGCGATCGAGGACAAGTCGAAGGTGTTCAACACGGCGCGCATCGAGGCGCTCGAGCTCGACAACCTGGTCGAGACGGCGATGGCGACCGTGGTGTCGGCCGAGGCGCGCAAGGAGAGCCGCGGCGCGCAGGCGCGCAGCGATCACCCCGATCGCGACGACGCGAACTGGCTGAAGCACACCCTCTGGTACAAGGACGGCAACCGGCTGGCGTACAAGCCGGTGCACCTCAAGCCACTCAGCGTCGACAGCTTCGAACCCAAGGTCAGGACCTACTGAGCCTACTGAGCCTACTGAGATGCGCTTCAATATCTACCGCTACGATCCGGAGAAGGACGCGCGGCCTTACATGAAGGCCTACGAGGTTGCGCTCGAGCCGACCGACCGCATGCTGCTCGACGCGCTGGTGAAGATCAAGGCGCAGGACGACTCGCTCGCCTTTCGGCGCTCCTGCCGCGAGGGCGTGTGCGGCTCGGACGCGATGAACATCAACGGCAAGAACGGCTTGGCCTGCATCACCAAGCTCGCCGATCTGCCGGCGCAGGTCACGCTGCGGCCTCTGCCGGGGCTGCCGGTGGTGCGCGACCTGATCGTCGACATGACTCAGTTCTTCAAGCAGTACGAGTCGATTCGCCCCTACCTGATCAATGACGAGCCGGCGCCCGAGCGCGAGCGCCTGCAGTCGCCCGAGGCGCGCGATGAGCTGAACGGCCTGTACGAGTGCATCCTTTGCGCCTGCTGCTCGACCGCCTGCCCGTCGTTCTGGTGGAACCCGGACAAATTCGTCGGCCCGGCGGGGCTGCTGCAGGCCTACCGCTTCATCGCCGATACGCGCGACCGAGCGACGTCGGAGCGCTTGGACAATCTCGAGGACCCGTATCGGCTGTTCCGCTGTCACACGATCATGAATTGCGTCGACGTGTGCCCGAAGAACCTCAATCCGACGCGGGCGATCGGCAAGATCAAGGACATCATGGTACGGCGCGCGGTATAGGCGACGCCCGGGAACGCATGGACCGGCTGCAGCACGATCGACTGAAGTGGAAGTGCCGGCGCGGTTTGCTGGAGCTGGACCTCGTGCTCGAGCGCTTTCTGCGGCGCGAGGGGAAGACGCTGTCGGAGAGCGATGCCGCCGCGCTGAGCGAGCTGCTCGAGCAGCCCGACAACGATTTGTGGGAACTGGTGATTGGCCGCAGCGACCGCGTAGATGCGCGGTTGCGCGGTATCCTGGCGCAGCTGCGCGCCTGCTAGACGGTGGAAGGAAAAGTCATGGAAAAGAAAGCGACGCTCACGCTGCCCGACGGCAAAAAGCATGAGTTCCCGGTGCTCTCCGGCTCGGTTGGGCCGGAAGTCATTGACATACGCGCCCTGTACGGCCAGTCCGGCATGTTTACCTACGACCCGGGCTTCATGTCGACGGCGAGCTGCAACTCGACGATCACCTACATCGATGGCGACAAGGGGATTCTGCTCTACCGCGGCTACCCGATCGAGCAGCTCGCAGTGCACTGCGATTTCCTCGAGGTCTGCTTCCTGCTGCTCTACGGCGAGCTGCCAGCGCAGAAGGAAAAGGACGAGTTCGTCGGCATGGTCACGCGGCACACCATGCTGCACGAGCAGATGCTGGACTTCTACTCCGGGTTCCGGCGCGACGCGCACCCGATGGCCACCATGGTGGGCGTGGTCGGCGCGCTGTCGGCCTTCTATCACGACTCGCTCGACATCAACGACCCGCGCCATCGCGAGGTCGCCGCGTTCCGGCTCATCGCCAAGATGCCGACCATCGCCGCCTTGGCCTACAAGTACAACCTGGGCCAGCCGTTCATGTATCCGCGCAACGACCTGTCCTACGCGGCGAACTTCCTGCGCATGATGTTCGGCACGCCCTGCGAGGAATACCAGGTAAACGACGTGCTGGTGCGCGCGCTCGACCGCATCTTCATCCTGCACGCCGACCACGAGCAGAACGCCTCGACCTCGACCGTGCGCCTGTCGGGCTCGTCGGGCGCGAATCCCTTCGCCTGCATCGCCGCGGGCATCGCCTGCCTCTGGGGGCCGGCGCACGGCGGCGCGAACGAGGCCTGCCTGCAGATGCTCGAGCAAATCGGCGACGTCTCCAAGGTGGGCGAGTTCATCAAGCAGGTGAAGGACAAGAACTCGCACGTGCGCCTGATGGGCTTCGGCCATCGCGTCTACAAGAACTACGACCCGCGCGCCAAGCTGATGCGCGAGACCTGCCACGAGGTGCTCGGCGAGCTCGGCCTGGCGAACGACCGTCTGTTCGCGCTCGCGATCGCGCTGGAGAAGATCGCGCTCGAGGACGACTACTTCGTCGAGCGCAAGCTCTACCCGAACGTCGACTTCTACTCGGGCATCGTGCAGCGCGCGATCGGCATTCCAACCTCGATGTTCACCTCCATCTTCGCGCTCGCGCGTACCGTGGGCTGGATCGCGCAGTGGAAGGAGATGATCGTAGACCCGGATCAGAAGATCGGCCGCCCGCGCCAGCTCTACCAGGGCAAAACCCAGCGCGACGTGGTGCCGATCGGCAAGCGCGGTTAGGGCCGTAGCCAACCGCAACCGGCCAGTTCGCTCGATTCGACGCAGTGCTGCCGACGGAGGCGAAGGTATGAGCCTGATGCGCGAGTTCATGTCCAATTCCTACCTCTTCGGGGGCAACGCCCCGTTCGTCGAGGACCTGTACGAGCAATATCTCGCCAACCCCGGGGCGGTCCCGGAGCAGTGGCGCGAGTATTTCGATGCGATGCAGGTCGCGCCGGGTGCGGTTGGCGAGGCGACCAAGGATGTCGCCCATGCGCCGGTGGTCCAATCGTTCGTGCAGCGCGCGAAGGCCGGCGCACTGCGCGGGCAGGCGCCGGGCTCGATCGGCGCCGACGAGCGCCTGCAGGTCGCCGCGCTACTGCTGGTGACCGGGTACCGGATCGCCGGCTCGCGCTGGGCGACGCTCGATCCGCTCAAGCGCCTGCCGCGCCTGCCGGCGCCGGAGCTCGAGCCGGCGTACTACGACCTCACCGAGGGGGACCTCGACCGCGAGGTGAATGCCGGGTCATACGTCGGACTCGACCGCACGAGCCTGCGCAACCTGCTCCAGGCGCTGCGCGAGACCTACTGCGGCAACATCGGCTTCGAATTCATGTTCATCAGCGAGCGCGCCCAGCGCCTCTGGATCCAGGAGCGGATCGAGCCGCTGCGTGCGACGCCGAAGCTGACCGCCGACCAGCAGCGCCGGCTGCTGCAGAAGCTGACCGAGGCCGAGACGCTCGAGCGCTATCTGCACACCAAGTATGTCGGCCAGAAGCGCTTCTCGCTCGAAGGCGGCGAGTCGCTGATCGTTGCGATCGACGAGCTGATCCAGCGCGGCGGCAGCCTCGGAATTCAGGAGAGCGTGCTCGGCATGGCGCATCGTGGTCGGCTCAACGTGCTGGTCAACGTGCTTGGCAAAATGCCGCGCGACCTGTTCCTCGAGTTCGAGGGCAAGCATGCGCCGGCCGTGACCATGGGCGACGTCAAGTACCACAACGGCTTTTCTTCCGACATCTCGACCCCGGGCGGCCCGGTGCATCTGTCGCTCGCGTTCAACCCTTCGCACCTCGAGATCGTCAATCCGGTGGTCGAGGGCTCGGTGCGGGCGCGCCAGCGCCGGCGCGATGACAAGACCGGCGACCAGGTGCTGCCGATCCTGGTGCACGGCGACGCGGCCTTCGTCGGCCAGGGCGTGGTGATGGAAACCCTCAGCCTGGCCAATACGCGCGGCTACGGCACCGGCGGCACGGTGCACCTGATCGTCAACAACCAGATCGGCTTTACCACCTCGGATCCGCGCGATTCGCGCTCGACAACCTATTGCACCGATGTCGCGAAGATGGTCGAAGCGCCGATCTTTCACGTCAACGGCGACGACCCTGAAGCGGTGCTCTATGTCACGCAGCTCGCGCTCGACTTTCGCCAGACCTTCCACAAGGACGTGGTCATCGACATCGTCTGCTTCCGCAAGCTCGGCCACAACGAGCAGGATGAGCCCTTCGTCACCCAGCCGCTGATGTACAAGAAAATCGCGCAGCACCAGGGCACGCGTCGCCTGTACGCAGAGAAGCTGGTGGCGCACGGCGTGCTCGGACCGGACGAGCCCGAGGAGATGATCAAGCAGTTCCGTGCCGCGCTCGACGCCGGGCAGCACACCAGCAATCCGGTGATCTCGAATTTCCGCAGCAAGTTCGCGGTCGACTGGGCGCCGTACCTGAACACCAAATGGACCGAAGGCGCCGACACGCACGTGCCGCTCGCCGAGCTGCAGCGCCTCGCCGAGCGGGTAACCAGCGTGCCGGAGGGCTTTCACCTGCACCCGTCGGTCGGCCGGGTGATTGAGGCGCGCCGCCAGATGGCCGAGGGCAAGCTGCCGGTCGACTGGGGCATGGGCGAGACGCTGGCTTACGCAAGTCTCCTTTCGAACGGCTACGACGTGCGCGTCTCGGGCCAGGACGCCGGGCGCGGCACCTTCGCGCACCGCCATGCGGTGCTCCACGACCAGAGCCGCGAGCGCTGGGACCAGGGTGTCTACACGCCGCTGCAGAACATCGCGCCCGACCAGGGCTCGTTCGTGATCATCGATTCGGTCTTGTCGGAAGAGGCGGTGCTCGGCTTCGAATACGGCTTCTCGACGGCCGAGCCAAACGCGCTGGTGGTCTGGGAAGCGCAGTTCGGAGACTTCGCGAACGGCGCGCAAGTGGTGATCGACCAGTTCATCTCCTCGGGCGAGTCGAAATGGGGCCGGGTCTCGGGACTGGCGATGCTGCTGCCGCACGGTTACGAAGGTCAGGGGCCGGAGCATTCCTCGGCGCGCCTGGAGCGCTATCTGCAGCTTTGCGCCGAGCACAACATGCAGGTCTGCGTACCCTCGAATGCGTCGCAGATCTTTCATCTGCTGCGGCGTCAGATGCTGCGCCCGTTCCGCAAGCCGCTGATCGTGATGACGCCGAAGTCGCTGTTGCGGCGCAAGGAAGCGGCGGTGTCGATCAAGGAGCTGGCGGGCGGCTCGTTCCTGCCGGTGATCGGCGAGATCGACGGGCTCGATCCGAAGGGCGTGCGCCGCCTCGTCGTGTGCTGCGGAAAGGTGTACTACGACCTGCTTGCCGCGCGGCGCGAGCAGCGGCACGACGACATCGCGATTCTGCGCATCGAGCAGCTCTACCCGTTCCCGCACAAGCAGTTTGCCGCCGAGATCAAGCGCTATCCGCACGCCAACGAGGTGGTCTGGTGCCAGGAGGAGCCGCAGAACCAGGGCGCCTGGTACCAGAGCGGGCACTATCTGGCGGCGAACATGCGCCCGCAGCAGAGGCTCTACTATGCGGGACGGCCGGCGTCGGCGTCGCCGGCGACCGGCTATCTCGCCAAGCACAACGAGGAGCAGAAGGCGCTCGTCGAGCAGGCCTTCGGGAAGCTGAAATGATTACCTAGGAAACATCGATGACGCCGGCCCGAACACCATGGGGCCGGCATCCCCGGCGCGTTACGCGCTGGTTTTTGCAAACCCGGGGACGGTGGAGCCGAAACCGGGGAAAACCAAAACGGGAGTTTGGATGATTGTCGAAGTCAAGGTGCCGCAGCTGTCGGAATCGGTTGCCGAAGCGACGCTGCTCGAATGGCACAAGAAGGCGGGCGATCCGGTCGCGCGCGACGAAAATCTGATCGAGATCGAGACCGACAAGGTCGTGATGGAGCTGCCGTCTCCGGCGGACGGCGTGCTGCTCGAGATCGTCAAGGCCGAGCGCAGCGCGGTGACCTCGGGCGAGGTGATCGCGCGCATCGACACCGATGCCAAGGCGGCGGCCGGAGCAAAGCCGGCGCCGGCTGCGGCGCCCGCGGCAGCACCGGCGCCTGCGGCTCCGGCGCCACCGGCGGCGGAGCGCGCGCAACGCCCCGTGATGCCGGCGGCGCAAAAGCTCGCCGCGGAGCAGGGCATCGACCCCTCCAAGATCCAGGGCAGCGGGCGCGACGGGCGCGTGACCAAGGCCGACGTGCTCGCGCATGTCGGCAAGGCCGGCAGCTACGCGGCGGCGCCCGAGGCCGCGCCGGCGGTGCCGACCGCGCCCGCCGCGGCGCGGCCGATGCAGCCGCCGGTCAGCCCTCCCGTGAACATCGATCGCGTGCTCGGCGAGCGTCCGGAACAGCGCGTGCCAATGTCGCGCTTGCGCGCGCGTATCGCCGAGCGGCTGGTGCATTCGCAGTCCACCGCTGCGATCCTGACGACCTTCAACGAGGTCAACATGCAGCCGGTGATGACGCTGCGCAAGACGCACCAGGCGCAGTTCGAGAAAGAGCATGGCGTGCGCCTCGGCTTCATGTCCTTCTTCGTCAAGGCGGCGGTCGCCGCGCTGAAGAAATTCCCTGTGGTCAACGCCTCGGTCGACGGCAACGACATCGTCTATCACGGCTACTTCGACATCGGCATCGCGGTCGGCAGCCCGCGCGGCCTGGTGGTCCCGATCCTGCGCGATGCTGACCAGATGGGATTCGCGGCGATCGAGAAGGCGATCGCCGATTACGGCAAGCGCGCCCAGGACGGCAAGCTGACGATCGAGGAGCTGACCGGCGGCACGTTCTCGATCTCGAACGGCGGCGTGTTCGGCTCGATGCTGTCGACGCCGATCATCAACCCGCCGCAGTCGGCGATCCTCGGCGTGCACGCGACCAAGGAGCGCGCGGTGGTCGAAAACGGCCAGATCGTCGCCCGGCCGATGAACTATCTGGCGCTGTCCTACGACCATCGCATCATCGATGGGCGCGAGGCAGTGCTGTTTCTCGTCGCAATCAAGGAGGCGCTCGAGGACCCGGCGCGCCTTCTGCTCGAGCTCTGAGGATTTTCATGGCACAGATTTTCGACGTCGTCGTCATCGGAGCCGGTCCGGCGGGCTATGTGGCCGCAATTCGCGCCGCGCAGCTCGGCCTGTCCACGGCCTGCATCGATCAGTGGAAGACGCCGCAGGGCAAGTACGCGCTCGGCGGGACCTGCCTGAACGTCGGCTGCATTCCGTCCAAGGCCCTGCTCGAGTCCTCCGAGAACTACGAGCGCGTGCTGCACAAGTTCCAGGTGCACGGCATCCGCGCCAAGGGGGTCGAACTCGACCTGGAGCGCATGCTCGCGCGCAAGGACGCGATCGTGGGCAAGATGACCACGGGAATCGAGGGCCTGTTCAAGAAGAACAAGGTCAGCTGGCTGCGCGGGCGCGGCTCGTTCGTCAGCGGCGGGACCACTTGGAAGCTGGAGGTCGCGGGCGAGGGGGGCAGCGAGCCGATCGAGGCGCGCAACGTGATCATCGCGACCGGCTCGAAGGCGCGCAGCCTGCCCGGGATCGAGGTCGACAACAACCTGATCTGCGACAACGAGGGCGCGCTCGCCTTCCGCGCGGTTCCCGAGCGCCTCGGGGTGATCGGCGCCGGCGTGATCGGCCTCGAGCTGGGCAGCGTCTGGCGTCGGCTCGGTGCCAAGGTGAAGATCCTCGAGGCGCTGCCCAACTTCCTCGGCGCCGCGGACGAGTCGATCGCCAAGGAGGCCTGGAAGATCTTCACCGAGGAGCAGGGCCTCGACATCGAGCTCGACGTCAAGATTACCGGAGTGAAGAAATCGAAAAAAGGTGTTTCTGTTCAATATACTGGGATCGATAGTTCAACTAAAAGCTTAGATGTAGATCGGCTCATCGTATCGGTCGGGCGGACGCCCAATACCGAGGGCCTCGGGACCGAGGCGGTCGGACTGCGGCTCGACGAGCGCGGCTTCATCGACGTCGACAAGAACTGCCGCGCCAGCCTGCCGCGGGTGTTTGCGGTCGGTGACGTGGTGCGCGGGCCGATGCTCGCGCACAAGGGCGAGGAGGAGGGCGTGATGGTCGCCGAGATCATCGCCGGCCAGCACGGCCACGTGAACTACGATGCCATCCCCTGGGTGATGTATACCGCGCCCGAGATTGCCTGGGTCGGCAAAACCGAGCAGGAGCTGCGCGCCGAGGGCATCGCCTACCGCTCGGGCCGCTTCCCGTTCGCTTACAACGGCCGTGCGCTCGGCCGCGACGAGCCCGAGGGTTTCATCAAGATGCTCGCCGACGAGAAGACCGACCGGGTGCTCGGGGTGCATGCCCTCGGAGGGCAGGCCTCCGAGTTGATCGCCGAGGCGGTGGTGGCGATGGAGTTCGGTGCGAGCTCGGAGGACATCGCGCGCATCTGCCACGCGCACCCGTCGATGTCGGAGGTCATGCGCGAGGCGGCGCTCGCGGTCGCCAAGCGCAGCCTGAACGGCTGAGCGGGCCTGCTAGCGATTGATCTGCGCGGCCGACTTCGACGCCCCGGGCGTCGCCGGGACGGGCTTCGGCCCGGCAGGCTGCTGCGGCGCGGCCGGGGAAACGTAGACGAACTTCCAGTCGGAATATTTCTGCGCGCCGGCAAAATCCGCCTGCGCGGGCTTGAACCCGGTTTCCTTGAACGGCTTGTCCTCCGAGCGGCTGTAGATGCCCATCACGCCGCCGTCGGGCGCCTTGACGACGCCCCATTCAGCGCTGTTGGTGATCGGGTCCGGATACAGCCGGCGCAGGTAGCGTTCGACGTTCGCTTTGCGCGAATCCTTGAGCAGATCGGCCAGCTCGCGCGGGTATTGGCGGGGGCCGGCGAGGTAGTAGCGCTCGATCGCCCTGCGGTACTGCTCGCCCGTCCAGAGCAGCGCGGCCTCGCGCTCGCGCACCGCGGCGGTGTGCCAGACCTCGCCCGCAAGGGCGAGGCCCACCCCCATGATCGCGACGACGAACAGGATCGTCAGATAGGTGAATCCGGCGGCGGGTCGCGCGCGTCGCATCACCAGTCGGCGTACTGGGTTCCGTCGCTCGCCGTGCCCGGCGCCCCGCTGCGCACGTCGGCGACGCCATCTTTTTCCGGATCTTCGGGGCGCACTACGACCCAGGTCGTCGGACTGTCGGTGATCGGATCGACCGGCACGGCGCGCAGGTATTTCTCGCTCGCCAAAGTGTCGAGCGCTTCTGGGTATTTGCCCTTGTCGGCGTAGTACTTGCCGATCGCGTCGCGCATCTGGAACAGGTTCTCCTTGAGCACCGCCTCTTTGGCGCGTTCCTCGCTCGCGAAATAGCGCGGCACCGCGAGCATCAGCAGGGTCGCGATGATCGCCATCACGACGAGCAGCTCAATCAGAGTGAATCCGCGCGGACGCCTCACCATTCGCGGTACGGCCGCCCGTTGATGCCGGTGCCCTGCGCGCGCGAATAGACGTCGAATACGTCGTCGCCCTCGCGCGGGTCGTCGGGCGGGCTATCGTAGCTGCGCTTGCCCCAGGTCTCGGCCGCCCTCAGGCTCGGGTCGCTGGCGAACGGATCGCGCGGGATGCGGCGCAGGAAATAGATCCGCGCCTCCTTCGGGCTCTTCGCGTCCTCGACACCGGTGACCAGTTCCTCGAGGTTGTGCGGATACCCGGACTCGCCGACCTTCTTCGTGATGCGGCCTTCGTCCGAGGCTTCCTTGTAGCGGTCGATGCCGTCGCGGATCTCGCGCAGCGCGCGGCGCAGGTCCTGCTCCTTGGCGCGCTGCACGACGAGCTCGTTGAGCGGCATCGCGACGCTGGCGAGCAGCGCGATGATCGCCACCGTGATGACCAGCTCGATCAGGGTGAAGCCGCCGGTGCGGGTCGCCATGGCGTCCCGTCCGCTCATTTCTGCTCCGACGCTCCCGGCGTGACGACGCCGCCGAAGGGGCGCATCTCGTTGCCTGCCGGCGGCGCGGGGGCTTGTGGTGGCGCGGGTGGCTTCCGAGTGGGCACCTGGCGGACGGTTGTCGGTGACTCGGGCGCGGCGAGGTCACTGCCCGTGGCGAACTCGACCGTATGCGCGGCGGGCTGCGCCAGCGTGCGTACGAGCCGTGGCGTGATCAGGAGCACGAGCTGCGTCCTGAGGTTTTCGTCGCTCTGCGACCCGAACAACCGACCCAGGGT